>JAJQAN010000054.1:1448-24277 GCA_021203765.1 Coriobacteriaceae bacterium | reverse complement strand
ACGCCATCATCTCGGTGACCGACGACGGCATCGGCATCGCCGAAGACGATTTGAAGTTGGTTTTTTCGCGCTTCTGGCGGGCCGACCGGGCCCGGACCTACACCGAAGGGGGTCTCGGCATTGGCCTGGCGCAGGCCAAGGCCGTCGTCGATCAGCACGGAGGGCACATCGACGTCACCAGCGTCCTTGGCGAAGGCTCCACCTTCAGCATCTATCTGCCGCTCCATGAGCAGCCGCAGAAGGCCGCCTTCGGGCGTAACATCCTGCGTCGCAACAGCAAGCAGACCAAGCAGGAGGCGCAGCGGGCGCGCAAGCGCAGGGAGAGGCGGCTGCCATGGCAGAGATAGCGTTGCATCCCGACTCACAGGGCAAGGTCCGCGACCTCTACGATCTGGGGGACGAGCTCCTCATCGTGGCCACGGACCGCATCTCGGCCTACGACTACATCCTCGAAGACGAGATCCCATACAAGGGTGAGGTGCTCACGCGCCTGTCGCTGTTCTGGTTCGACCTGCTCTCCGACATCATCCCCAACCATCTCATCAGCACCGACGTGGACGACCTGCCCGAGCGTTTCGCGCCGCACGCCGATTACCTCGACGGCCGCTTCATGCTCGTGCACAAGGCCCGCATGTTCCCGGTGGAGTGCATCGTCCGTGGCTATCTGGCGGGCAGCGGCCTGAAGGAGTATGAGGCCTCCGGCACGGTCTGCGGCATTCCGCAACCGGCCGGCCTGGTAAACTCCAGCAAGTTCGAGCATCCCCTCTACACGCCGTCGACCAAGGCGGCGGTGGGCGACCACGATCAAAACGTCACCTACCAGAGCACCGAGGAGCTCGTGGGAAAGGCCGACGCTGCCGCCCTGCGGGATGCGGCGCTCGCCGTCTACGAGCGGGGGGCGGCCTATGCGGCCGAGCGCGGTATCATCATCGCCGACACCAAGCTCGAGTTCGGCACGGTCGACGGCACCCTGACGCTCTGCGACGAGGTGCTCACCCCCGACTCGTCGCGCTTCTGGCCGGCTGATGAGTACGAACCGGGACGCAGCCAGGCCAGCTTTGACAAGCAGTTCGTGCGCGACTGGCTCGATGCAAACTGGGACCGCAGCGGCAAGCCGCCGCGTCTGCCCGACGACATCATCGAGGCGACCAGCCGCAAGTACATACAGGCCTTCGAAATCATCACGGGCACGACGTTTTCGCCCGTCCGACAGCCATAAGGAGCATGCTTCATGTCACAGCGTAACCCGATGAACGCCCGCAACCAGGGTGACGGGCCGAAAGGCCACTCCCGCAAGTCCGCAGGCACCGCAAAGCCGAAGCGCAAGGCCGCAGAGTCGATCTACGTCCCCACGGCCAAGCAGAAGGCCGACCGCGAAAAGAAGCAGAAGCGGCAGCGCGAGTCGACGGAGCGCGACAAGGAGCGCGAAGCCGACGCCCTGGCCGCCACCGTGCTCAAGAACAACGACGAGTACAAGAGGTGGCGCCGGATCTGGATCGTCTGCGTCGTCGTCGCCATCGTCGGGGTCGTCCTATCGTTCGTGCTCAGCTTCGGCCGCAATTCGGAGGAGTATACGGACGGCCAGATGGATCCGTTTCTGGTCCTCACCTACATATCGCTCGGCATCGGCTACGTCGGCATCATCGCCGCCTTCATCGTCGACTTCCGCAAGGTCCGTCCGTTGCGCAAGACCGAATCCGACAGGATCCGCGATGCCAAGATGAGCCCGAAGGAAAAGAAGCGTCTGGCCGAGGCCGAAGCCGAAAAGGAGGCACAGGCCAAGGCCGAACGCCAGGCCAAAGAGGAGCGCAAGGCCGCCAAACAGGCACGGCGGCAGCAGCGGAGGGGTTCCAAGAACGAGAAGCGGGAGGAGGGATAGCCATGTTGCTTGCAGCCCACTATCTCATACCTGTCACCGGCGAAAACATCGAAAACGGGGCGATGCTGGTCCAAGACGACAAGATCGCCGACATCGGAACGCTCGCCGAGCTGCAGAAGAAGTATCCGGACGAAGAGGTCCGTGACTACGGACGTGCGGCCCTGATGCCCGGTTTCGTCGATCTGCACACGCATCTCGAATGTGCCGCCCTGCGCGGCATCGTCGAGGAAAAGCCGTATGCCGAATGGAAGCGCGAGACCTCCACCCGCGAGATCCTCTTCACCTCGGAGGACTTCGACGACTCCGCCATGCTCGGTGCGCTCGAGGCGGTGGCATCGGGCGTGACGACGGTCGCCGACATAACTTCCACCGGGTCTGCGACCAAGGCCGCCAGCCAGATCGGCCTGCGCGGCGTCTTCTACCGTGAGATCTACACCATGCGTGCCGACGAGGTCGACAACGCTCTGCAGGACGGCGTCGACGAGGTCGAACGCTGGCGTCAGGACAGCGACGAGACGCGCATGTCCTTCGGGCTTGCCCCGGGCGCAATCTACGCCTGCCATCCGCAGATCTTCAAGGGCATCGCGGATTATGCCTGCGAACACGAGACGCCGGTCGCCCTCCATGTGGCCGGCAGCCAGGAGGAGGCCGATTTCGTCCGCTACGGGTCATCGCCGTTCTCCGTCCATGCCACCGAGCAGGAGCGCGGCTTCGGCATCGACATGCCGCCCTGGCTCGCGGCGGGATGCACGCCGGTGCGCTACGTCTACAACTGGGGCATCTTCAGCGTTCCGAACGTGATGGCCGTCCACTGCGTCCACGTCGACGACGACGACCTCGACATCCTCAAGGACAACGACGTGGCGATCGCCTACTGTCCGCGTACCAACGCCAAACTCGGCATGGGGGCTGCCCCCATCCACGAATTCCGCCACAAGAAGCTGCGCCTCGGGCTGGGGACGGATTCCCCGGCGGCGACCGACACCTTCGACATGATCGAGGAGATGCGCTTCGGCCTGCTGCTCTCCCGTGCGCTCAACCCCGGCAGCAAGAACCTCCTGTCGGCACAGGACATCCTGTCGATGGCGACCATCGATGCGGCCCGCGCCCTGTTCCTCGACGAGTGGATCGGCTCGCTCGAGGTCGGCAAGAAGGCCGACATCATCGCCGTCGACCTGCGCAACTCGCATCAAAACCCCATCAGCGACCCGGTCAGCGCGGTCGTCTACACCGCCAACCAGGACAACATCATGATGACGATGGTCAACGGCAAGGTCCTCTACGACGATTTCACGCATGTCTCCGGGGTCGATCGCGACCAGATCGCCGAGCGCGTCCGGGCGCTGCAGCCACGCCTGCGCGAGGCGCCGTCCTTCGACGAGTTGCGTACCTACCGCAGTAAGCTTGCGGACGAGCGGGCGGAGCGCCTGGCACGCTAGATATCCTTCTGCGCGTCCTTGTGCGGCCCTTTTTCTGAATCGTGCCTGAAATCCACCCCCGCTTCTCTTAAACCAGCTTGAAAATCGGGGGCTTTTCGAGCCACGCGTCGGCACAGGCGGCATCCGTGCGATTAAACTACGTTCAAGCAACGGACATCGACCGTTTATAGCTCAAACGGTATAGTACAAACGGATGCCGACCGATGTGTCGGCGTACAAGGAGGTTTGTTATGGCTGATAAAGACAACGCACCCGTTCCACCCGAGGGTGCACCGGAACCGCCTGAAGGCGCACCGAACTGGGTCCGGGTGACGCCTGAGGAGGACAAGGAGCCGGACAAGACGGCTTCGAAGAAAAAGGATGAAACGAGCGACGACGCCAAGGCGTCTGAGAGCGCGGCATCGAAGAAGAAGGTCGATGCCGACTCCGGCGCAAAGACGACGCGTCCGGCGCGCACGTCCGCCGACCAGACCAAAAAGCAGCCGGCCGCCACGAAGGACGAGACGCAGAAGAACGCCGCGGACGGCGCATGGACGGCTCCAGATAAGGAGGCCCGTGCGACGGCCGACGAGACGTCCATCAAGACCGGCAAGAAAAACGGCGGCGGCAAGGGAGGCGTCAGGGGCTTCATCGGCGGCATCATCGGCGCGGTGGTCGTCGCCGCCGTCATCGGCTGCCTGTGGATGTTCACCCCGGTGCTCGATGAGTTCAAGAGCACGCGTACCGTCAGCAACGGCACAATCGAGATCACGGGCAACGACGAGGCGACCCTGGCCGAGGCGGTCAGCGCCAAGTGCCTCGATTCCTGCGTCACCATCTACAACTACTCGTCGACCTCCGATGACTGGTCGCAGTACTTCGGCATGGACGGCAGCAGCGGCAGCAGCAGCGACACGCCCGATTCACTCGGCTCGGGCGTCATCGTCAAAGACGACGGAAACGACTGCTACATCGTCACGAACAACCACGTCGTCTCCGACGCGCAGCGCGTGACGGTCACGGTCGGCGAGGACTCCTACGAGGCCTCCCCGGTCGGCTACGATGCCAAGACCGACCTGGCGGTCCTCAAGATCGACGCCAGCAATATGACGGTCATGGAATGGGGCGACTCCTCGGACATATCCGTCGGTGAATGGGTCATGGCGCTCGGCTCGCCCTACGGCTACGAGCAGACGGTCACGACCGGCATCGTATCGGCGCTGTACCGTTCCGACGTGCTCGCCGACGAAACCGGTACGACGGTCTACACCGACATGATCCAGACCGATGCCGCCATCAACCCCGGCAACTCGGGCGGCGCCCTGGTCAACTCCCGAGGCCAGCTGATCGGCATCAACACCTACATCTCGTCCTCGTCCGGATCGTATGCAGGACTCGGCTTCGCGATCCCCTCCAACGAGGTGCAGGAGGTCGCCGAGGCCCTCATCGAAAACGGCTCGATCAACCACGCCTACCTCGGTGTGACGAGCACGTCCTCGACCGATCCGGAAGGCGCTGAGATCTACAACGTCTACGTGGGTACGGCCGCCGAGGCCGCCGGCTTCAAGGGCGGAGACGTCATCACCAAATTCGGCGATACGACGATCACTAGCTCGAGCGATCTGACCGCCGCGGTGCTCGCCGCCAAGCCCGGCGACAAGTTCACCGTCACCTACATCCGTGACGGGCAGGAGGCCACGACCGAGGTCACCCTGGGCGATGACAGCAACCAAGGCGACGAGATCACCGCCGATAGCTTGGAAAACCAGGAGAACAGCAACAGCGGCGATTCGTCCGGCAACGGCAACTCCGGCAACAACGGCAACGATAATTCCGGCAACAACGGAAACGGCAATTCCGGGGATAACGGTAACGGCTACGGCTATGGCGACAACGGTTATGGCTACGGTTACGGCGACGACGGCTATGGCTATGACTACGGCGACTCGGGAGACTCGGGCAACGGGTACGGATTCAACTTCGGCGACCTGTTCGGCTGGTTCGGCAACCAGGGTAACAACAACGGTTCAGGCGGTTCCGACTCCGGCTCGAACGGAGGCTTCTGGGACTAGCCGGCAGGCCGGCGGCCGTACGGCCGCATCTTGCAACGAGCAGCACCTATGAAAAGGCCCGCCATCCGGCGGGCCTTTTCACGTTAAGGAGGGATGCAACGCCGCCGCGGGCGGCGTGTCCTAATCCTGGAAATCCTTGACGAAGCGGTAGCCGTAGCCGCGGACGGTCTCGATGATGTTGGGGTCGAGGCCGACGCCGGCGAGCTTGTCGCGCAGGCGCTTGATGTGGGTGTCGACCGTCTTCGTCTCGACGACGTACTGCCAGTCCCACGCCTCCTTCAAGAGCTGTTCGCGCCCCAGGACCGTGCCGGCATGTGACATGAGCGTGGCCAAAAGTTCGAACTCACGCGGGGTCAGCTCGATTTCCCTGCCGTTGTAGGTTGCCCGGTGTGCGCCCTCGTCGAGGGTGACGCCGCTGATCTCGAAGACACGGTTGCCTTCGCTGTCCACGTCCTCGTCGCCCTGCGGGGCGCGTCGCAGCAGGGCATGGACGCGGGCGAGCAGCTCGCGGATGCCGAAGGGCTTGGCCAGGTAGTCGTCGCCGCCCAGTTCGAGGCCGACGACCTTGTCGAGTTCGGTGTCGCGTGCGGAGAGGAAGAGGACAGGCACGTTGCTTTCGGCGCGTATGCGTCGGCAGACCTCGTAGCCGTCGATGTTGGGAAGCATGACGTCGAGGATGATGAGGTCGTATTCGTTTGCCTTGGCCATGTCGACCGCTTCGTCGCCGTTGGAGGCGACGTCGACCTCATAGCCCTCTTTGACGAGGTTGTAGCTGACGAAGTCGGTGATGGATTGTTCGTCGTCCACGACGAGGATCTTTTGGGGGGTAGGATCTTCCATGGCTCCTCCTTCACACACCTGGTGCCTATTGTAAGAAGGCACACCTGCAGAATGACAGCCTGTAACGAAACCGTAGACTCCCCTCATCGCGGCCTCTGCGGCAAGGTGGTATCCTAGCGGGCGGGTTACACGGGGACAACAGGAAGGATGATGTGTGCTTCTGGCGGTCGACATAGGCAACACGCAGACCGCGCTCGGGCTCTTCCACGGTTCGGAGCTGCGCACGTCGTGGCGGCTGAGGACGGCCGCGGACAAGACCGCCGACGAGGTCCATCTGGACCTGGCCGGCCAGTTCGGCCTCAAGGCCCTGGACCTGGCCTGTGTGGAGGACGTCGTCATCGCCTCGGTCGTCCCTGCGCTCACCCCTTCATGGACGGAGACGGCCAAACGCGTGACGGGCGTCGAGCCGCTCGTCGTGGGGCCGCAGGTCAAAACCTCGCTTGCCCTGGACTTCGACAACCCCGACGAGATCGGTGCCGACCGCATCGCCGACGCCGTCGCCGCCATCGAGCAGGTCGGCTCCCCGGTCGTCATCGTCGATCTGGGGACGGCCACCAATATCGAAGTCATCGACAAGCAGGGGCGCTTCCTCGGCGGCGTCATCGCCCCGGGTCTGGCCACCAGCGCCGACGCCCTGTTCTCGCACGCCGCCCGCATCCCGCAGAGCGACCTTGCCGTACCGGACGCGGTCATCGGCACGAACACCGCCGAGGCCGTCCAAAGCGGCCTGGTGCTCGGCGAGGCCGAACGCATCGACGGACTCGTCGGCCGTATCTTCGATGAGCTGGGATACCAAGCCCCGGTCGTCGCGACGGGAGGCTTTGCACACACCGTCTGCCAACTGTCCCGCACCATCGACCGTCACGACCCCGATCTGACCCTGACCGGCCTGCGTCTCATATACGACCTCAACCATCAAGAGGAGTGCTGAGCGTGAACACCGATACACCCTCCGATACATCCACCGATACGCTCTACGAGCATCCCGAGGATCTGCTGCAGGAGGAGCTGCCGCCCGAGGTCGTCGACTTCCTCGTCAACGTGGATATACCGCCCGAGGTCAACGACTACCTCGACAGCCTCGTCAACGAGATGCGTCAGCGGGAGGCCGTACAGGCCCAGTTCGTGAGCGACGTCAGCCACGAGATACGCACGCCGCTCACGGCCATCCGCGGCACGGCCGAGACCCTGCTCGACGGCGACGTCCCGCCCGACATGTCCAAGCGCTTCCTCGAGCAGATCATCGACGAATGCGACCGGCTCACGCGCATGGCCAACGACCTGCTGACGCTGCAGCGCGCGGAGGCCACGGACATGGATCTCACGCGTCTGAACCTGCGGACGCTTGCGGAAAACTGCGCCCTGCTCATGGATTCGATGCTCGAGGAGCGCGGCGTGAACCTGGAGATCGTCGGGGAGGCGCCCGACGTCAACGGCAACTCCGACGCCATCAATCAGATACTCTTCAACCTGATCGAAAACGCGAGCCGCTACGCCGGCGAGGGCGGCACGATCCGGGTGGAACTTGCGGGCATGCAGGACCACTCGGTCATCGCCGTCAAGGACACCGGGCCGGGCTTCGGCGACGAGGTGCCGGCGCATCTCTTCGATAGGTTCTACCGCGCCGACCAGTCGCGTTCGCGCGAGCATAAAAGCGGCAACAGCGGACTGGGGCTTGCCATCGTCAAGGCGTTGACCACGGCGATGGGAGGCACGGTCGAAGCGGCCAACCTGGCCGACGGGGGAGCCGTCTTCATCGTGGCCCTGCCCTCGCTTCCGGCCGAGGACTAGGAGGAGTAAAGCCATGGACTTCGACGAACGCTTGGACAAATACGCGGAGCTGATCGTCTACAAGGGCTGTGCGCTCCAAGGAGGGCAGGAGCTCTACATCACCGCCCCTCTGCAGACGGTCGACTTCACGCGCCGGGTGGTGCGGACGGCCTATGGGGCCGGGGCACGACAGGTCACCGTCGCCTGGAGTGACGAGGTCTGTGCGCGCATGACCTACGACAACGCCCCGCTCGAGGTCTTCGAGACGCTGGAGCCGTGGAAGGCCGAGCGCAGCAACTCCATGGTGCGCCGCGGCGCCGCCATCCTCAACATTTTAAGCGAGGACCCCGAGGTCATGACAGGCGTCGATCAGGCAAAGATCATCGCCTCGGCGCGTGCGTCGCATGCGGCCTGCAAGGAGTTCTACGACGCCCTCGACTTCGGGCGCAACGTCTGGTGCATCGCCGGGGCGTCGACCCCGGACTGGGCGGGCAAGGTCTTTCCCGACCTTTCCGAGGAGGAGGCGACCCGCAAGCTCTGGGACGCCATCATGGACACGGCACGGGTGGACAGCGACCCGTGCGCGGCCTGGGATGCGCACCGGGCGACCTTCGACGCCCGCAAGGCGTGGCTCAACTCCCAGCACCTCGACGCGCTGCACTACACGGCATCCAACGGCACCGACTTCACGGTCGGCCTGCTCGAGAAGGGCCGCTGGGAAGGGGGCGGGCAGGCGACGGCCGACGGCACCTACTTCTTCCCGAACATCCCCACCGAGGAGATCTTCACGAGTCCGGACCGCATGCGTGCCGACGGCATCGTCCACAGCGCCCTGCCGCTCATCTACAACGGCGCCCGTGTGCAGGACTTCTGGGTCCGCTTCGAGGACGGCAAGGCGGTCGAATGTGATGCGGAGGTCGGCCGCGACGTGTTGCAGGGCATCATCGACATCGACGAGGGTTCCTGCCGCCTGGGAGAGTGTGCCCTCATCCCCTACGAAAGCCCCATCCGCCAGACCGGCATCCTCTTCCTCAACACCCTCTACGACGAAAACGCCTCGTGCCACCTGGCCTTGGGCAAGGGATTTCCCGACTGCTACGAGGGCGGCTACGACCTGGACAGCGAGCAGCTGGAACAGGAGGGCGTCAACGAGTCCGCGACGCACGTCGACTTCATGATCGGCACCGAGGATCTGTGCATCACCGGCATCAAGGCGGATGGCAGCGAGGTACCCGTCTTCGTCGACGGCACCTGGGCAGAATAGGAGCAGACAGCCATGGCAGAAGATTCCACCGACATGACCAACGAGGACGAAAACATCCAGGACGCCGACAGCCAGTCCGGCGAGGGGGACGAAGCGCCCAAACGGAGGGGTACCGTCACCGCCATCATCATCGCGGCGATCGTCGTCATCATCGCCGTCATCGTGCTCCTCGTCGTCATGTGCTCGGGATCGGGGCAGATGAGCGAAGAGGAGTTCTACGAAGACCTCCAGCAGGTCGACGTCGCCGCAGACTGTGCCGTGCCCGGCAACTACGTGCTCCCCTCCGACTACACGATCGAGGACCTGCAGATCGAGGATCAGAACACGCAGAGTTACACGGTCGAGGGCACGACCCTCTCCTTTCGGACCGTCACCTTCTCCTGCGCGCTCGTCAACGCCAATTTCAGGACGGAGTTGACCGCCGAGGCCTACTACACGCGGCCGGTGGAGGGGGAGGAAGTCGTCGACGACACTCTCCAGATCGCCGACTACGTCGACAAGCTCTCCGCGCACACGGTCCCGCTCAAGGGCGTCGACGGCTTCGTACCAACCTTGACCGGGGATGTCACCGTCGACTACGCCGACATGGTCGCGGGCGGCGCCGAGTTCGGGGACTTCTCCTCGACGCTCGACCAGAGTGGCGACACCTACACCTCGACCGCCACGCAGGAACTTACCTACGATCAGTGGTTCGCGACCGATACGGGTACCTGGACGATGACCTTCACCTTCGACGAGGAGCAGGGCTGGGTCCCCGACGAGGGACAGGAGACCCCGTCGGCGACCAACACGCAGACCGACTGGAAGATCGAGGGCAAGGCGCTGACGATCCCGAAGAAGGAGCAGAAGCGCAAGGACCTGGACGGCACGTTGGAAGGCTCGCTCACCTTCGACGAGATCAGCCCTGTCGACGGGTCGGGCACGGACTACGACGTGCAGGCGGAATACGAGCTCAACTACACACCGACGGACTCGAGTGCGAAGGGCTTTTCCTATGACTCGGTCGACATCAGCTCGGGCGACACGAAGCTGACCGGCTCGCTGCAACATGAGCTCGGGGCGGATATGTTTTCCTTCAAACTCGGCAACGGGCAGACGGGAAAGAAGAAGGTCGTCCTCAAAAACGAGCACAAGGCCATCCTGTGCACCGAAGACGACAGCGGCGATGCCATCGACGTCATGTTCAAGATCGAGCCGGAGACCTATCTCTACGCCACCAGCAGCAACGCGAAGATGTATCTGGGCAACGCCTCAGGCGAGCTCAGCTCCTGTTTCAAGATGAATGACTAGAGGAGCCTCACGAGTTCTTGGCATTTGCCCGGTCTACGTTCGAACAAACGCAGCTCCTTACAAAAAAGGCCACAGGCGTGATGCCCGTGGCCTTTTTGCCTGCTTGCAAGCAGATGGATCGCCCCTCCCCAAGGGCGTCTTCGTTCTAGTCCACAAAGACCTCCTTTCCCGAATCGAATGCTCGTATGCTTCCATCGGCATACTCGATACCCCATATCGTGTCGTCGACGTCGATCTGCGGCATGGAGGGGGCTTCTTTGACCTCTTCCTCCTCCGCCTCTTCGCCGGGTGATGCCTCCTCGACGTCGGTCTCCGTGTCGGTGGCTTCGTCTGCTCCTGCGGTTTCAACCCCGTCTTCGGGTTCCGCTTCTGCTGCATCGTCGTCTTCTGCCTGTGCCGCCTCCTCTTCCGCCTTCGCTGCGGCCGCGGCGGCGACCTGTTCCTCGTAGCTGGCTTTGGACGGGATACGCACGCAGGCGACTTCGCCGGAGCCGAAGGCCTCGGCGGCCATCAGCGAGCGGACGTGTTCGACGCTCTGCAGGGCATCGTCGGGAATCGATGAGTCGGAGACGGTTTTAAAGGCAATCAGGGCGTTATCGTCGAACTCGGCCTCCGCCCAGGTGTAATCGAGGTTGCGCTGGCCCGCACCTTTGCGGACGTTGTTGCTGGCGGCCATCGCGTTCGATACCTTGCGGAACATGTTGCCGAGCCACTTCGGCATGATGACATCCCACTGTTCCTGTTCCTCGGCATCGTCGGCGTGCCAATACGGCGCGCTCATCCTGATCGCGAGCCGTATCGCATTCTCCAAAGGTGTCTCCACGTCATCTGCCTCAGCGACGAAGCAGGATGAGACCGACGACGGGGCGACGTGCGAATACGAGCGCTTGATTTCGAGCGCCACGTCCTCAGAATACTGGCGTTCGTCGATTCTCATTTTGAGGAGTAGAGAAGGACGGACTCTACTGGGCATAACTATCACTTCCTTTGTCTACATACGCTGCGGATGTCGCGTCGCGTTTCACGATGCCAGGACCCGCTTGCCGAAAATCTGCGAGATGAAAACGCTCGGTTCGATGGTGCAGATACGTCTGTCGTCGTCGCGCAGGCGCACGCGTTCGATCTTGAGCTTGAGCGGTTCAGCCAGCTCCAGGTCGGCCTCGGTGAAGTAGGAGAAGATAAGCATTCGGTCGGCTTTGGTCACCAGCACATAGGCGCGCCTGACGTCGATGGCATGCGTCTGCTCCTGTCGGTTGATGGGCATAATGGCACCGTCGAAGAAGTCGCGACAGGGGAAGAAGCCGTTGACGAAACCCGCGACGATCAAGCTATCCGGCGAAACGCCGATGAGCTGGTCATAGGGAAGCACCAAAACGACCGCCTCGGAGTCCGGTTGAGGGGCGGTCAGCTTCTCGCGCACACGCGCTACCAGGACGGATGCATCGTCGTCATCGCCTATGAAGCCGTCTGGACCGGCGCACAGGTCTTTGAGTACCTCCGGTGTGGTCGCGGAATCATCCCCTGAGACAAACCGGGTCAGGGCTTCGAGCAGCTCGTTTCCCGTCAGGTCGGCGCCGGCGCGTAGGGCAGCATGTCCCTGTCGGTAGGCATCGACGACGTATTGCATGCCGGCCTGAGCCGCGAGCATGTCGAAGGTGAGTTCCTGTTCCTCCGCCAACGGGCCGGTCTTTATCGTCGTCTGCTTGCCGTCCGCTGCCGGCTGCGCGTTCGCCAGTTCCTCGAGCCCCTCGGCGAAGCTGATGCCTTGCTGCTGGCAGGCTTCCCGCAAGGTGGAGACCTGCGCGCTGCGGGCGATGTGGTCGCCGAACCCGATCTGTGAGCGCCATGCCAGCGCATCGGTCGGGTCGGCCAGCAGCATCAGGTCGTTGAAGATGCGGGCGGGTACGCAGCGCTCGAGGTGGCGGGTGTCGCCTTTCAGAGGAGCGGCCGCCAGGACCGTCCCAGCATGGATGCCACGCGCATCCAGGGCGCCTGCAATGTTACGCGTCCAGGTGTCGTTCGGGCTGGCGATGACGAAGCTGGCCGGTCGCGCCGCGTCGAGATTGGCCGCGACGTAATCGGCAATCTGCGTGCATTCCGCCTCCGGGGTCGCGGCCTGCAACAGGTCTGGGCAGGATCGTTCAGGTGCGTCGGGCACTTCCGGCACGTTATCGGAGGGCCTGGAGACTCCTTTGCTGTTGGCGTCCTTGATGTCCGTCGAGGTCGTGGCGATCTCTTCCTGCAGGACCTCCGCGGCATAGGCACACGGAGCGCAGCGATGGCAATCCTCAAGTTCGATACTGGTGTGTTCCGGATACCGTTTCGCAAAGTCATCGAAGCCGTCGGCGTACGGATATGAGTCGAAGACCTGCGTGCTGGCATATCTGTCACCCGCGACGGTGATGGAGTCGGTGGCGAGCAGCGTACCCAGAATCTGCGAGGCGCGGCTCAGATGCAGGTAGTCGTCGATGAAGACATATGGCCGGCCATGCCGTTGCCGCGCGTCTTCGTGGGAGCGAAGATACCCGACCGCCAGGTTTGCGACCTCGGGCTCGAGCAGGGCACCTGTGTCGTCGAGGGCGTCTTTCAGCATCCGATGGACGAGACGCTCCTCTTCGGTGACGAGCCAATCCTCCTCATCGTCGGCGAGCTCGGTCCAAGAGCGGTAGAAGAACTTGAGCATCTCGCGCAGGCGCTTGGAACGCACGGTGCTGACCTTGAGGTCCTCCATCAAAAAGGTTTCCTCGAAGGGCGCCAGTATGCGAGGCTGCCGTCCCGACCAGGCAATCGCCTCTGTGTCCGCCAGAATCCGCAAGGCGTATTCGCGCGGTGTCGTGACCTCGATGTCCTGCACCTTCCCAGCGGCGGCAGCGCCTAAGAATTCGGAAAGACGACGGCGCAGGGCCTGGCACGACAGGGGGGAGGCGCACAGGACAAGGATGTCGGTCGCCGACACACCCGTTTCAAGGGCGCTGCCTACGGCTTCTACCACGCGCTGTGTCTTGCCGCTGCCGGAGCCTCCGGTGATGCACTGCGCCTGCACGGTTGTTTCCTTTTCGGGCATCTAAAACTACGCTTCCGCGGTCTGCTGTTTCGCCGTCTTCTTGGCCCTGCGCTTCGGCAGGACCGGCATGGAGATGGCATGTTGCGGACACGATTCCACGCAGTTGCGGCATTTGGTGCACTCGCTCATCGCCGCTTCGGAGAGTTCCTGGTGGCGGAGATTGATGCCCTCGTCGCAGACCTGGCCGCAGATGCCGCAGGTAGCACCCTTACTGGTTTCCAGGCACTTCTCGTTGTCGATGGTGGGCACGAAGGTCCGGTTCAGCTTTGCGATCAGGCTCATGAAGGCGGAAAGCGGGCAGATCTTGTGGCACCACTTCCGAAAGACCGCCACCTCGAGGATGAGCACGACCGGCACCACGATGATCGACCAGGTGACGTCCCCGAACGCGAACAGGTTGACGAGGAGCATGATCGTCGCGAAGGTCAGCCCGATCGGGCAGACGACGCAAAAAACGGGAAAGCCGAAGATGAGGGTGGAGACGAGCGCGCCGACCAAGACGAAATGACGTGCATCGAGCGCGGAGCCGCGTTTGGCGGCGCAGGTGGCGCATCCGCCGCTGCAGGTCGACGAGCAGGATTCCGCCTTGATTGCGACCTCTGGCGCCTCGCCTCCCTGCAAGGCCTGCTCCTCATCTGTGTCGTCCCGTTTGCGTTTGAATATGTTGCGGATCCGTTTGACGAGCGAGACGGGGCAGATCCACGCGCAGAAGGCACGGGCGAAAATGATGACGAGGATGATGAAGACGACCAGGGAGACGACCGCCCGCGGGATCATGAGCTTGGCGGCCAGCATGCTGCCGAGCGCACCGAGCGGACAGAGCAAGGCGATGTCCTGGATTCCGAACGAGGAGAGTGTTCCGATGTTGATCCGCGCGACGAAGCCGGCGGCGATGATTACCAGGACGAGCGCTGCGGTGATGACACGGAGGACTCTAGAGGTGGACTTCATGATGTCAATCCCTCCACTTCTTCTACGGTTCGTACGGTGACGGCACGTGTCCTCGCGCCTGTTGATATCGAACCGTTTTCCAGCGATACACAGACGCTTTCACAGGCGCCGCATCCGTTGCAGCGCTCGGTGATGACATAGGGACGGCCGTTGTTGTCGAGGTCCATGGCTTCGTAGGGGCAGGCGTCGAAGCAGAATCGGCAGCCAAGTCCCCGCTGGGCGAGGCAGAGGTCGTTGTCCAGATATGCCTTGCCGATGATGGTGTTGAGTTCCGTCGCCCCTTCTGCAAGCGTGAGGGCTTCGGTCTGGCAGGTCTTGACGCACAGGGGGTCCCCGCCGTTTGCCTCCTGGCACCAGTCGCACCAGCTGCTCTCGAAGTCGAGGGTCGGCATCCGCATGCTCAAGACACCGTCCTCCATGTGCGCCGGCCTGATGACGCCGTTCGGACAGGCCTCGTAGCATTTTTCACAGCGGATGCAGAGTGACAGCAGCCGATCTTCGTCCTGGCCTCCCGGCGGACGGACGAGCGTCTTGGTCTGCATGGGCTTGATGGCGCCGAGCCCGAGCAGGACGACGAAGCTGCCGACTCCCAGGCAGAGGGTCCGACGTGTCATGCCGGCATACGTCTTCTGCGGTGCCTCCGTCTTGTCGGCAGACGGGTCCGTGCTGGCTCCGGCATCTGGCTGTGTCGCAGCCTCGTTTTGCAAGGTTTCCTGCGTGTCCTGCTCTACTGTCTCCTTCATTGTCCGCCCCCCGTTTCGTCGTCTTCGTCCGTCACGGCATGTCTCAAAAAATCGTGTTCGAGCTGGAGGAAACCATCAGTGAGATAAGCTAGGCCGAGATAGAGGTTGGTCTGCGCGAAGCGCTTCATATCCTTCGTCATGAGCGGCACCCAGGTGCGGAGGTGGTCGTCCAGGAAATTCCTCTGTGTGATGAGGTAGCCCGCCGCCTTGCCCTCGTCTCCGGCGGAGAGCGCCTCGGAAACCCGGTTGCACAGATGCTGCTCGAATTCCAGCTCGGGCGCGATGTGGTCCTCGCCTTCTTTCCAGCTTTCCTGCTTTTTGAGCCCTTCGCTGCGGTAGATGGCCAGCACCTCGTCGCGTGCGTCCTGCATGAGCAGGCGCTTCGGCGAGGTATAGACGCTTTCGAAGGGATAGGCGGCCGAGTAGGCGTCGACCCCGTTGCCGATGAAGGTGTGGTTGTAGTCGACGGCAAGCTCTTCAAGCGACTTGTCCCAGACATTGCTCAGATACTTGGCTATGAGGTAGTAGCCCTTCGTTGCATCCTCGTTGCCTGCATTGGCGGGAAACCGCATGCTGCGGAGCTGCTGCAGAAAATCCGCATCGAGCTCGCTTCGATACAGCCGGGCGAGCAGGGCATAGGTCGTCGCCCGTTGGTTGTTGATGCGCGTGAACTCCGCCGTCGTTTCATCGGCGGCTTCGGCGGATGAGGCATTCGCTTTCGTGTCGGCCATCACCTACACCTCCTTCGCTTCCTGCTTGCCTTCGGCTGCATCGGCCAAGCGGTCGAGGGCGGAGCGTCCGATGTCGGTGATGCACCAGGCCTCCTCGTTCCAGACGAGGGCGTCGCAGCTTTCTAGCTGGTCGACGAAGTGCGGTGCGAACAGGCGGGGATTTTGCACGAGCGGATCGTGGTCGACCTTATCGTCGATGGTCTTGATGGTGGCGCCCCCGGATGTGTTGCAGAGGTCGAGGATGCGCTCGTAGATGGTGGCATACTTTGCGTTTTCCTCGAGCAGGGCTTCCATACGCTCGAGCGGGCGGTCCTCTTCAAGGACCTCATGTCCCGCCTCGGTGGTCCGCCAATAGACATCGGCGGGGTCGTTTGCTTCGAGGTATTCGACGCCGTCGACGACGACCGTCTTCGGTTCGACTTCTTCTTCGCCGATCGGGTTTCCATCGGCCGTCACACGCTCAAGCGCGCCGGCGTCTTCCAGCATGGAGCACAAGATGACGGGAGTGTAAACGGACGCGTTGCCCTTCTGCAGCTCGTCGATATGATCGTTGACATCTTCGACCAGCTGGGGTTCTTCGCAGAAGGCAAGCGTTCCCAAGAGGGTCTTGCGTCGCGGTGCCATGCTTTCGAGCAGATCCCTGGTCCGTTCCTGCGGTGTGCGATCGTCGGGCTCAGGCTCTACCGCCTCGTCGGCCTGATCGGAGGCTGGGGTTTCAGCGGGGGCCGGAGCGGTGTAGGGCTCTTCCCCGAACTGCACCTCTTCGGTTTCGTCTTGATCCGAATCAGCAAGCGGGTCGAAATCTTCGTTTTGGGTGTCGAGGGAAAAATCGAACGGGGCTTTGTCGGGCATCGTTCCATCCTCCTTGTCAGACATTGCTTGACGTTGTATGCGGCGCGCATCGGAGCACGATGCACGCTACCGCGGGCCCCGGTTGAGGCCTCGCGCTTGCAAACAATGTCCGCATGAAGGACGCGATGCGTGATCATACGAACTATCCCCGAGCGCCATAATAAAAGCGCGTATGGGGGAGTGTCAAGGCGAGGGCGGATAAGCGACAACAGACCGTTACAAAATCTAATTTCAGCAGGTCAAACGCCTATATTTAGAATTTTTCCGTGTGAAGCAAGGAAATTTCGGGGGCTTTCGTCCGTCGCAGCGGAGCTTCTGGGAGTGCTAGTCGGACTGCTGCCAGTCCTCTGATTTGTAGCGTTCGAGGCGCGACATGAACAGTGCCAAAGACGAGCTCGGGTCGTCTTTGCGATGTATGGCGCAGATGGAGAAATGCGCATCGTCGTCCACGACGGGGATGCAGGCCCTGCTCTTCATGCGGGTGAAGAGTTGCCCGGTCAAAGCCGAGCGCGAGAGGACGAGCGCGTCGCTTCCGATATCGACGAGGGAGTAGTCGAGCTCCGGCTGCATGAGTGCCATGCGCTCCTGGGGTTTGAATCCGTGACGTAGGCAGACGGCTTCGACCTGATCCCATCCCCACGAATAATACGAGCCGGACAGGTGGATGAGCGTCGATTCTTGCAGATCCTCCATATGCAGTTCGTCAAGTTGGGCGAACGGATGATCCGCGCTGACAACGACGACGAAGGGGTCGTCGAAGACTGGAACGGAGACGAACTCGTCGGAATCGTCTTCTTGCTGCTCGCTGTTTTGATAAGCGAACACCAGGTCGAGTTCCTGCTCGCGCAGCAAGTCCACAAACGGTTTCGAATAGGTCTGGTTATAGGTGCAGGTGATGCTCTCGTCACCGTACTCGTCCGCCCCGAGGACGGATGAGACGAGCCAGAGGACGCGAGAGTTCTGCAGCAGGCCGCCGATGCGCAGGATTGGGACCGTTGCGGCCTTCCCGATGTCTTTGCGTACGCGGTTCCATCTTTCGCAGATGTCGAGCGCCTCACGCAGAAGCATGTGCCCGGCCTGGGTGAGCTCCACCTTGTGCCGATCGCGGAGGACGAGCTGTGTGCCCAGCTCTTTTTCGAGCGCAACCAGGTGCTTGCTCAGGGCGGGCTGGGTTATGTTGCAGCGGTTTGCTGCTTCGGTGAAGTTGAGGCACTGGGCCAGTTCGATGTATTCCTGAAGAAATTCAATCTGCATTGTTATTCCAATCAAGAATAACCTTTAGTCTGGATTGGACACCATTCGCGCTAAAACTTCATTTCCCCTATCCACTGACTGTTGAGTATAAAGTATCCCAGCAAAAAAGGAAACCGCGAACACGATTTCAGCGCGGCTTCTTTTGAGATTCCAAAAAGTTATAACGAACCGTTATAACGAGGAGGGGCACGGGAAAGGAGAGATGATGGGGAAACTTTCGTTAACGCGTAGGAGTTTCACCAAACTTGCAGCGGCGACGGTCGCAGCCGCCGGCACTGCAATCCCGGCTGTCAACACGGCTTTGGCGGCGGACGAGGAAGAGTCGTCCGAGGGCGAAGTCAAGCACATCCGCAGCGCCTGTCGCGCCTGTGGCAAGATGGAGTGCGGCGTGTGGGTGACGGTCGAGAACGGACGGGCGGTACGGATCGAAGGTGATGAATCCTGCCCGTCGAACCGTGGGCATTCCTGCTCGAAGTCCCAGGCTTCGCTGCAGGCGGCCTACCATCCCGATCGGCTGACGTATCCGATGAAGCGTACGGGCGTCAAAGGCGAGGATCCCGGCTGGGAACGCATCAGCTGGGACGAGGCAATTCAGACCTGCGCCGACAAGTTCCAAGAGCTGATCGACAAGTACGGTGGTGAGTGCATCGTCTGCTTCGGCGGTACCTCCCGCGTCTGGTGCATGGGCTCCTATGGTGACCTCAAGATCCTGCTCGACACGCCGAACGGCTTTTTGGGCTACGAGATCTGCAAGGGCCCGCGCCACATGGCCGAGCTGATGACCGACGACATGGGGTCCAACTGGATGGAAACGGTCATGCAGCCGAAGGTCTACGTGCAGTGGGGCACGGCCGTCGAATATTCCAACTACGACGACAGCTGCCGTACCGGCGTGGATGCCTCCCAGTGCTCGGACGCTCACATCCTCATCGATCCGCGGCAAGGCGCGTTGGGCAAGGAAGCCGACTACTGGTTGAACATCCGTCCGGGCACCGACGGCTACATCTGCCAGGCGTGGACCAACATCGTCATCGAAAACGAACTCTACGACGATCTCTACGTCAAGCGTTGGACCAACGGTCCGTTCCTCTACAGCGAAGATGTCGAGCCGAGCGGCGGCTATGTGATGGAAGGCGGCGAGGGCGTCCACATGTCCACGCGTCTTCTGAAGGAAAGCGACATCAAGAAGGGTGGTTCATACCGCCGTTTCATGGTGTGGGACAGTCTGGCCGGCACCGATGACGACCATCCGCTGCACCACAACGATCCGACCGGGCATCTGACCTACTACGATTCGGAAACCTGTGAATGGGAAGGCGAAACCTACAAGAAGCCGACCACCGGCTTTACGGTCGAGCAGCCCGAGCGCGCCTCCGCAGTGGCGCCCGCCTGGTTCCCCGACCCCACGCCCTTCGATCCCGAGATTGATCCGGCCATCTACGGCGAATTCAAGATCGAGCTCAAGAACGGCAAGAAGACCAAGGTGCGCCCCGTCTGGGATCTGTACGCCGAGCGCTGTGCCGAATACACGCCCGAGCGTGCCTCCGAGCTGACGGGCGTCGATGCCCAGTTGATCGAGGACGCGTGCTTGGAATGGGCCACACGCAAGGATCCGCGCTACGGCAACGGCGGCCTGCACTTCCAGCTGGCCACCGACCAGACCGGCAACTCGACGCATCTGGTGCGCATGCTCATGATCCTCTCCCACATCACCGGCAACTACGACACGCCGGCCGGCAATCGCGGCGAAACGAAGGCACAGCTCGAGGTGTCGCCGGGCGTTACTCCTATGAGCGTGCCGTCGCTTCCAGAAGGTGTCACCTACTTCATGTCGAACGCGAAGATGATCGGTGGCGACAAGTACCCGCTTCTGCGCTATTGGAACAAATGGGCGGAAGCGACGTCCATCTGGGACGGTGCCTTGACCGGCGAGCCCTACCGCATCCGTGCCGGCATCGCCCAGTCGGGCAACTTCATGGCCATGTCCAACTGCGCTTATGGCTGGGATGCGCTCCTGACCTTCGATTTTTTGGCGGTCATCGATCTGTGGCACGCGCCGCAAAGCGACCTCGCCGACATATTGATGCCCTGTGTCCACTGGCTCGAGGCCGAATCTCCCCGTTGCTCGCAGGGCGCCTCGGGTGGCTGCGGTGCCACGGTCAGGACCATCGAGCCTCCGGGAGAATGCAAGATTGACTACGAGATCGACATCATGCTCTGGAAGGCCATGGGCCGTCCGTGGAACGACACGAAGGAAAACCCGCAGTGGTCCGAATGGCCGAGTGCCCACGACCATCTGGATTGGTGCTGCCGCAACTTCCCGCCGGCGACCACCTGGGACGAATACCAAGAGAAGTTCCAAAAAGACGGTTGGTGGGAGGCCAAGGAGGTCCATCCGGAACGCTGGGGTACGTATCACCGCTACGAGATGTGCGAGTTGCGCCAGGTGGGCACGTTCACCATGTATCCCACCGACGGCAAGCCGGGCTTTTACACGCCCACCGGCAAGATGGAGATCTGGTCGACCGTCATGGAAAGCTACGGCCTCGACAGCACGTACCCCTACTACGATTACAGCGTCGCAGACTGCATGCCCGTCGCGCGCGAGCCGTATGTCTCCCCGGTGACCATGCCGGAGAAGTTCGAAGACGATAATGCCTTCAACTGCACGACCGGGCGCCGTAATCCCGTCTTCTTCCACTCCGAACACCGGCAGCTGCCGTGGTGCCGTGAGGAATGGCCGGTGCCGCGCATCGAGATGAACCCGGTCGATGCCGAGCGCCTCGGGCTGGAACAGGGCGACTGGGTCTGGATCGAAAACGAAAACGGCAAGATCCGCGAAGTCGTCGACCTGTTCTACGGTATTGCTCCTGGCGTCGTGAACCTGGAGCACACCTGGTGGTATCCGGAGCTCTCCGACGTGGGACACGGCTGGTCGCTTTCCGCCTGTAATCAGCTGGTCTACAAGGACTACAACGATCCGTTCTGCGGTTCGAACTCGCTGCGTTGCTACGACGTCCACGTCACCAAGGCGACCCCGGAAAACTCACCGTTCGGCAATCCCGTCCCTTGTGGTGAGGACGGCACCCCGATCATCGCCTCATCCAGCGACGAGCGTCTGAAAGAATGGCTTCCCACGTATGAGGGGAGGGAGTAGCCATGACACAGTATGCGATCGTCACTGATTTGAACCGTTGTGTCGGCTGTCTGGCCTGTTCGGTTTCCTGCAAGGTCATCAACGGCGTGAACATCGGCGATTTCTGGATCAAGGTCCTGCGCATCGGCCCGAACCCCAAGCCGGGTGGAAGCGGACAGTGGCCGGACGTCGAACATTACTACCTGCCGGTCCAATGCCAGCACTGCGAACACCCTGAATGCGTGGAGGTGTGCCCGACCGAGGCCTCTCACAAACGTGAGGACGGCACGGTGCAGATCAACAAGGAGAAATGCATCGGCTGTCAGTTCTGCGTCATGAGCTGTCCGTACAGCGTCCGGTATCTGAACGAAGAAGAAGGCGTCGTCGAGAAGTGCACGCTCTGCGAACAGCGGATCGCGCAGGGGAGCCTTCCCCAGTGTGTGGCCCAGTGCAACGGCCGTGCGCGTTACTTCGGCGATATCGAGCAGGGCATCGAAAACCTCGTCGGCCCGCGCGACCCCAAGCATACGGGAGGGAGCGTCGACTACGAAGGCGTGGAAGGCGCACGTGTCACGCTTGGGGACTACGTCGAGCCCTTTGAGGAATCCGAAGTCTATCACCTGACGGATGTCGGGAACGGACCTTCGATGGCATATATCTTGCGAAGCCGTGACTGGAAGGGGGAGGTGTAGGCATGGAACTCCAGTGGCCTTTGATTCTGTTCACGACCTTTGTGGCGTGGAGTGCGGGCACATTCGGTGCCCAGTGTCTGCTCGCGTTTGACGGCAAGATCAAAAAAGCGCAGATCCCTTGCTGGATCGTCGCAGCCGTCCTGTTGGTGGCGAGCGGCATCGCCGTCTTCTTCCACCTGCAGCATTGGGAACGCATCTTCAACGGATTCGGCCATCTGACCAGCGGCATCACACAGGAGCTGATCATGATTGCCGTGTTGGCGATCGTCGCCATCATCTATCTCGTCCTCATGCTTCGCTCGAAGGATGGCAGGACCGCACCCAAGTGGATTTGCGTGGTCGGTATCGTCGCGGCCGCCGTGCTCTGCTGTGTGATGGCCAATTCCTATGCGATGCCCGCGCGCCCGGTCTGGGATTCCGCATTCTGGATCATCTATGTGCTCTGCAATGCGCTTGCGGTCGGTCCGTTCACGGTCGCCATCGTCTTGGTGTTCAGTAAGGACGATCATGCGCCTATCACGCTGCCGGCGGTCATCGGATCGATTTGCGGGCTGGTCTCTGCCGTGGCCTATGCGATTTATATCCAAGCCTCGAGCGGCCGCTTCGCCGAAGTCGGCTATCACATCGACCCGACCGACCCGACTGCCACGATGGTCAGCCCCGACACCGTTGTCACGGCTTTTACGGGCGGACAAGGCGTGTTGGTCATCCTCGGCGCCATCGTCATCGGAACGATCGTCCCGCTCGTCTTGGCGCTCATCGGGAGGAAGCGGAAAGACAAACTGTCTGAATGGAAGGTCTACAGCATCGTCTCCGTCGTCTGCGTCGTGGCCGGCATGATCTGCATGCGTGTCGCGTTCTACAACGCCGGGC
>JAJQAN010000054.1:0-1348 GCA_021203765.1 Coriobacteriaceae bacterium | reverse complement strand
GTCTGCGTCGTGGCCGGCATGATCTGCATGCGTGTCGCGTTCTACAACGCCGGGCTGTCGGTCTTCATGTTCTTCAGTTAGGATACGGGGCTTCCCGTTTTTGCGGAGCCCCTTCGGACGCGATTCATCATCCCCAACCGCTTGCAAGCAGATGAATCGCCCCCGAGGGGGCTTCGCGCGTTGTGGGGACCCGATACAAAAAAGGCCACGGGCATAATGCCCGTGGCCTTTTTATTTGCTGTTTGTGAAGAGGCTCGTCAAACGGCCCTAGGAATTTTCCTTCTCGAACTTGCCCATGAAGTCGACGAGCTTTTCTACTCCTTCGATGGGCATGGCGTTGTAGATGCTCGCGCGCATGCCGCCGACCGAACGGTGTCCCTTGAGTTCGAGCAATCCCTCATCGGCCGCCTCGGCGACGAAGCGCTTGTCCAGATCCTCGTCGCCGGTGACGAAGGTCACGTTCATGAGACTGCGGTCCTTCGGCACGACCGTCCCCTTGAACATCGTGCTGCTGTCGAGGAAATCGTAGAGGATGGCGGCCTTGGCCTCGTTGCGCGCCTTCATGACGTCCAGTCCGCCGAGGCTCTTGATCCATTTGAAGACCTTGCCGCAGATGTATATGCCGTATGCCGGCGGCGTGTTGTAGAGCGAGCCGGCGTCGACCTGGGTCTTGTAGCGCAGAAGCGTCGGGACGCCGGGCAAATCCTCGGGGATGAGGTCTTCGCGGATGATGACCATCTGCACACCCGCCGGACCGACGTTCTTTTGGGCGCCGGCATGGATGAGGCCGTAGCGGGAGACGTCGACCGGCTCGCTCAAGAAACACGAGCTCATGTCGGCGACGAGCGGCTTGCCCTTGGTGTTGGGCAGGGTCCAGAACTTGGTGCCGTAGATGGTGTTGTTCTCGCAGATGTAGACGTAGGAGGCGTCGTCGCGCACGGGCAGGTCGCTGCAGTCGGGGATGTAGGAGAAGGTCTTGTCCTCGCTCGTGGCGATCTTGGCGATGTCGCCGAACTGCTGGGCCTCGACGTAGGCCTTCTTGGCCCACGAGCCGGTGACGATGTAGTCGGCCTTGCCGGTGTGCATGAGGTTGAGCGGCACCATGGAGAACTGCAGGCTGTCGCCGCCCTGCACGAAGATCACCTTGTAGTTGTCGGGGACGTCCAGCAGATCGCGCAGATCTGCCTCCGCCTCCTGGATGATCTCGCCGAAGACGGCGGAGCGGTGGCTCATCTCCATGACGGACATGCCGCAGCCCCGGTAGTCGAGCATCTCGTCGGCGGCTTCCTTCAAGACGGGCTCGGGAAGCATCGCCGGCCCTGCCGCGAAGTTATAGACGCGTGCCATG
>JAJQAN010000018.1 GCA_021203765.1 Coriobacteriaceae bacterium | reverse complement strand
GTCATGGGCGGCGGCATGTCCGGTGGTATGGGCATGGGCGGCGGCATGGGCGGCGGCATGGGAATGGGTGGTATGGGCGGCATGTAGCCTCGCGCTGCATCGCCGACCTGCACATAGAACGGTTTTCACGCGCCTGTCCGTCACCGGCGGAGGACGCACGAGGAGAAAGGGAAGAGGATCATGACGATACTGCTAATCGTGATCATCGTCATCATCGTGATACTGATCTTGATCGGCATCCGGATCGTACGACCGTATCAGAAAGGTGTTGTCGAACGACTCGGCAAATACAAACGCACCGGCGAGCCGGGCTTCCACTGGATCATCCCCTTCGTCGATCGCATGACGCAGGTGGATATGCGCGAAAACGTCGTCGACGTTCCGCCGATGGAGGTCATCACCAAGGATAACGTCGCGGTCACGGTCGACGCGGTCGTCTACTATCGCGCCACCGACGCCGTGAAGCTGATCTACAACGTGACCAACTTCTATCTGGCGGCCACCAAGCTCGCACAGACGAACCTCCGTAACGTCATCGGCGAGCTGACCTTGGACGATTGTCTGACCAGCCGTGAGACCATCAACTCGCAGCTGCGTGACATCCTCTTCTCCGCGACCGAGCAATGGGGTGTCGAGATCGTCCGCGTCGAGCTGCAGCGCATCGAGCCGCCGGCGGACGTCACCCAGGCCATGCACCGTCAGATGAAGGCCGAACGTGAACGTCGTGCCGTCATCCTCGAGGCCGAAGGCGAACGCCAGGCCAACATCGAACGCGCCGAAGGCATCAAGCAGTCCTCGATTCTCGAGGCGGAAGGCCGAGCGCAGGCGATACGCGAAGTGGCAGACGCCGAGAAGTTGCAGCGCGTCCTTCTGAGTGAAGGTGAAGCGAAGGGCGTCGAAAACGTCTTGGCCCAGTTGCATGAGGAAGACACCGACATGTACATCGCGGTCCGTTACGTCGAAAGCCTCAAGGCCATCGCCGACGGCAACGCGACCAAGATCTTCATGCCCACCGAGCTGTCCGGCATCGCTTCGGCGACCGGCATGATCGGCGAGCTTTTCGAGGGCGGCAAGGTCGCCCCGCAGGTCAAGCCGAAGATGCCCGGTGAGGTCCCGCCGCCTCCGGCGGTTTCAGACTAAGTGATTCACACGTGCCGCAATGGCACGTGAGCTTCCTTTCTAGATGCGGAAGCCTCGGTCCCATGTGCCGGGGCTTTCGTGTATCTGGGGGCCGGTCGGCCTGCCCGACCGCTCCTGACGACCTCGTTTTTCGAGGTGCCTTGCGCTATCATAGGCAAGCCGTGCGGCAGTAGTTCAATTGGTAGAGCCCCAGCCTTCCAAGCTGGTTGTTGCGGGTTCGAGTCCCGTCTGCCGCTCCATCGCATCGATGAGGCCGGAGGCTCAAGCGCCTTCGGCCTTTTTCTTATGCGGGCGCGGCACATTTCAGCAGGTATAATCCTCGTAGAGATGGACAGCTCACAGGAGACGGGGTAGCCGCATGGCGTTTGTGGAGTTCGACGAGGTGCGCAGGGTCTACGGATCAGGCGAGGTGGAGGTCGCCGCCGCCGACGGCATGACCTTCACGATCGAGCGCGGCGAGTTCGCCGTCGTGGTCGGTCCCTCCGGCGCCGGCAAGACCACCCTGCTCAACATGCTCGGCGGTATGGACGTCTGCACCTCGGGCACCATCATGCTCGACGGCCGTGAGGTGAGCGCCTTTACCGAGCGCGAGCTCACCGACTACCGTCGTCACGACATCGGTTTCGTCTTCCAGTTCTACAACCTCGTCCAAAACCTCACGGCGCTCGAAAACGTCGAGCTCGCCAGCCAGATCTGCAGCGATCCGCTCGATGCGGCCGAGGTGCTTAGGCAGGTGGGCCTCGGCGAGCGCCTCGACAACTTCCCCGGGCAACTCTCCGGCGGCGAGCAGCAGCGGGCGGCCATCGCGCGGGCACTTGCCAAAAACCCCAAGCTGCTGCTCTGCGACGAGCCGACCGGCGCTTTGGACTATTCAACCGGCAAATCCATCCTCAAGCTCCTGCAGGACACCTGCACCGAGCAGGGCAAGACGGTCGTCCTCGTCACCCACAACCAGGCCTTCACCGCCATCGCCGACCGCGTGATCCGCGTGCGCGAGGGGCGCGTGGTCGAAGAGATCATCAACGACAGTCCCGCCTCCGCCGACACGCTCGAATGGTAGCCGGCCCGTGCTCAGCGCGTTTGCGAAAGAGACGCTCCGCTCCATAACGCGCTCGCCCGGGCGCTTCATCGCCATCGCCGCCATCGTCGCACTCGGCTGCGGCTTCTACGCCGGCCTGCAGATGAGCGGCCCGGACATGGACCGCTCCGCCGACGACTACTTCGACGACACCGCCCTCATGGACCTGCGCGTCGTTTCCACCTTAGGAGTGACCGACGAGGACTTAGAGGCGCTGGGCGAGGTCGACGGAGTCGAAGAGGTCATGGGCGGCTATGAGGCCGACGTGATGATGGATGCCGAAGGCGAGGACTTCGTCACACGCGTGCATTCGCTGTCGCCGTCGGCGCTCACCAGTGACACCTCCGACGGGCTGCACGCCTACTCAGACGATGCGGCCTATCTCAACCGCCCGATCCTAAAGGAGGGCGCCTGGCCGAGCGCGCCGGACGAATGCGTCGTCGGCTACGAGGTGGTGGGCGCCGAGGACCTCCACGTCGGCGAGACGGTCACCTTCATCGAGGGCGTCACCGAACTCGACGACACCTTCGTCACCACGACCTTCACCGTCGTCGGGCTGGTCGACTCGTCCTATTACGCCTCCACGACCACGCTCGGGTCCAGCTCGCTGGGGACCGGCTCGGTCAAGGAATACCTCTATGTGCTGCCGGAGGCCTTCTGCGAGGACCTACCGTATTCCGAGGCGTTTTTGACGGTGGCCGGGGCGGCAGAGGAGCTCTACACGTCGGCTGCCTACGACGAGACCGTCGGGGTGGTACAGGACCGCATCGATGCCATCGCCGACGAGCGGACGCAGCTGCGCACCGACGAGATCGTCGGGGACGCCCAGGGCGAGCTCGACGACAAGCAGGCCGAATACGATCGGAAGAAGGCCAAGGCCGACCGCAAGCTGGCAGACGCCCAGGCAGAACTCGACGATGCCGAGGCAGAGTTGGCGGACGGGGAGGCCGAGCTTGCCGAGGCGCAGTCCGACTACGACAGCGGCGTGGCCGAGCTGGAGGAGCAGCGGGTTGCGGCAGCCGACGAGATCGCCGCGGCGCAGGCGGAGCTCGACTCCTCGGAACAGAAGCTCGAAAAGCAGCGTCCCCGCATCGAGAAGCTCAAAAAACAGCTGCCCTCCCAGCAAAAGAAGCTCAAGAAGTCCTCCAAGAAGCTCAAGAAGCAGGAGAAGAAGTGGCAGAAAAGCTACGACGAGGTGCAGGCCGGCATCACGCAGGCCAAGGCGGCCGTCGCGGCCGGCGTCCCCGGTGCATCCGCGACGCTCGCACAGCTGCGGGCGACCAAGAAGGAGCTCAAGGCGACCTATAACGAGCAGATCGTGCCGGCGCAGGCCGAGATCGAGGAGGGACGCTCCCAGATCAAGCAGGCCAAGGCCGCCATCAAGGAGTTCGAGGACGGCGAGGCCGAGCTTGCCTCCGGCAAGGCGGAGCTGGAGTCTCAGCGCGCCGAAGCCGACGCGCAACTTGCGGCCGGCCAGGACGAACTCGACGAGGCGGCCGCCCAGATCGCCGCCTCCCAAGACGAGTTGGCAAGCGGGCAGGCCGACTACGAGGAGGGCCTGGCCGAATACGAGACGCAGAAGGCCAAGGCCGACCGCAGGCTGGACAAGGCGCGCCATCGCTTAAGCGACGCGCAGGCCGAGATCGACGATATCGAGGATGCCGAATGGCTCGTCTTGGACCGCTCGACCAACTACGGGGTGGAGGGGCACAAGTCCGACGCCGAGCGCATCGAATCCATCGCGCAGGTCTTCCCCTTCATCTTCTTTTTAGTGGCCGCGCTCGTCGCGCTCACGACCATGACGCGTATGGTCGAGGAGGAGCGCGAGCTTATCGGCACCTTCAAGGCGCTGGGCTATCGCAGGAGCCGCATCACCTCGAAATACCTCATCTACGCCGCCATCGCGAGCGGTGTGGGCGGCGTCGTCGGCATCGCCGTTCTGACCCAGGTCCTGCCCTTCGTCATCATGTATGCCTACGACGTCATCTACTCCATCCCGATATCGACGCCTCCGCTCTGGCTGAACCCCGGCATCACCATCCTGTCGCTGGCGCTGGGGATCGGCGTGACGCTGCTTGCGACCTGGGGCGCGGCCGTGGCGACCCTGCGCGAGCGTGCATCGACCCTCATGCTGCCGCGGGCGCCGAAGGCCGGCAAGCGTATCGCCCTCGAACACATCGGGCCGCTGTGGCGCCATCTCTCCTTTTCGTGGAAGGTCACCTGCCGCAACCTCTTCCGCTACAAGCGGCGCCTGTTCATGACGCTCATCGGCATCGCGGGCTGCGCGGCCCTGCTCCTGACCGGGCTCGGGCTGTCGGACTCCATCAACGACATCGTCGACAAGCAGTACGACGAGCTCATGAACTACAACGCCGTCATCAACCTCGACGACGACGTGGCCGAGGCGGTGGGCGGCGAGGGAAGCGATGCGGCCGCCGCAGAAGACTGGAAGGCGATCGAGGAGAGCCTGTCGGGGGACGATGTGGCCGACTACGCGGTCGTGGACTGGAGCAACATCTTGGCTTCGGCCCCGGACAAGCCGGAGGAGGACTATGACGTGGAGTTCGTCGTGGTGGACGATACGGCCGACTTCGCCGGCTTCTTCGACATGCACACGCGCCAGGGCGGACAACCCGTCACGCTCACCGACGACAACCTCGTCATCTCCGAGAAGATGGCCAACGAGCTCGGCCTGCGCGTGGGAGACGAGGTCGTGCTGACCGAGGAGGACGCCACCGGCAACGCGACTTCGACGCAGTATACGGCCACGATAGGCGGCATCTTCGAAAACTACGTCAACCACTACATATTCATGGGATCGGGCCTCTATCGGCAGCTGAGCGGCTCTGAGCCTGTATACGGGACGGTTTTGGCGCAGGTGAGCGCTACGGGGGAGGAGCGTACGGCCTTCGACGAGCACCTGCAGAGCCTGCCCGGCATCAAGACGCTTTCCTACAACGAGGACACCGCCGACACCTACCGCACGATGCTTTCGAGCGTGGACCTGGTCGTCGTGGTGCTGATCATCGCGGCGGCCGTCCTCGCCTTCGTCGTGATCTACAACCTGACCAACATCAACATCATCGAGCGCCTCCGCGAGATCGCGACGCTCAAGGTGCTCGGCTTCCGCCCCGGCGAGATCGACAGCTACATCTTCCGCGAGACGCTCATACTCGCGCTCATCGGCTGTCTGCTCGGGCTGCTGCTCGGAATCTGGTTGGAGGGGTTCGTCGTGACCTCGGCCGAGGTGGATCTGGTGATGTTCGGGCGCCAGATACACGTGCTGAGCTTTGTGCTGGCGTTCGTGCTGACCATGGTGTTTGCGGTGATCGTGCTCTTCGCGATGCGCCCGAAACTCCGCCACGTCGACATGGT
>JAJQAN010000005.1 GCA_021203765.1 Coriobacteriaceae bacterium | reverse complement strand
TACTTAAACCACTCCACCGCCGACTCGAAGAGCTTGAAGTCGTAGTTGCCTTCGACGTTCTTGTAGAGCCCCTTGCCGTGGCGTTCGGCATGTCCCATCTTGCCGAGCACGCGCCCGTCCGGGGATATGATGCCCTCGATTGCCGCCGTCGACCCGTTCGGGTTGAACTGTATCTCGCTCGTGGCATTGCCCTCCGCGTCAACGTACTGCGAGGCGATCTGACCGTTTTTCGCCAGCTTCTCGATCGTCTTCTCTTCCGCGATGAAGCGCCCCTCGCCGTGTGAGATGGGCATCGTGTAGACCTCGCCGACCTGCATCTTCGTCAGCCACGGCGACTTGTCGGTGGCCACGCGCACGCGCACGAGCTTGGACTGGTGTCGCCCGATCGTGTTGAAGGTGAGCGTCGGATCATGGGGCTTGGCCTCCTCAGCGATCTTGCCGTTCGGCAGCAGCCCGAGTTTGATGAGCGCCTGGAATCCGTTGCAGATGCCGCCCATGAGCCCGTCGCGCTCGGTCAGCAGCGCATCGACCTTCTCGGCGATCGCTTCGTTGCGGAAGAACGAGGCGATGAACTTGGCCGAGCCGTCCGGTTCGTCCCCTGCCGAAAAGCCGCCGGGCAAAAAGACGATCTGCGCCTCGCCGATGGCCTCCGCCATACGCTCGACCGACTCGCTCACCTCCGTCGGCGTGAGGTTGCGGATGACGAGCACCTCCGGATCGGCCCCCGCCTCCTCGAACGCCCGCGCCGTGTCGTACTCGCAGTTCGTCCCCGGAAACGCCGGGATGAGCACCTTGGGTCGGGCGATGTGCACGGGCGGATCGATGTGCGTAGCGGCCGGGGTCGCCTCCTGCGCCTGCCCTTCGTCGTCGACGTGGAACGAATACGTCTCGACCGGCGGGTGCTTCTGTTCGTCCTCGAAGGGGTAGACGCGCCTGAGCGGCTTGTGGTAGTTGTCCATCACCTTCTCGAAGTCGACATGTGCGGTTCCCATGCGGATCGCGGGATCGTCGATGGTGCGTCCGATGGGGATCGCGCCGCGCACTTCCCCGACGTGTCTGCCGATCGCCAGCTCTGCGATAAACGCGCCGTAGTGGTAGCCGAACAGCAGCTCGAGCGGCAGGCCCTCGTTGAGCTCGATGCCGATCATGTTGCCGAATCCCATCTTCATGAGTCCTTCGGCGATGCCGCCGTAGCCACAGCTCCACACGGCCTCGACGGCGCCGGAACCGACCGCAGCCGCGACGGCCTCGAAGGTCGCCTTCAGCGACGGCCCGCTCGGCAGCCCGTCGGCGTCGTAGCGCGGCAGGACCAAGACGACCTCGCGGTCGGCCTCCTTGAACTCCGGCGATATGATGCGCCTGACGGGGTCGGTGGTGACCGCGAACGAGATGAGCGTCGGGGGCACGTCGAGGTCCTCGAAGGTCCCGCTCATCGAATCCTTGCCGCCGATCGAACCGACGCCGAGCTCCTTTTGCGCCGTGTAGGCTCCGAGCAGCGCCGACAGCGGCACGCCCCAGCGCGCCGGGTCGTGCCCGACCTTGCCGAAGTATTCTTGGAAGCTCAGGTAGATGTCCTCGAAGGTCGCGCCCGTCGCGATGAGCTTGGCGACCGACTCCACGACCGCCAGATATGCCGCGTGATACGGGCTCTTCTCGGCGATTTCCGGGTTGTAGGCCCACGACATGATCGAGCAGGTGCCCACCTCGCCGTCCTCGGCCGGCAGCTTGTGCGCCATGGCCTGGATAGGGGTGAGCTGCTCGCGTCCGCCGAAGGGCATGAGGACCGTGCCGGCGCCGATGGTGGAGTCGAAGCGCTCGGCCAGGCCGCGCTTGGAGCAGACGTTGAGGTCGAAGGCGATCTCGAAAAATCCCTTGACGAAGTGTGTCGGAATCTCCCGGCCCCAGGGCTGCGCCTTGGCCGTCGAGATGCTGATGTGCTTTTCGGCGCCGTTGCAGTTGAGGAACTCCCGCGAGAGGTTGACGATCGTCTTGCCGCGCCAGAGCATCGTCAGCCGCGGCTTTGCGGTGACCTGGGCGATGACGGTGGCCTCGAGGTTCTCCTCGGCCGCCAGCTCCAAAAAGCGGTCGACGTCGTCTTCTGCGACGACGACGGCCATGCGCTCCTGCGATTCGCTGATGGCGAGCTCGGTGCCGTCGAGCCCCTCGTACTTGCGGGGGACGGCGTCCAGGTCGATCTGCAGCCCGTCGGCGAGCTCCCCGCAGGCGACCGACACGCCCCCGGCGCCGAAGTCGTTGCAGCGCTTGATGAGGACGGTCACCTCCTTCTTGCGAAAGAGGCGCTGAATCTTCTTTTCCTCCGGCGCGTTGCCCTTCTGGACCTCGGCCCCGCAGGTCGAAAGCGACTCGACGGTGTGCGACTTGGACGAGCCGGTCGCCCCGCCGCAGCCGTCGCGCCCGGTCTTGCCCCCGAGCAGGATGATGCGGTCTCCCGGAACGGGCTTCTCGCGCCGGACGTTGCCGACCGGGGCCGCACCGATGACGGCGCCGACCTCCATGTGCTTGGCGGCATATCCCGGGTGGTAGAGCTCGTCGACGATGCCGGTGGCCAGGCCGATCTGGTTGCCGTAGGAGCTGTAGCCGTTGGCCGCCTCGGTGACGATGGTGCGCTGCGGAAGCTTGCCCGCGAGGGTCTCGGAGGCGGGTTGGCGCGGGTTGGCGGCACCGGTCACGCGCATGGCGGCGTAGACGTAGCCGCGTCCGGCGAGCGGGTCGCGGATGGCACCGCCGATGCAGGTGGCCGCCCCGCCGAACGGCTCGATCTCGGTCGGGTGGTTGTGGGTCTCGTTCTTGAAGAGCAGAAGCCAGTTTTCGTCGCGGTCGTCGACGCGGACCTTGACCTTGATGGTGCAGGCGTTGACCTCTTCGCTCTCGTCGAACTTGTCCATCTTGCCCTGGCTGCGCAGCCAACGGGTGGCCGTGGTGGAGACGTCCATGAGGTCGATGGGCTTGTCGCCGCGCCCGAGCTCTTCCCGGGTGGCCAGGTAGTCGTCCCAGGCCCGCTGCAGCAGCGGGTCTTCGAAGCTCACGTCGTCGATCGTGGTGTGGAAGGTGGTGTGGCGGCAGTGGTCGGACCAGTAGGTGTCGATGACGCGCAGCTCGGTGATGGTGGGGTCGCGCATCTCCTCGTGGCAGAAGTAGTCGCAGAACACCCGCAGGTCGTCGACGTCCATGGCCAGGCCGTAGTCGTCGACGGCGGCACGCAGGCCCGCCTCGTCGAGGGTGCGGAAGCCTTCGAGTACCGCGACGTCGGCGGGGGTGTCGTAGCTGTCCTCGAGCGTCTCGGGCTTGTCCATGGACGCCTCGCGGCACTCGACCGGGTTGATGAGCTGGTGCTTGATGGCGGCGATGTCGTCCTCGCTCAGCTCGCCGTAGAGCGCGTAGACCTTCGCGGTGCGCACCCGTGGGCGCTCTCCCTGGGTGATGAGCTGGATGCACTGGGCGGCCGAGTCGGCGCGCTGGTCGAACTGGCCGGGGAGGTATTCGACGGCGAAGATGGCGGCGGCTTCGGGGATATTGACCTCCTTGAAGCAGTTATCCACCTGCGGCTCCGAGAAGACCTCGGTCTTGCAGCGCTCGAAGGTCTGCTTGTCGATGCCTTCGACGTCGTAGCGGTTGAAGACGCGTACGCTGTCCAGGCCTTTGATCTGCAGCAGCGAACGCAGCTGGTTCCGTAGCTCCAGTCCCTCACCGCGCAGGCCCTTCTTCTTTTCGACGAACACCCGATAAACCATCTTCTGCCGCTCCCGATCCTGTGGTTGCGCTGTAAATCCCGGTGTTGTCAGTCTATACGAAATGCGTCCGCGCTTGGTAACCATATTGTGCGAATTGAATGAAACGGCGACCTGCGTTGACGTGCCGCATGCCGCTCTTGCTAGCATGGTGCGTACTCATGGAAGAAGACGCACAGACACAGCTCGTCGGCCTGACCCAGCAAGAGGTGGATGAGCGTGTGGCGGCCGGCCAGTTCAACGCCGACGCCGACGTCAAGACCAAGACGATCCCGCGCATCTTCCGCGACAACATCTGCACCTTCTTCAACCTCGTCAACCTCATACTCGCCATCCTCATCGCCTGGACGGGCTCGTATCGCAACCTGCTCTTCCTCCTCATCATCATCGGCAACATCGTCATCGGCATCTTCCAGGAGATCCGCTCCAAGCAGACGATCGACCGTCTGAGCGTGATGACGGAGACCAAGGCGCACGTCATCCGCGACGGCGTCGAAAGCGACATCGCGCTTGGCGGGATCGTCCTCGACGACGTGGTGCATCTGCAGATCGGGGACCAGGTCCCGTCGGACTGCGAGCTCATCGAGGGACGCTGTTCGGCCAACGAAAGCCTCCTCACCGGGGAGAGCGACCTCATCACCAAGCAGGTCGGCGACAAGCTCCTGTCCGGCTCGTTCATCGCGTCGGGGGAGGGCTACGCGCGCGTCGTGGCCGTCGGCGAGGACAACTACGCGGCCTCCATCAACAACGAGGTCAAGGTCACCAAGACGGCCAACTCCGAGATCATGAACGGCCTCAACCGCATCATCAAGATCGTGACCGTCATCATCATCCCGCTCGGCATCCTGCTTTTCTGCAAGCAGGTCTTCATGCAGGGCAGCGACATCAACTCCGGCATCCTCAACGTCTCCGCCGCGCTCCTCGGCATGATCCCGCAGGGCCTCATCCTGCTCACCTCGGCGGTGCTCGCGGTGAGCGTCCTGCGTCTGGCGCAGCACCACGTCTTAGTGCAGGAGCTCTACTGCGTCGAGACGCTCGCGCGCGTGGACACGGTCTGCCTCGACAAGACCGGCACGATCACGACCGGGGAGATGGTGGTCGACGAGGTCATCCCGCTCGAGGGGATCGACTACGACGATGCGATCCACTCGCTGGTGACGCTGACGGCCGGGCTTCCCGACGACAACGTCACGAGCAAGGCGCTCAAGGCCTACACCGAACCGCTCAAGCCGCCGGCGGGTGTGGAGCCGGTGAACGAGGAGGAGGTCCGCGTCATCCCGTTCTCCTCCGAGCACAAGTATTCGGGCGCCTGCTTCGGCAGCGCGACCGGCAACTACGCGATCGGGGCGGCAGAGTTCGTCTTGCGCGACCAGGACTGTCTGGCCGACATCACCGACAAGGTCGAGCGGCTGGCCGGCGTGCGCCGCGTGCTCGTGCTCGCGCAGGTGGAGGACTTCGACGCCGAGGACTGCATCGTCGGCAAGGTCACCCCGCTCGCGCTCGTCTTCATCCTCGACTGCATCCGGCCGACGGCCAAGGAGACGCTGTCGTACTTCACCGAGCAGGGCGTGCGCATCAACATCATCAGCGGCGACTCGCCCGAGACGGTCTCCAACATCGCGGCGAGCGTCGAGGTGCCCGATGCGGACAAGTGCGTCGACATGTCCACCGTCGAGACCGACGAGGACATCGCGCGTGTCGCCCGCGACTGCCGCGTCTTCGGCCGGGTCACCCCCGAGCAGAAGCGCAAGCTGGTGACGGCGATGCAGGACCAGGGCCACACCGTCGCGATGACCGGCGACGGCGTCAACGACGTGCTCGCGCTGCACCAGTCCGACTGCTCGGTGGCGATGGGGTCGGGCTCGGACGCCGCGCGCAACGTGGCGCAGCTGGTGCTCATGGACGACGACTTCTCCAGCATGCCGGCCGTCGTCGCCGAAGGCCGCCGCTCCATCAACAACCTGCAGCGCTCCGCCGCGCTCTTCTTAGTCAAGACGCTGTTCTCGGCGGTGCTCTCGCTGATCTTCCTCTTCGTTACCTACGACTATCCCTTCCAGCCGATCCAGCTCACCCTGATCGACGCGTTCACGATCGGGCTGCCGTCGTTCGTGCTGGCGCTCGAGCCGAACAAGGAGCTGATACGGGGGGAGTTTTTGCGCAACGCCTTCACCAAGGCGATACCGGGGGCGACGGCCGTCGTCATCGGGGTGGTGCTCTCCGTCATCACGACGGCTGTGTTCGGCCTGGACTACCAGCAGTTCTCGACGATGAGCGTCATCCTGACCATCATCACCGGCGTCAACTTCGTCATACGGCTGTCGATTCCGTTCAACTGGGTGCGCACGACCCTGCTTGTCGTCATCATCCTGGGGCTGCTCATCTGTATCTTCCCGCTGTCGTTCCTCTTCATGCTGGCCGGATTCCAGCTCGAGATGCTGCTCGCGACGCTGGTCATCGCGGCGATCGACCTGGTGGCCTTCAACCTGCTCTACAACTTCGCCCAGCGCGTCGAGGACCGCTACATGGGCTCCTTCAACGCCGACTAACAGCGCGCGCCACCTGCGTGTGATGCGAGTATAATTCTCGCATTATGATTCCGCGCTTTCACTGGGCCGACGTCTCGACGGTCTGCCACTACATGGGTACGCTCGCGATCGGCACCGGGCTCGCAATGCTCATCCCCGCTATCGTCGGCTTCATCTTCGGCGAGACCTCCTGCGCGGTGAACTTCCTCTTTTCCGCCGCATTCTGCCTGCTCGTCGGCGCGGCCTTCCGCCTCTTCCTCGGCTACGGCCTCGACCGTCGCCGCCTCATCCTCACCGTCGGCCTCGGCTGGGTCGTCGTGGCCCTGCTCGCCTCCATCCCGCTCTACCTCTGCGGCGGCTTCCCCAGCCTGCTCGAGGCGGTCTACGACGCGGTCTCGGCGCTGACGACGACCGGCTTCTCGCTCGCCGACGACCTCGACCACATGGCCTACTCCTGCATCACCTGGCGCTGCGTCCTCACCATCTTCGGCGGCCAAAGCGTCATCATGATCGCGCTCTACTTCGGCCTCTTCAACGAGGGCGACGACGACACCCAGAAAAGCTCCCCGCGATCCGGCGAGGCCGCGCGTTCGGGCATACGTCACACCCTCCGCATCGTCTGGATCATCGCGGCGGTCCTCATCGTTCTCGGCACGGCGATCGGCTTCGTCATCTGCCTCGTCGCCGGCTTCAACCCGGGCGACGCGATCATGAACGGCTTCTGGCTCTCGTCGATGGCCTACGACACCGGCGGCTTCGTCCCGCACTCCGCCGGCCTCATCTACTACCACTCGCTCGCCCTCCAGATCATGATCGTCCCGCTCATGATCTTCGGCGCGATCAACTGCGTCGTCTACGCCCACGCGCTCCGGGGCCACGGCTCCCTCCTCCGCCACGACAGCGAGCTGCGCGGCTTCCTCATCTGGATCGCCGTCCTCGTCGTCGCCGTCGCCTTCATCCTCGCGCGCGAGGCGGCCTACTCGCAGCTTTCCGGCCTGCTCAGCCACGGCACGTTCATGGCGATCACCTCTGCGACCACGGGCGGCATGCAGACGGTCTACCCCGAGCAGATGGGGACGACGTTCGCCGCCGGTGCGCTCCTCATCCTCATGCTCGCGGCCATCATCGGCGGCTCCTCGAACTCGACCGCCGGTGGCATCAAGATGTCCCGCATCATGCTGATCCTGCATTGGCTGGGGCATTCGGTGAGGATGACGCTCTTGCCTGACTCCGCGCACGTCAACGCCCGCTACAACCACTTTGGCTCCCGCCAGCTCACCTCCAGTGCCGCGCGCTCGGCGATGTTGATCCTGTTCCTCTACGTCGTGACCGTCGCCATCGGCGCCATGGACTTCATCGCGCACGGATACGACGCGCTCGCCGCCATCTTCGAATCTATCAGCCACACCGCCAACGCCGGCATCTCCTGCGGCATCGTCTCCGGCGACATGTCGCTCGACCTCAAGATCATCTGCATCGCGCAGATGTGGCTCGGCCGCGTCGAGTTCATCGCGCTGTTCGCGGCCATCGTCGGCGTCATCGTGTCCTTCAGCCCGCGCCGCCGCAGTACCTCCTCGGCGCGCGCCCGCCGCCGTCGTGGCTGGCGCAAGGAGAGCGGCAGCCTGCACCGCGCGCCCCTCGTCCTCACCGTCCTGCTCGTCTGCGCGCTCGCCGCCGCTCCGCTCGCCGCGAACCTGACCTCGCAGCTGCCCGAGGCCCTGGCCGCCGAACAGCAGGCGACCGAGACGCAGGGCCCGACCGAGGAGCAGCCTGACGCCACCGACGAGGACGTCTCCGAGGAAGCCGAGGGCAGCACCATCGCGACGCTGCGCGACTTCCCGGAGCTCACCCACAACGCCACCTACCGCAAGGTCACCATCGACGAGCTCCTCTCGGCCGACGACCGCCTCGACGGCCGCGCGGTCCGCTTCTCCGGCGAGGCCATCGGCACCGCCCTGTCCGCCGAGGAGGGCTATCGCTGGGTCAACCTCCTCTCCGACGGCCAGGAGATCGGCGTCCTTATGAACGAGAAGCAGGTCGCCAAGATCAAGCACTTCGGCTCCTACGGTGAGGTCGGCGACACCGTCACCGTGCGCGGCGTCTTCCACCTGGCCTGCGACGCACACGCCGACGAACTCGAGGTCCATGCCGCCAACGTCAAGATCAAGGACCGCGGCCACACCGTTACCCGCGGCTTCTCGTCGCGCCGGGTGACCATCGCCATCATCTTCGTGGTGCTCGCCGTGGCCATCTACGTCGTCGAACGTCTGATACGCCGCCGCCGCGAAAGCCGCCTGCTCGACGCAAACTGAGTGCAGCCCGCAGGCCGGCGCGGTACAATACGCACGTTTGAGAGAGGAGGACGGCAAGATGCCAGGCAGAGTCAAAAAGGCAACCCGCAACGCGTCACATCCCGTCAAGGGGCTCGGCGTGCTGTTCCTCTGTCTCCTCGCCTTCATCTGTGTACTGGTCCTCATCACGGTTGCGATCCACTTCATCATGAGCTAAGGCTTAAGGCCCCGTCGTGCTGTATCGCCTCCATCTGACAGACTGGCGCATCATCGCGCACTACCTCGGGATGCTCGTCCTCGTCGGCACCGTCGCCATGCTCGTTCCTTTGGTGATGGCCTTCGCCTTGGGCGAGACCGAGGCCGCCATCGACTTCATCTTCTCCATCGGTATCTCGCTTTGCGCCGGCTCGCTGCTCATGCTCTGCCACGTGCGCCCGGCCAACCTCGACTGGCGCCAGGCCATCGTCGTCACCGGCTTCAGCTGGATCGTCCTCGCCTTCCTCGGTGCGATCCCGCTCTGGCTGTCGGGGCACTACACCGGCTACCTCGACGCGCTCTTCGACGGCGTCTCCTGCTTCACGACCTCGGGGCTCACGGTCGGCCTCGACTTCGACCACATGGCCATCTCGGTCTCCACCTGGCGCATCCTCATGGGGCTCATGGGCGGCATCGGCGTCATCGTCATCGCGCTCGCCTTGGGCCTCTTCGGCTCGGGTGCCGCGGTCGCCTCGCTCTACCAGGCCGAGGGCCGATCCGACCACGTCATGCCGGAGGTCAAGCAGTCCGCCCGCTTCATCCTGCGCATCACCGTGCTCGTCCTCGTCATCGCCACCGTCATCATCGGCATCGTCTGCCTCGTGTCGGGGCAGGACGCCGTCCGCGCCTTCATCAACGGCTTCTGGGTGAGCGCCTCGGGCTTCGTCACGATCGGCGTGAGCGGACACTCCGCCGGCATCATCTACTACCACAGCTGGGTGATCGAGGTCGTCGTCATCTTCTGCATGTTCTTGGGCGCCATCAACTTCCTGCTCTACGGCGACCTGTGGCGCGGCATCATCAAGCACCTCTTCCACGACATCGAGATCCGCACGCTCGTCATCTGGGTGGGCGGCCTGGCGATCCTGCTCATGTTCGCCCTCATGGCCGGCGGCTTCTTCACCGACATCGGCTCCATGCTCAGGCGCGGCCTCTTCGATCTGACCTCCGCGGTCACCAACACCGGCTTCTCGACGCTGTATCCCGGCCAGATCCTCTACGCGATGGGCTCGGGCGCGCTGTTCGTCTTCGTCTTCGGGATGGTCGTCGGCGGCTCGTCTTCGTCCACCTCCGGCGGCATCAAGCTCTTCCGCATCGGCATCATCGCCAAGTCGATCGTGCAGGCCGTCCGCAACGCGCTCACCGCCGACCACGTCCGTCCCCGCACCTTCTTCTACCACCAGGGCCGGCAGCTGCTCTCCCCGGAGCTTGTCTCCACGGTGATGGTGATCACGCTTTTGTATCTGGCCGCCTACGTCATCGGATCGGTCGTCGGCATCCTCAACGGCATCGAGCCGGTCTCGGCGATCTTCGAGGCGGTCTCGGCGGCCTCCAACACCGGGCTCACCACCGGCGTCACCTCGGCCGGCATGCCGCTCGCTGTCAAGATCGTCTACATGCTCGAGATGTGGCTCGGTCGTCTGGAGTTCCTCACCATCTTGACCGTCATCGTGCAGATCGTGCTCACCTTCGTGCCGCGGCGGCAGCGTGCGATCAAGAAGGCTTCTTAAGATGCGCCGTACCCGCCGCATACTCGCCTCCGTCTGCTGCGCGCTGCTTCTCTGCTGCGTCGCGGTGCCCTGCGCCCAGGCCGCCGAGGAGGAGACCGACCTCGTCAGCCGCTACGAGCTCCTCGACGACCTCATCCCGAGCGAGGGCTCCGAGGAAAGCGTCGTCATCAGCACCGACACGCAGATGCTCACCGGCGTCAACCGCGCCCTGGACGGCGCCACCGTCACGTTTACCGCCGAGGCGATCGGCGACGTCATCCGCGCGGAGAACGGCAACGTCTGGGTCAACGTCCTCGGCAACGAGGGCGCCTCGCTCGGCGTCTTCATGAGCGCCGAGGACGCCGCGGCCATCACCAACCTCGGCGACTACGACACCGAGGGCAGCACCGTAAACATCGTCGGCACCTACTCGGTCGCCTGCCAGCAGCACGAAGGCGAACTCGACGTCCACGCCACCTCCGTCGAGGTGCTCGCCGACGGCGGCACCATCATGCACGCCTTCTCGTCCCAGTGGGTCGTGGTGGCCGTGCTGCTCTGCGTGCTCGGCCTCATCCTGCTGCTCGTCTACTTCGTCTTCCGCCACCGCGTCCGCGCCGACGCCGGCGACGATTTGGAGGGATGACATGATCGCCTTTGATCGCCTCTGCTTGGACGATGCCACACGCGCGGCTTTTCAGGCCCTGCCCGGCGCCAATGAGCTGGAGCTCGGGCGCGTCGTCTCGCTCGACCGCGGCTTCCCGCTCGTGGACACGGCCGCCGACGAGTTGCGCGCCGAGCTCGCCACCGACATCAAGAAGAGCGAGGACAGCATCGTCGCGGTGGGGGACTGGGTGGCGCTGCGCATCCCCGAGTCCCACGACAAGGCCATCATCGAGACGGTTCTGCCCCGCCGCGTGGAGATAGCGCGCGTCAAGCGGGTCGGCCGCGAGAAGCAGGTGCGCCGTCAGGTGCTCGCCGCCAACGTCGACCGCGTCTTCATCTGCCAGTCGCTGAGCGGTCAGGGCGTCGACTTAGAGCTGCTCGTGCGGCAGATGGCGGCGGTCAGAGGCGCCGGCGCCGAGCCGGTCTTTCTGCTGACCAAGCGCGACATGGTTGGCGATGCGGTCGCCGAGAAGACCCGCGCCGACATCGAGGAGGTCATGCCCGACGTGAGATTGCTGATGCTGGCGACCCTGGAGGGGGAGGGCGTCGAGGAGGTCCGTGCGCTCTGCCCGCAGGACATGACGGTGATGCTCCTCGGCGAAAGCGGCGTCGGCAAGTCGGCGCTGGTCAACGCGCTGGTCGGCGAGGAGGTCCTGGAGACGGGCGAGACCCGCGAGCGCGACGACAAGGGGCGGCACACCACCGTCGCGCGCCGCATCATCGAGATCCCCGGCGGCGGACTCATCGTCGACGCGCCCGGCCTGCGTACCCTGCAGATCATCGATCCCGAAGAGGCCCTGCGCCGCGGCTTTCCCGACATCGCCGAGGCAGCGGCCTCCTGCCGCTTCTCGGACTGCACCCACACCCACGAGCCGGGCTGCGCGGTGCGCGAGACCATCCCCAAGCCGCGCCTGGACGCCTACCTCGCCCTCCGCGACCGCATCCTCCGCTAGCAGTCAACCGTGTCGCGGCGCCTGCCGTAAGCGGCGCAAACCCCCTTCACCAGCACTCATGTAGGCTTTGTGTAGATACGTGGGCGGTCTTTTCCTCGAAACCCGGGCATACTACTATATCTTGGACTTCTGAGGGGAGCACAACACAACATCTTGTGTTTCCCCGTGGAAATCGGTGGAAAAGTGGAAAGCCGCATACGCAGCCGTAAACGCAGCAGCAGATGCAGCCAGAAAGAAAGGACAATCGCAGCATGGTAACCGAAATCCTCAAGCGGGACGGACGCTCCGTACCCTTCGAAACCTCCAAGATCGCCGAAGCCGTCGACAAGGCCTTCGTCGCCTCCGGCGCCATGCAGGACTTCTCCACCTCCGAGCGCATCGCCGAAGAGGTCGTCCAAAAGATCGAGGACGGCGCGCTCGAGGGCACCCCCACGGTCGAAGGCGTCCAGGACCTCGTCGAAGAGGCCCTCATCGAAAACGGCTTCGTCCGCACCTCCAAGGCCTACATCCTCTACCGCGCCGAGCGCAACCGCTCGCGCGAGATTAACTCCCGCCTCATCAAGACCTTGAACGACATCACCTTCTCCAAGGCCTCCGAGTCCAACCTCAAGCGCGAAAACGCCAACATCGACGCGGACACCGCCATGGGCACCATGCTCAAGTACGGCTCGGAATCCGCCAAGCAGTTCTACGAGATGTGCGTCCTCAAGCCCGAGCACGCCCGTGCGCATGCGGAAGGCGACATCCACATCCACGACCTCGACTTCTACACGCTCACCACCACGTGCTGCCAGATCGACATCATCAAGCTCTTCAAGGACGGCTTCTCCACCGGCCACGGCGTCCTGCGCGAGCCTAACGACATCGCCTCCTACAGCGCGCTGTGCTGCATCGCCATCCAGTCCAACCAAAACGACCAACACGGCGGCCAGTCCGTCGTCAACTTCGACTACGGCATGGCCCAGGGCGTCGAAAAGACCTTCCGCCGCCAGTATCGCAAGACCATGGCGGCCGCCCTCGACCTGCTCTGCGACATCGACGACGAGGACACGCTCAAAAGTGCGCTCGGCCGTGCGGAATCGGCCAGCGGGCTGTTCGCCCATCTCGTCATGGACCCGGCCTATCTTGCGGCGGAGCGCTCCGAGCTCGCCTCCACCTTCGAGCTCGACGACGCCACCATCGACCAGCTGCAGTCCTATGCGCTCAAGGCGGCCACCAAGGAGACCGACCGCGCCACCTTCCAGGCCATGGAGGCCTTCATCCACAACCTCAACACCATGCACTCCCGCGCCGGTGCGCAGACGCCGTTCAGCTCCATCAACTACGGCATGGACACCAGCCCCGAGGGCCGAATGGTCATCAAAAACCTTCTGCTGGCCACCGAGGAAGGCCTCGGCAACGGCGAGACGCCCATCTTCCCCATCCAGATCTTCCGCGTGAAGGAGGGCGTCAACTACAACTCCGACGATCCCAACTACGACCTCTTCAAGCTCGCCTGCCGCTGCTCGGCCAAGCGTCTGTTCCCCAACTTCTCCTTCATCGACGCGCCGTTCAACGCGGAGTTCTACCAGGGCACCCCGGAGACGGAGATCGCCTACATGGGCTGCCGCACGCGCGTGGCCACCAACGTCCACGATCCCTCCAAGGCCATCTCCAACGGCCGCGGCAACTTAAGCTTCACCTCCATCAACCTGCCGCGTCTGGCCATCAAGGCCAAGGGAGATGTCGACCTCTTCTTCGAGCTCCTCGACCACGAGCTCGCCCTGGTCGTCGACCAGCTCGACGAGCGCTTCGAGGTCCAGGCACGCAAGCGCGTCTACAACGCACCCTTCCTCATGGGTCAGGGCGTCTGGCTCGACTCGGAAAAGCTCGCCTGGGACGACGAGCAGCGTGAGGTCTTAAAGCACGGCACGCTCACCTGCGGCTTCATCGGCCTGGCCGAATGCCTCAAGGCGCTCATCGGCGAGCATCAAGGCGAGTCCGAACGCGCCCAGAACCTCGGCCTGGAAATCGTCGGCTACATGCGCCACTACATGGACGAGCGTGCGCAGGAGACGAAGATGAACTACTCGCTCATCGCCACGCCGGCAGAAGGGCTCTCCGGCCGCTTCGTCAAGATGGACCGCGAACGCTACGGCACCATCCCCGGCGTCACCGACCGCGACTACTACACCAACAGCTTCCACGTGCCGGTCTACTACGACATCTCGGCCTTCGAAAAGATCAACATCGAGGCCCCGTACCACGCGCTCACCAACGGCGGGCACATCTCCTACATCGAGCTCGACGGCGACCCGACCCAAAACCTCGACGCCTTCGAGGCCATCATCCGCCACATGCACGACGTGGGCATCGGCTACGGCTCGGTCAACCACCCCGTCGATCGCGACCCGGTCTGCGGCTTCAACGGCATCATCGGCGACCATTGCCCCAAGTGCGGCCGCAGCGAGGACGACGGCGTTCCCTTCGAGCGCATCCGCCGCATCACCGGCTATCTCGTGGGCACGCTCGACCGCTTCAACAACGGCAAGCGCGCCGAGGAGGCCGACCGCGTCAAGCACAGCATCACCGCCGAGGACATCGCCGCGACCGAAGAACAAGATGCCTGAGGACAGCGCCCCCGCCGACGCGCCGGAGGCGGTAGAGCAGACCATCACCATCGCAGATGTGGAATCCGAGTCCATCGTCGATGGACCCGGGTTCCGCTTCGCGGTCTACACGCAGGGCTGCCCGCACGACTGCCCGGGCTGCCACAACCCGCAGACCCATCCCTTCGAAGGCGGCACACAGGTCACGCCCTCACAGCTTCTCGACTACGTCCGCCGCTCGCCGCTGCACAAGGGCGTCACGCTGACCGGCGGCGAGCCGTTTTGCCAGGCGCGCGCCCTTATCCCCTTCGTAGCCGCCGCGCGCGAAGAAGGCTACGACGTCTGGGCCTACAGCGGCTATACCTACGAGCAGCTCACCGGACCGGATGCCCCCGACGGCGCCGCCGAGCTCCTCGCGCTCTGCGACGTCCTCGTCGACGGGCCCTTCGTGCAGGACCTGTCCTCCTACGACGCCGCCTGGCGCGGCAGCACCAACCAGCGCGTCATCGACCTGGCCGCCACGCGCGAAGGCGGCACAATCGTTCTTTTCGCCGAATAAATCTCCCAAACGCTATACTTATTGTTCCGACAAGACCCGCGCTGTCGTGAGGTGTCGAAGGGGGAGCGGCATATGAGCGAGTCGGGCAATCTGAGCATCGTGATACAGGCGGGCGGGGAGTCCCGCCGCATGGGCCGCTCCAAGGCCACGGTGCCGTTTTTGGGCGAGCCGCTGCTCATGCGCGGCATCCGCCGTCTGCTTCCCATCGCCGACGAGTTCATCGTCACCACCAACGAACCCGAAAACCTCGGCTTCATCGACGAGCTTGTCGGTCCGGGCAAGGTGCGCCTGGTGCGCGACGTCTCGGACACGCGCGGGGCGCTCCACGGCATCCACACCGCGTTCGACGCCGCCACCAAGGACTTCGTCTCGCTCGTGGCCTGCGACATGGTCTTCCCCTCGCGCCACATCATCGCAGCCGAGCTCGAGCGCCTCATCGCCACCGGCGCCGACATCGCCGTCCCCCGATCCGCCAACGGCTACGAGCCCTTCCACGGGGTCTACCGGCGCGCCACCTGCCTCGCGGCCGTCACCGCGGCCCTTAAGCGCGGCGAGGACAAGGCGACCTCATGGTTTAACGACGTGGACACCATCGAGATCTCCACCGCCGAGCTCGCGCAGATCGAACCGCGCGGCGGCTCCTTCATCAACGTCAACACCCCCGAGCAGCTCCATGACATGGAGCGCAAGATCCGCAACGACGAGATGCAGAAGAAGGCCGACTTTGGTTCTTGACGTCCTCCTCGAAGCCCTCTTCGACTGTCTGCGGCTCCTGCCCTTCCTCTACCTCACCTATCTGTTGATGGAGTGGCTCGAGCACGGGGCCGGCGAGCGTTTCGAGCACGCCATCGCCCGGGCGGGCAGGTTCGGCCCCTTCCTCGGCGCGCTGCTCGGCGTCATCCCCCAGTGCGGCTTTTCGGGCGTGGCGGCCACGCTCTACGCCGCTCGCGTCGTCACCCTCGGCACGCTCATCTCGGTCTTTTTGGCCACCTCCGACGAGATGCTCCCCATCCTTATCTCCACCGGCGCACCGCTTTCCACCATCTTCACGATCCTGGTGATCAAGGTCGTCTACGGCATGGTCGCCGGCCTCATCCTCGACGTCATCCTCTCGCGCACCGACCGCCTCCACCTCGGCTTCTCCAGCCGCAAACGCCACGAGGGGCATTCCGGCCACGACATCCACGAGCTCTGCGAAAGCGAGGGCTGCGAGTGCAAGGAGGGCTGGCCGCAGATGCTGCTCGCCGCCCTGCGCCACACCGTCAACGTCATCATCTTCATCTTCGTGGTCGTCTTCATCATCGACCTGATCACCGCCGCCGGCCTCGAAGGGGTCTTGGGCGCCATCACGCAGATACCCTATCTGTCTACCCTGCTCTCCGCCCTCATCGGGCTCGTGCCCAACTGCGCGGTCTCGGTGGCGTTCACCGAGTTCTACCTAAACGGCCTGCTGAGCGGGGGAGCGCTCATCGCGGGTCTGCTCTCCAACGCCGGCATCGGGCTTTTGGTCCTGCTGCGCACCAACCGCGACCAGGCAGAGAACCTCCGCATCATCGTCCTGCTCTTCGGCCTGGCCGTCCTCGTGGGCTTCCTTTTGGAATTCGTACATATCCTCTAGTGCTGTCCCCTTAACGTTTCTGCACTAAAACGCTACAATAAAAGGTCCGCGGCACCGCCGCAATACAACCGGGGTCATGGAAGGGAGAGGCCATGGAATCCCCTGCAAAACCCAAAGCCGAACAGTTCCCGACGCTCGAAGAGCTCACCGACGCCATCAAGGCGGAAAACCCGCCGGCGCCCGAGTACATGCAAAACCGCGAGCTCTCCTGGCTCACCTTCAACGAACGCTGCCTGGACCAGGCCACCGACCCGGCCGTGCCCCTGCTCGAGCGGCTGCAGTTCATCTCCATCTTCTGCAGCAACCTGCGCGAGTTCTTCATGGTGCGCGTCGGATCGCTCACCGACCTGTCCTTGATCGACGAGGAGATCCGCGACAACAAGACCCTCATGACGCCTGCCCAGCAGCTCGACCTCATCTATGCGCGAACACGCGAGCTCTACGCCAAACTCGCCGACGTCTACCGCGACCTGCACGAAGAGCTCGTCGACGCCGGCATCGTCCGCCTCGGCCGCGACGACCTAAACGACACGCAGCGCAAGTTTCTGGAAGGCTACCTCGAAGACAACATCAACCCCTACCTCAGCCCGCAGGTCGTCAACTCGCGCCATCCCTTCCCGCAGCTCGAAAACGGCCGCCCCTACATCGTCGTGCGCCTGGTCGAAAAGGACGACGACCGCCCCGGGGATGTGGAGGACACCGACCTGCCCGTGCAGCAGGCCCGTAACGACAAGAAGGGCAAGGGCGCCGAAGGTGCCACGCTCGGCATCATCGCCCTGCCGTCCCAGTGTGACCAGATCATCGAGCTGCCCGGCAGGGGATTTCAGTTCATGCTGCTCGAAGACGCGGTCGAATTCGCCGTGCCCTCCATCTTCGACATGTACCGCATCAAGCACACCAACATCATCTGCGTCACCCGCAACGCGGACCTCGACGCCAACGAAGGCCTCGACGAAAACGAGTTCGACTACCGCGAGCACATGAAGCGCATCCTCAAAAAGCGCGCCCGGCTCACCCCGGTCCGCCTCGAGACGCGCCGCAAGCTCTCCAACAAGGTCACCCGCTTCCTGCTCGAGCGCCTCGGCCTCAAGCCCTACCAGGTCTACGCCATCAACATCCCGCTCGACATGGGCTATGCCTACGACCTCCCCGAATTCTTGAAGAAGTCGCAGCGCAAGAAGCTCCTCAACCCGCCGCATGTACCGGCCTGGCCCGCCTCCATCGGCACCGACCACCTCATCGCGCAGGCGCTCGACCACGACATCATCCTGTCGTATCCCTACGATTCCATGGACCCGTTCGTGCACCTGCTGCGCGAGGCGGCCACCGACCCCGACGTCGTCTCCATCCGCATCACGCTCTACCGCCTGGCGCGGCATTCGTCCTTGGCCGAGGCCCTCATCCACGCTGCCGAAGAGGGCAAGCAGGTCACGGCCCTCTGCGAGCTGCGCGCCCGCTTCGACGAAAGCAGCAACATCGAATGGTCGCAGCGCTTCGAGGAGGCCGGGGTCGAGGTCATCTACGGATTCCTGGATTACAAGGTCCACAGCAAGATCTGCTCCATCACCCGCAAGGGCCCGAAAGGCCCGCAGCACATCACCCAGCTTGGCACCGGCAACTACAACGAGAAGACCGCCCGCCTGTACACGGACTTCTCCGTCATCACCGCCGACGAGCAGATCGGCACCGACGCCACCGAGTTCTTCCACAACATGGGCACCGAGGCCATCTCGGACGACTACCAGGCACTGTGGGTCGCGCCGCTGCAGATCAAGGAGAACATCATCGCCGGCATCGACGAGCAGATCGAGCTGGCGCGCGCCGGTCAGCCAAGCGGTCTTTTCTTCAAGAGCAACTCGGTCACCGACAAGGAGATCATCTGCAAGCTGGTCGAGGCCTCGCAGGCCGGCGTCCCGGTCACCCTGCTCGTGCGCGGCATCTGCTGTCTGGTGCCGGGCATCGTCGGCTCCTCCGAAAACATCCGCGTCGTCTCCATCATCGGGCGCTTCCTCGAGCACAGCCGCATCTACGGCTTCGGCCCGGATCTGTCCTCGATGCGCCTGTACCTGTCCAGCGCCGACCTCATGACCCGCAACATGGAAAAGCGCGTCGAGGTCGCCTGGCCGATCACCGACGAGGCCGTCCGCGCCGAGGTCTGCACCTACATCGACATCATGCTGCAGGACACCGCCAAGCTCCGCGAGCTTTTAAGCGACACGACCTACACGCCGCTCTACGCCCTAGCGGTCGACGAGGAAGGCAACCCCGTCGAGCCCGTCAACGCCCAGAAGATCCTCGCCGAGCGCGCCGCCTCCGGGCACCCCGTCGAGACGGACTACGACGAGGACGCGCTCTTCGGATACGACGCCGCCGCGCAGCGGGAGTGGGCCTCCGACACCGGCATCTAGGAGTCCTGCAATCCCGCCCGGCTTTTTACCGGCACCAAAAACACGTGTCTGCCCTGCGCATTCGCCTACGTTCACGGGCTGACATGCCCTGCGGGTGCGGTATCATAGGGCGGCTATGGCAAACCTCATCTTCGAGACATACCTCAACAGCAAGGCGTCCCGCATCGACGACTACCTCGAGACCTTCTTTGCGCGGGACTGCCATCCGGACATGGAGCGCTACCTCTATGGGCCACTCGAAGCCTACACGGCCAACGGCGGCAAGCGCCACCGTCCGCTCATCTGCCTGCTCGCCTGCCGGGCTGTCGGCGGCAGCGAGGACGACGCGATGTCGGCGGCTGCGGCCATCGAGCACTTCCACACCGCCGCGCTCATCCACGACGACATCGCCGACACCGCCCAGCTGCGCCGCGGCAAGCCCTGCCTGCACATCACCGAGGGCGTCGGCCTGGCCGTCAACGACGGCGACCTCGCGCTCTCGCAGGTCACCGGCACGGTGCTCGACGACGACACGCTCAACGACGCGACCAAGATCCGCGTGCTCAAAGAGCTCGTCGATATGACGACGCACACCATCGAAGGCCAGGCCCTCGACATCGGCTGGACGCGCGACGAGCGCTTCGACGTCACCATCGAGGACTACCTGGTGATGGCCAACCACAAGACGGCCTACTACTCGGGCGCCATCCCGCTCGTCGTCGGCGCCATCATCGGCGGCGGCAGCGAGGAGCAGATCGACGTCCTGCGCTCCTTCGGCATGTCCACCGGGCTTGCCTTCCAGCTCCAAGACGACCTCTTAAACCTCATCGGCACCGAGGAAGCCGCCGGCAAGGACTTCCGCAGCGACATCACCGAGGGCAAGCGCACGATGATCGCGGTGCACGCCCTCGCCCACACGAGCGGCACCGAACGTGACGAGCTGCTCAGTATCCTGTCGGCCAAGACCGCCGATCCCGAGCGCCTCGACCACGCCGTCCAGATCATGGAGGCCGCCGGCTCGATCGACTACGTCCGCGACTACGCGAACACGCTCGCCCACGAATCCCAAGACGCGCTCAAGCGGGTCCTACCCGCCTCGACGGCGCGCGAGCAGCTCATGTCGATGGCGGACTTCTTCGTGAGCCGTCTGAGCTGAGGGTGCACCGATGAGGATCGTCAAGACAGGGGATTCGGGCGCGCCGGTCACCGACGTGCAGATGCGCCTGCTTTCCCTCGGCTATGAGCTGAACGTGGACGGGAACTTCGCGGAGAACACCGAGGCGGCGGTGCGGGCCTTCCGGGAAAGCTGCGGTCTGTCCCCCGACGCGATCGTCGACCAGGAGACCTGGACCGCCCTGGTGGACGCCTCCTTCGGGCTGGGAGATCGCACGCTGTACCTGCGCATGCCGCACTTCCATGGCCAGGACGTCCGTCAGCTGCAAAAGATCTTAAACGTCTTGGGATTCGTCTGCGGGGAAACCGACGGCATCTACGGCGTCCACACCGAACACGCCCTCTGCCAGTTCCAATCCAGCGCCGGTCTGGCCGACGACGGTATCGCCGGCAACGCGACCTACGAGGCCATCGAGCGGCTGCGCCACACCTGGGAGGGCAAGTCGATGCCGACGGCGGACGACGCCGGCGAGCATCGGGGATTCGCCCGCGCGGTCACGGCGCTCGAGACGATGGACCTCTGCTTCTTCGGCTTAGACGAGGTCGGCCGCCACATCGCCCGGCGCATCGCCAATCTGGCATCGGCCACCACCGAGGACACGCACATCACCAACGCCGCGGCGCTCAAGGCACCGCCCCTGCCGGGCACGACGCGCGTCGGCATCGTCTGCGACGGCGAGGTCGACTGTCCCGAAGGAATCCCGGTCGTTTCCTGCGCGGAGGACTACACGCTCGCCCAGCGTCTGCGCACCGCGCTGCAGTCGGTGCCCGAAGACGACCGCCGGCTGTATGTGGAGGTCTCGGTACAGGACGTCGCCGAGGCCGGCACGCTTGCCGTCCAGCGCCGTGAGCAGCACCTCGCCGTAACGCTCCTCGACGCCTTCTGCGAGGCGTACGAATAAGAGTCGCCGCAGCCCTTTTCGAGCAAGAAACCAGACATGTGAAGAAAGCGTGTTGTACCCCCCGCTGTCCGATTAAAAAATTGCGTCGGGGGGGGGTATTTCTATATTCTGCGTTAAGATGTTGAACCGATGTGAACAATCGGGCACACCCGAAGGATCGGTCGCAGAGGGCGGCCGGCTCGGGTCCGAGAAAAAGGAGGGTTCATGCAAGACCACGACAGTACGGAAACGCCTACGCGCAAGAGGCGTTCGGTACGGAGGGGCGCCATCGCCGCAGCTGTCGCATTGTGCTGCGTCATCGGCATCGGCACCGCCTTCGCAGCCACCAACGCGGCATCGCCGCAAGGGGCAGCCGATTCCTCTTCCGCTGCGGGCAGCAGCATCCAGACGGTTGCTGCAGACAACCCGGCAGCCACTGCTGACGGGGACGAAGCTGCGGCAGCTCCTGAGGCCGCTGCACAAAACGATGGCATCACGACGCTTGATGCCCCGGCCGTCATCGATGGCGACAGCGAACAGACGGAGAACAGCGTCTGCAAGCTCGTCAAGGACGGGGAAGTGGACGCCACATATTACGACACCATCGCCGAAGCGCTTGAGGCAGTCGAGGACAGCGAGACTTACATCATCACGCTGGTGAAAGACGAGATCACCGAAGACGTCCGTATCGGAAGCGACAAGGTCATCATGCTCAATCTCAACGGCTGCACGCTGACCGATGATGGTAACGAGAAGGCCGAGGACACGACCGGCAGCTACAAGGCGACCGTCGTCAACGAAGGCACGCTGACCATCACCGACTCCTCCGACGAGGGCGACGGCACGATCGATGCGGTGACGCATCAGTGTGCGGCGCTCTCCAACGACATCGATGCGGAATGCAACATCGAGGCTGGTAACCTCACCCGCAGCCTCGAGGCCGGCACTTCATCGGACAATAACGGCGGCAACTCCTACTACACCATCTGCAACGAAGGCACTATGACGATCGGTGAAGAAGAAGCCGACGACGAGCTCATCAATATCTGCAACAACGGCGTGTATTCCAGCGCGATCGAAAACGGCTTCTACAACGGAAAGACGGAGGACATAGAAGGAAAGGCAGCGACCCTGACCATCAACTCCGGCACGTTTATCGGTGGCAAGTACACCGTCAAGTCCGACGACTACAGCGTGCTCGTCATCAACGGTGGCCACTTCACCAACACTGCCGAATCTGCCGGTTGCATCCTGTCTTGGAACGATACCACCGTCAATGGCGGCACCTTCCATGCCACCAACTGCGTCTTCGTCGAGCCTCAGTCCTCAGCGGCTGCCGACGAGATGGATAGCGGCTCGATCGCGGTCACCGGTGGTACCTTCGTAAGCGATGCTGGCACGATCTTCGGGCACACGTCGGGCGTCAGCGATGAGGATCTGCTGACCGAGATCGGAGTCACTGGCGGCAACTTCTACGCTTGGGATTCGGAGACGCAAACCGCTAGCAGGGCCGATGTCAGCGAGTATGTGCCTGACGGTTATGCGCAGGGTCCCGACGGCAGCATCATCGAAGACCCCGTTTGTGAAATCTCAACCGACGAGGGTACGATTGGTTATGAGTCCATCGCCGATGCGCTTAACGATGCCGCTGAAGGCAGCACCGTCAAACTGCTCGCCGACGTCACCGAGTCCGTCCTCATCGGATCGGACAAGGACCTCACGCTCGACCTCAACAGCTGCACCCTCTCCAGCGATCACCAGGAGAAAGGCGAAGGCGATGACAACATCTACAAGGCCACCGTCGTCAACGAGGGCAAGCTGACGATCACCGACACCTCCGAGGAGGCCGACGGCACGATCGACAACCAGTACAACCAGCGTGCGGCCCTCTCCAACGCCAACGGCGCGACCTGCGACATCGAGCACGGCTTCTTCACCCGCAGCCAGGAGTGCGGCACCGAAACCAGCATCAACGGCAACGGGTACTGGACCGTCTGCAACCAGGGCGTCATGACCGTCGGCTCGGCCGAGAGCGAACCCTTCGACCCGACAGATCCCGATAGCTACGACCCCAACGTCATCATGTACAACGCCGGCACCTGGGCCACCGTCGTCCTGAACGGCTTCAGCAACACCGACTACTATCCGGAGGGCGCTTCGGACATCTCGCTGACCATCAACAACGACGTCGTCGTCTACGGCGGCAAGCACTGCTTCAAGACCGACTCCTACGCAAAGACCACCATCGAGGGCGGCGTCTTCTACAACGAGGGCAAGGACTGCGTCTACGGCTATAACGACACCACCGTCAACGGCGGCTACTTCTACGGCGGCGGCGACGCCGTCATCAACGCGGCCGGCATCGACTCCTCCGTCACCGCAGAGGGCGCCCAGGACGGCAAGATGCAGATCAACGGCGGCACCTTCGTCGCGTTCGGCGAGGACACCCAGATGGTCACCACCGGCGAGGATGCGACCTTCGAGATCACCGGCGGCGAGTACACGGACGCCGAGGGCAACCGTGTCGACGTGAGCGAATACCTGCCTGACGGCTACACGCAGGACGCCGACGGTAAGATCATCGACGACGCCGTCTGCGAGCTGGAAGCCGCCTCGTCGGGCGAGAAGACCGGCTACGAATCCATCGCTGATGCACTCGAGGCAGCCGAGACAGGCGACACCGTCAAGCTGCTCGCCGACGTCACCGAGTCCGTCCTCATCGGATCGGACAAGGACCTCACGCTCGACCTCAACAGCTGCACCCTCTCCAGCGATCACCAGGAGAAAGGCGAAGGCGATGACAACATCTACAAGGCCACCGTCGTCAACGAGGGCAAGCTGACGATCACCGACACCTCCGAGGAGGCCGACGGCACGATCGACAACCAGTACAACCAGCGTGCGGCCCTCTCCAACGCCAACGGCGCGACCTGCGACATCGAGCACGGCTTCTTCACCCGCAGCCAGGAGTGCGGCACCGAAACCAGCATCAACGGCAACGGGTACTGGACCGTCTGCAACCAGGGCGTCATGACCGTCGGCTCGGCCGAGAGCGAACCCTTCGACCCGACAGATCCCGATAGCTACGACCCCAACGTCATCATGTACAACGCCGGCACCTGGGCCACCGTCGTCCTGAACGGCTTCAGCAACACCGACTACTATCCGGAGGGCGCTTCGGACATCTCGCTGACCATCAACAACGACGTCGTCGTCTACGGCGGCAAGCACTGCTTCAAGACCGACTCCTACGCAAAGACCACCATCGAGGGCGGCGTCTTCTACAACGAGGGCAAGGACTGCGTCTACGGCTATAACGACACCACCGTCAACGGCGGCTACTTCTACGGCGGCGGCGACGCCGTCATCAACGCGGCCGGCATCGACTCCTCCGTCACCGCAGAGGGCGCCCAGGACGGCAAGATGCAGATCAACGGCGGCACCTTCGTCGCGTTCGGCGAGGACACCCAGATGGTCACCACCGGCGAGGATGCGACCTTCGAGATCACCGGCGGCGAGTACACGGACGCCGAGGGCAACCGTGTCGACGTGAGCGAATACCTGCCTGACGGCTATGCCCAGGACAAGGACGGCAAGATTGTCGATGCAAAGACGTTCGATGATGTCACCTTTACGGTGACGCCGGCTTCCGATACCTACACGGGCTCGGTCATCGATGTCACCGTCAGCGGTACGGACACAGACGGCGAAGCGTTGGTCGAAGGTACCGACTACACCTGGACGGTCGACCCGACCGAGGTGAAGGACGCCGGCACCTATACCGTCGCGATCACCGGCATCTACGTCTATGCGGGCTCCACTGCTACCGCTACTTTCGAGATCAAGCAAGCCGCGATCACAGAGGACATGTTCACGGTTGACACCTCCGACCAGACCTACACGGGCAGCGCCATCACACCGTCCGTGACGAGCACGCTGCAGGCGAGCGACTACACCGTCGCCTACAGCAACAACACCGAGGTCGGCCAGGCGACCATCACGATCACCGGCCAGGGCAACTGCACCGGCACGCTCACCTACCACTTCAACATCGTTCAGGGTGCCACTCCTGAGGAGATCGCCGCACTCAAGGACGATGTGACGAGCGCACAGGCT
>JAJQAN010000008.1:10872-25463 GCA_021203765.1 Coriobacteriaceae bacterium | reverse complement strand
CGGCAGCTTGTCACGCACGACGACGTCATAGCCGCAGGCGGATTCGTTGGTCTGGTTGACGGTAAGCGTGAAGGTGCAGACATCGCCGACCTGGTAGGTGTCGGCATCCGCGGTCTTGACGATGCTCACCTGCGGCACGACGACCGTCGTGGCGGCGGAGCAGTCCTGCTCGATGCCCGATATGTCACTGACCGCCGTGTTGGTGTAGGAGCCGTGCGCCGTATCCGCCTCCACCAGCGTTTCGATGACCAGCTCGTACTCGCTGCCGTCGTAGTTGGAGACCTCGTCTAGAAAGTCCTGGTCGAAGAAAAAGGAGATCGTCTGGCCGTTTTCCTTCAACGTTCCCGACGAGGTGTAGTCGCCGGAACCCTCCTTGGTGATCTTCGCGGACACGAATTCGAAGCCCTTCGGCAACTCGTCGGTGATGCCGAACGAGGAATACGTGCTGAAGGTGTCCTGGTAGAAGGTGCCGATCTTCTGGGAGACAGTCCAGGTGACGGTGTCGCCCCGGTAGCAGCTCGAGGCGTCGACGCTCTTGGCCGGTGCGGCGAACTGTTCGGTCGAGCCGTTGTACTGGGAGTAGACGGCGTAGGTGGTCGCGCAGTTCGCCATCGTGAATTGGCTGCGGAAATCCCCGCCGTTGGTTATGGCGATGAGCCCGGTCTCCGTCAGCGACTCGACGTCGTTGGTATCCAGGTCGCCGGCGGGGGCCGAAAACTTGGTGCCCGGGTCGCCCCAGTCGTCGGTCGCGTCGGTGATGTCGAGCTTGCAGTGGTTTTCGTAGATGTCGAAGCGGGCGTAGGAGGGGTTGTGTGCCGTCCAGCTCTCCCTCGTCGTCTTGGTATCGCTTTTGGAATCGTTGTCATAGCTGTTGTCGATGTCGAGGTCGGCGAGCAGGTTGTAGAACGGCAGGTCGACCTCCTCGCCGGTGTCCGCATAGGTGACCTTTGTGGCGACGTCGACGTTCTTCCAGGCACGGGAGGTGTAGGTCCTGCCGAGCTTGTTGACGTCGTAGTCCCCGCCGGTGATCGCTCCGAAATCCAGGCGGCTCTTCGACAGGTTTGCGAAGTTCACATAGGAGCCGCGATATGAGCTGTCGCCGACGTATTCGGTGGAATAGTCGATGCGCTGGACGGTTTCGGTGACGTCGACGGACCTACCACCGATGCTGCCCGCATCGGAAAACTCCAAGACGAGGGGGTTGTTCGAGAGCGTGCCGGTTCCCGTCCCGCCGGTCGTGTCCTTGACGGCGAAGCTGACCTCGCCGGTCTCGGAATCGGTGTAGGTCACGATGGAGCTTGTGTCATAGGTGTAGTGGCAGTTGCCCAGGTCGGTCTCCAGATGGATCGAATCGTCCGGATAGATGTCCGTCGTCAGGGTGTCGATCTTCGCCGAACTCTTGTTGGTATAGGCCCATGTCGATCCGGGCTGCAGGAGCAGGACCGCCGGCAGACAGGCTGCGACAAGTGCGAGCACGCAGAAAAGCTTCAGCGAGCGCATACCGATATTCATGGCGCTTCACCTCACGCATCTTCTACGTGCATCCGACTTGAGCGGGCGGGCGCCACGCGCGTGTATAAGGCATATAGGGTCCATATCCCCTCCTTCGCTTGCATACGCATTCCTTGAATCCGCGTTCAGACTTCGCGAAACGAACGAGACGAATCTATCAAGCGCATCTGTACAAAACGCCGATTCGTTTCAGGGCGTTTCTCACCCTGCAGCAGGATGCTTTTCGGACTTTTCGATTGAGGGGATTCAATAAAAAAGAACCCGTTTTGGACGGTTCTCAGATTTTTTCACGGCAGCAAACGGGACCTCTGCAGGACTCCGACGGAACGGTTTTCGGGCGCTGTCGGGCATACCCGCCCGTCGCCGGGCACAAGGATAGCCGCCGCACTTCAGCGGGCGTGTTCCAGTATGTGATTGTGTGTGATTGGGCGGGCGCTACTCTGCGTCGGCGCTAGTCACCTTCGTCGCCGCCGCCGCCACCTTCGTCGCCGCCGCCGCCTTCGTCGCCGCCGCCACCGCCGGTATCGCCGCCGGTCTCGCCGCCGCCGCCGGTCTCGCCGCCGGTGCTGCCGCCGCCGGAGGAGCCACCGCCTCCGCCGCCGGAGGAGCCGCCGCCCTTAGAGGACGACCCGCCACCACCGCCTCCGCCGGAGGATTCCTTTTCCTTGGAGCCGCCGCCCGAGGATTCCTCCTCGGCGGCTTCGGAGTCCTTGGAAGAGCCCTCATCCGAGTACGAGTAGGTGTACCCTCCGCCGTCGTAGTCGTATTCGGAGGAATAGCCGCCGTCGGTGAAGGTCCAGTCGTAGGTGTATTCGACCTCCTTGTCGGTGGTCGGAAACTCGCGTGTCTCCTGGCCTTCCAACACGGCCGTCATGTAGTCGTGCCAGATCGGGGCGCAGACGGTGCCGCCGTAGGTGCCGGTCTCGCGTTCGGCACGGTAGCCGGCCCAGATCGCCGTGGACAGCTGCGGGGTGATGCCGCAGAACCACAGGTCGCGGCCTCCCTCGGAGGTGCCGGTCTTGCCGGCGGCCACCTGTCCGTTGTAGAGCTGTGCGGCGGTACCGGTGCCGCTCGTGACGACCGTCTCGAGTATCTCGGTGGCCTTCTGTGCGACGGCCGCCTTGATGACGCGCTCGCCATCGCCAGGCTCGTAGTAGAAGGTCGTCTCGCCGCGGCTGTCGACGATCTCGGTGACGGCGGTCGGCGTGCGGTAGATGCCGCCTGCGGCGATCGTCGCATAGGCGCTTGCCATCTCCAGGGTGCAGACGCCGCTCGTGCCGAGCGTGATCGACTCGTATGCCTCCAGATCCGAGGTGATGCCGCAGTTGCGTGCCATCTCGGCGATGGGCTCGGCGCCGATGGTGTGTGCCAGACGCGCGTAGACGGTGTTGACCGAGCTCGTCGTGGCCGACGTGAGCGATATGTTGCCGTAGCCGCCGCCTTCGGAGTTGTTGACGGTCCACTTGTCGGTGATGTAGGCGGGCGAGTCGGAATTGATGTAGGTGCTGTCGGGATTGATGCCCATGTCGATGGCGGCCAACAGGGTGAAGGTCTTGAACGAGGAACCGGCCTGACGTGACATCTGGGTGGCGAGGTTGAACTCGTCTTCGTCGTAGTCGCGTCCGCCGACCATGGCGACGATGTAGCCGGTGTCCGGGTCGATGGAGGTGAGCGAACAGTCGAGCTCGGAGTATTGGAGGTTCTCCTTGATGGCCTTTTTGGCCGCCTTCTGGTCGGAGACGTCGAGCGTGGTGTAGACGGACAGCCCGCCCTTGGAAACCTCGGAGGCGGAGAACTGGTCGGAGGACAGGATCTGCTTGACGTAGTCGACGAAGTACGGCGCCAGGTTGGACATGCCGTCGTCTCTGTCCTTCTTCTGTGCGAGCACAATCGGCTCGGCGAGCGCCTCCTCGTATTCGCTTTCGGTGATGTAGCCGTTGCTGAGCATGCGCGAAAGCACGAGGTGCTGGCGTTCGATCGCGTTGTCGTAGTTGGTCCGCGGATTGTTCGCCGTCGGCGACTGCGGTATGCCGACGAGCAGGGCCGCCTGGGCAAGCGTCAGGTCGGCGGCGTCCGTGTCGAAATAGTCCTCGGCGGCGGTCTCGATGCCGTAGCAGTTGTCGCCGTAGTTGATGATGTTGAGATACATCAGCAGGATGTCGTCTTTGGAGTAATCCTTCTCGACCTGGGCGGCGATATACATCTCGCGTATCTTGCGCTTGACGGACCGGTCGGACATCTCATCCAAAAGCACCGTGTTGCGCACGAGCTGCTGCGAGATGGTGGAGGCACCTTCTGAGCCGGTGCCGGTCAGATCGACGATCGTCGCACGCACCAGGCCGATGAGGTCGATGCCGGAGTGGGAATAGAAGCGTTCGTCCTCGGTCGCCACGGTGCCGTCGAAGACGTACGGGGAGATCTCGTCCGCGCCGACCTCCTTGCGGTTTTCCAGATAGACGGTCGCCAGGACGGTCTCGCGGTCGTTCGCGTAAATGGTCGTGATGCCGGACTGGGCGTACAGGTCGATGTCCTCATAGTCGGGAAGGTCGCTCAGCCAGGAGGCGCACAGCGCGAAGATGGCGATGCAGAAGCAGGCGACGGCGCCGGCGATGGTGCCGAAGATCACCAGAAAGCCGATGGCATGGCCCTGTGAATGCCTGCTGCGCTTCGTGCGGTTGCGCGTCCGAGCCGTCATGTACGAGTCCTCCTTTGCCCAATCTCCCTATTATGCGGCAGTTTGAGGCATATGTCCCTTCAATTCATACATTCAGACGATGGCTTCAGTTATTTTCAGAGGCGGCGGATGCACCCTCCTGCAGGGTCTGCGTCCGCGTGTACTTGTAGGTCTTGCCGCCACCGGGGTCATCGGTCTTGTGCCGATGGTAGTACTTCGATAAGACATTTTGTATCGGATCGGGGATCTCGGGGTCGTAATGCTGGCAGGTCACGTAGATCGTGTCGTATTTCAGCAGGTCGTAGGGGTTCATCTCGACAGAGGCGTCGAGCCCGTCGATGATGTTGACGTCCATGTCACGCGTGCCCTTGCGGTCGAAGTAGTACTCCTTCCAGCCGTTGATCTGGCGTCCCCTGTCCGTCGTGTCGATCAGCGCCAGGACCAGGGTGTCGTCGTCTTCGATGTCCGGCTGCTCGCAGAGGTAGCCCGTCAGGTCGCGGTAGAAGCGGGTGCTGCTGCCTTCGGCCAGATCGTTGTTGATGGTGCCGCTCGCGGTCGGCACCAGGAGCAGGACGCAGAAGAAGGCCGCCACGAAACGCAGGGGGTCGGGCACCGGCATGTTCGCGAAGATCTTCGTGAGGCCCCAGGCGGTCACGAGCGCGATACAGGGTATAAGCGGGATGAAGTAGCGTTCGACCCAGAACATGGACTGCGGATTGATGTAGCCGCAGTAGATCTTCATGATGGTGATCATCAGGACGGCGGTCAGCAGCAGGACGAGCGGCGGCATGTCCTCACGCCAGACGAAGGTCCGCTTGTAGCAGGTCCAGATGCCGGCGATGACGAGCACGAGCGCGGCGATCTCGAAGAAGCCGAGCGTCTCGGCGCATTCGCCGCAGAGCCAGTAGAGCAGCTCATGGACGTTGGTTCCCTCGACCCCGGTCGCCTGCCAGATGATCCTTCCCGTCGTGTTCGTCGCGGTCTGGAGCGTGCCGAGCGCGACGATCAGCCACGGTAGGTACAAGAGCAGCGCGGCGCCGTAGGGTATGAAGACCTTCAGACGCATGCCGTTTAAGCGTCCCCGTATCAGCAGGTAGCAGTCGACGAGGAAGAACATGATGCAGAACAGCAGCCCGAAGTAGTGCGTGTAGCCCAAGAGCAGCATGTCAACGGCGGTCAGAATGCTCCACACCCACGAATAGTCCTCGGCCGAACTCTGGATTCGCCGCACGTAGAGGTAGACCAAGGCGCTCGACAGCAGGAACAACAGGGCGTAGGCCCGATACGTCAGGGCGCATTGGTCGAGGACCTTGGCGTTGATCAGGATGAGGAAGGCGACCAGAAAGCCGCTGCGTCTGCCGCCGATGCGGCGACCGGTCGCAGCAAGCAGCGGCAGCGACAGGACGACCATGACGATGGAAGGCAGACGGAGCCAGATCTCCCCGTAGGGGGCGAGCTGGTAGGTCACCCAGGCGATGATGTTGAAGAGCGGCGGTGTGTAGGGGTCGACCGTGATGACCTCGGCCAGAGAGGAGCTGGCGGCGTAGTCGACCTGGAATATCTCGTCGAGCCAAAGCGAGGTGGTCGAGCCGAGGTAGACGAACATGACGAAGGCAGCCACCGAGACGAGCGCGATGCCGACATAGTAGATGATGTCGTAGAGCCGCTCGTGGTCGTGCTGGTCGGAGTCTGTCTCAGAGCTCTTCATTCCCCGCCTCGTCGAAGTTGATGCGTGTCTCCTCCACGACCAGGGGGCGGTCCATCACCCGTTCGTTGATGGCCATGATGTACTCGCCGAGCAGTCCCATGAAGAACAGGAGCAGCGAGCCGATGATAAGGATGAACATGAGGATGGAGACCTGGCCTCCGGCAAAGGCGCTCCAGTCGACGATCTTGATGATGAGCAAGACGATGGCGATCAGGATGAAGAGGATGCTTGCACAGAAGCCCCCGATGGAGGCGATGCGCAGCGGCACCTTGGTATAGGACGTGAAGCTCAGCATAGCCGCGTCGTAGAGCGAGTAGAAGCTGTTGTGCGTCTTGCCGGCACGGCGCAGGTCCTGCTCGTAGGGGATGTCGACACGCCGTGAGCCGAATTCGGCGACGATGCCGCGCAAAAACGGCGTCGGGTCGTGCAGGTCGCGCATCAGCTGGATGAAGGAGGCATCGTAGAGGCCGAAGCCGGTGAAGTGCTCGATCTGCTCGACATCGCTGAAGCGGTGGATGATCTTGTAGTAGATCGAGCGCAGGAAGTACATGAACCGGGATTCCTTGCTCGACTCCTTGATGCCGCAGACGAGCTGCGCACCCTGCTCCCACTCTTCGACGAAGCGGGGGATCAGATCGACCGGGTCCTGGAAGTCGGCGCACATGACGATGCAGCAGTCGCCGGTCGTCTGGCACATGCCGTAGTACGGGGAGTTGAACTGGCCGAAGTTCTTGGCGTTGAAGATGGCGCGTACACGCTTGTCGCGTCCGCAGAGCTCCCGCAGACGCGGGCGCGTCAGATCGGTCGAGCAGTTGTCGATGAAGATGATCTCGTAGTCGTAGCGCGCGAGGCTTTTTGCAAACTCCGCCTCGACGGCCTCGGCGATGGGGATGACGTTGTCCTCCTCGTTGTAGCACGGGATGAGGACGCTGATGAGCTTTGTATCTTCAGCTGCTGCCACTGAACACCTCTAGGGAAGATCCGACGTGGACGTACGCATTTTACAATACCAGTCCCTGGTGCGGGCAATGCCGTCCTCGAATGTAACCTGCGGCGTAAAGCCGGTGTCTTCGTGCAGCGCGGTGATATCGGCGCACAGATACATCTGCTGGCCGGGCGGATAGGCCAGTGCGCCGAATTCGGGCTCGAAGTCGGCATCGACGCATCTGACGGCCGTCAGGATGTAGTCGCGCAACTTGGCGGTCGTCCCGGAGCCGACCGGGTAGACGGCCCCGTCGTCGCCGTGCTCGCCGAGCAGGAAGAAGGCCTCGGCGGCGTCGGCGCTGAAGAGGTAGTCCCAGTCCTGCTCGCCTGCGGTACAGGCGAAGGGCTCGCCGTCGAGGGCGTGCTGCAGGGCCTGCATCAGGACCGTCTTCGGGTTGTCCCGCGGTCCGTAGACGCTGCCGATGCGCGTCCAGACCTGCTCCAGCCCCAACTCGTGTGCCGCTGCGCGCGTCGACTCGCCGGCCTGCAGCTTGCCCCGTCCGTAGCCGGTCTGGGGATCGCAGGGAGTCTCGGCGGTGTAGGGGGCGTTGAGCGGGCCGTACTCGGCCTGGCTTCCCGCGCCGACGAAGCGGCGGCAGCCCAGGGCGGCGGCGAGACGGACGGCGTCGCAGGCGTGCTCGACGTTGCGGGCCTGCAGCTCCTCGTCGTCACGGGCCGCACCGAACGTGCCGTCCCAGGCGAAATGATAGAAGGCGTCGCAGCGGGGCATCGCGGCGGTCGCCGGATCGTCCGCACGCGTGGCATAGTCGTCGAGCGCACACGGCAGGACTTCGACCAAGGAGGAGTCCGGCAAACGGTTCAAACGCGAGGACCGTTGGTTGGCGAGGACGAGGACCTCGACACCGGCATCGACGCAACGCTGAAGCAGGGCGGAACCGATGAGTCCCGTTGCCCCCGAAATCACAACACGTCGCATGGTGTCTGCCCCCGTCGTTTACTGCCCGTATTGGCGTTCATGATACTATGAAAGCCGTTCACCCATCTGCAAGGAGGGCGGAGCGGATCTGAAGCGGGACACCAAAGGAAGGGGTCTCCTATGGATGTGCGCAATCCCACGCTGAAAACCATGTATGAACAGGGCGTCGTCGCGGTCCTGCGTTCCAAGTCGGTGGAACAGGCCCTGGCGGTCGCCGATGCCTGCCTCGCCGGCGACCTGGCCTGCATCGAGGTCACCTTCTCCGTACCGGAGGCCGACAAGGCCATCGAGGCCCTGCAAAAAACCGACGGCATCATCGGGGCCGGCACGGTCCTGACCGATGATCAGGCACGTTTGGCGCTCGACGCCGGGGCACGCTTCCTCGTCGCGCCGACCTTCAACCCGCAGATCGCCGAGATCTGCACCGAAGCCGACATCCCCTACGTCCCCGGCTGCATGACGGTCAACGAGATGTACACCGCCACGCAGGCCGGCTGCGAGGTCGTCAAACTCTTCCCCGCAAGCGAATACACCCCCGGCTTCATCAAGGCGCTCAAGGCGCCGCTCCCCGACCTGCGCATCATGCCGACCGGCGGCGTCAGCCTGGACAACACCGCCGCCTGGATGGCCGCCGGTGCCTTCGCCGTCGGCGTCGGCGGAAACCTCACCAAGGTCGTCGACGACGACTATCAGGCCATCACCGACGCGGCGCAGGCCTACCGCAAACAGGTCGAGGCCGGCCGGGCACAGTAAGGGAGGCCGTCATGTTCGAAGACGTGAAGATCGTCATGTTCGACCTGGACGGGACCATCTACTACGGCTCCCAGATCATCGACGGGGCGAACGACGCCATCCGGCACTGCCGCGACCACGGCAGGCAGGTCTACTTCCTCACCAACAACTCGACCAAGACCCGCCAGCAGATCTTCGACAAACTGCGCGGCATGGACATCGACTGCACCTACGACGAGGTTCTGACGAGCGGATACGTGGCCGCCCTCTACGCCCAGAAGGAGGACCTACAGGACATCTACCTCTGCGGCTCGGAAAACCTCGTAAGCGAATTCGCCGCCTGCGGCGTGCAGACGAGCGATGCCGAACACGCCAAAAACCTGTTCATCGGCTACGACCCGGACTTCACCTACGAGAAGATGACGGAGGGCGTGCGCGTCGCCCTCAAGGCCGAGGCCATCATCGCCTGCAACAAAGAACGCACCTACCTCGGCGAGGGAGCGCAGCCCTTCCCCGGCTGCGGCGGCATGGTCGCCCCCATCGAATGGTGCGCCGACCGCACCTCCGACTACGTCATCGGCAAACCGAACACCCTCATGCTCGACATCGTCTGCGACCAGGCCGGTCTGGAGGCAAACGAGATCCTGATGGTGGGGGATACCTACGAAAGCGACATCCTGATGGCGAACAAGAAGGGCTGTCCGTCGGTGCTCATCAGCCCGAAGATGTACTCCGACACCGTCAGCATCGAGCACATCGGCGACCTGGTCAATCTGATCGGTTAGAGGATTTCCTTACAACGGACGCTTTAGAGGGCGGCGATGACCGCCTGCGTGAACTCCTGCGTGGAAGCGGCGCCGTCCGCCGAGCCGCTCACGATCTTTTTGACGTCCCCGGTCAGCACCTTGCCGGCGGCAAAGACCGCTTCGACGGCGGCACGGATGCGTGTAGCGGCCTCGCGCTCGCCCAGGTGGTCGAGCAGCATGCAGCCGGAGAGTATCTCGGCGGTCGGGTTGGCGATTCCCTGCCCTGCGATGTCGGGTGCCGAGCCATGCACCGCCTCGAAGACGGCAATTTCGTCGCCGATGTTGGCGCCGGGCGCCATCCCCAGCCCCCCGACCAGCCCGGCGCACAGATCGCTCACGATGTCGCCGTAGAGGTTCGGCATGACCATGACGTCAAAGTCGCTCGGGTCGGTGACCAGGCCCATGCAGGTCGCATCGACGATGCGTGTCTCGAACTCGATTTGACCGGCATAGTCTTGGGCGACCCGCTCGGCCGTGTGCAGGAACAGCCCGTCGGTATATTTCATGATGTTGGCCTTGTGCACCGCGCAGACCTTGTGGCGGCCGTTGGCGACGGCGTAGTCGAAGGCCGCACGTACGATGCGCTCGGAAGCGGTGACGCTGATGGGCTTGAGGCTGATGGCGCTGTCGGGACGGATGGTCCCCAGGTCGTGGGAAGCCGCCCAGTCGATGAGCTCGGCCGCCTCGGCGGAACCCTCCTCCACCTCGACGCCGGCGTAAAGGTCCTCGGTGTTTTCGCGGAACAAGACGATGTCGACGTCGTCGTAGCGGGCGCCGGTCCCGGCGATGGAGCGGGCGGGTCGCAGGTTGGTGTAGAGGTCGAAGTGCTTGCGCAGGGCGACGTTGATGGAGCGGAAGCCGGAGCCGACCGGCGTGGTGACCGGGCCTTTGATGGCGACCTTGGCGGAGGCGATGGCGTCCAGGACATGGTCGGGCAGCGGCGTGCCGTACTCGTCCATGACACCGGCGCCGGCCTCGACGACGTTCCAGTCGATCTGCACGCCCGCCGCGGCGATGACCTCGCGCAAAGACGTGGTGATTTCCGGGCCGATCCCATCGCCGGGAATCAGGCAGACGGTGTGCGTGGACATGGGCGCTCCCTTCCGCTGCTCTACCGGCGACGTTTCTTGCAGGCGGCGACGATCTGTTCGGCGCGCATGCGCAGCGTGCCCTTGGCGTTTTCCGCGTCGAAGCTCATGCGTTCGGACAGCGCCGCGCGCGTCTTGGACGAGATCTTTCCTTCGGCGAACTCGAGAAGGGACGAGAGCATGTCGGCGAATTCCGGGTCGCCGTGGTAGCACTGGATCGCCTCGTCGAGGTAGGGCCACACGTAGTCGGAGGCCTTGGCGTTTTGAGCTCCGTACGTGCAGAAGAAGCGGAAGGCTCCTTCACGTACGATGCCGCTGTCCTCGTCATAGAGGGCGTCTTCGACACCTTGCAGGATGCCCTCGTCGACGGTCTCCCCCGCTCCGACGAGCTCACATAAGGCGTTCAGGCATTCCCAGCGAGTCTGTGATTCGGGGCGGTTGAGCGCATCGGCCACCTCCCCCTTGTACACAGCCAAGGAGTCAGGCTCGTCGGCCGCGGCCAGGGCGATCGTCATGGCCGCATGCTGGCGCTGCACGCGGCTGCTGCCGGACAGAAGCGAAACCAGGCGTTTCATCACCCGCTTGTTCCGCGTGGCATGTGCGGCGGTCTCCTCGCGCGCCTCCGCTGTTTCGATTGCGATTTCTTCTGCCATCAGAGTGCGAATCCTCCGTTCTTCCTGAAGTGGGCCGCCAGACCCCCGTCGGCCAGCAGTTTTGCCATGACGGGCGGCAGCGGCGCGAAGGGGATCTCGGTCCCCTTGGTCAGATCCTTCAAAATCCCGGCGTCCATGTCCAGACTCAGCTCGTCGCCTTCGTCGATGCCGTCGGTGTCGCATTCGACGACCGGCAGGCCGGTGTTGATCGCGTTGCGGTAGAAGATACGCGCAAAGCTCTTGGCGATGACGGCCTTGGTGTTGGAGTGGATGAGGACCAGCGGGGCCTGCTCACGGCTCGAGCCCATCCCGAAGTTCTTGCCGGCCACCAAAAAGCCGCCCTCCGGGCTGACCCGGTCGTAGTAGTTCGGGTCGAGTTCCTCCATGGCGTGGTGCGCCATGTCGTCCATGTCGTTGGACTTGAACTTGTACTTGCCGCTGATGATGTAGTCGGTGTTGATGTCGTCACCGAACTTGAACGCCTTTGCTTCGATTGGCATCGTGCAGTCCCTTCCTTACAGATACTCGCGCGGGTCGGTGATGCGGGCCTCGAGCATGGAGGCGGCGACCGTCGCCGGGCTTCCCAGGTAGATGAAGGCCTCGCTGTTGCCCATGCGTCCCTTGAAGTTGCGGTTGGCCGTCGAGATGACGTTTTCGCCGTTGGAGGGCACGCCGTTGTGGGTGCCGACGCACGGTCCGCAGCCCGGCGTGACGATGCAGGCGCCGGCTTCGACCAGCGTCTGGATGTAGCCGCGTTCCATGCAGGCGAGGTAGATGTCGCGGCTTGCCGGCGCGACGACCATGCGACAGTCCGGATGGATGTGCTTGCCATCTAAGATCTGCGCGGCCACGGCGAAGTCCTCGACCCGTCCGTTCGTGCAGGTGCCGAGGTACCCTTCGGCGATGGGGGTGCCGGCCACCTCGTCGATGGGGCTCACGTTGTCGACCGCATGCGGCTTGGCGACCTGCGGCACAACCGATGAGGCGTCGATGGTGATTTCGTCACAGTAGACGGCGTCGTCGTCGGGTGCCTGCGGGTTCGGCGTGCGCTCGGCGTCGGCGAAAAACGCGAGCGTCTTTTCGTCTGCCTTCATGAGGCCGGCCTTCGCGCCGACCTCGATGGCCATGTTCGAGATGGTCATCCGCGCGTCCACGCTCAGCTCGTCGATGACCGGGCCGCAAAACTCGAGCGCCTTGTAGGTAGCCCCGTCGGCACCGATCTGCCCGGCCAGATAGAGGATGAGATCCTTGGAGAAGACGCCCGTCGGCAGGGCGCCGGTGTAGACGACCTTGATGGTCTCGGGCACCTTGAACCAGAGCTTGCCGCTCACCATGGCGGCTGCCCCGTCGGTCGAGCCGACGCCGGTGCTGAAGATGTTGAGCGCGCCGTAGGTGCAGGTGTGGGAGTCGCAGCCGACGACGAGGTCGCCGCAGACGATCTTGCCCGACTCGGGGAGGAGCTGGTGGCAGACGCCGCAGCCCCAGTCGTAGATGTGCACGCCGCTTTCCTTGCCGAACTCTCGCATCTTGGCATGTATCGCGCTGACGCCTTCGAGCGGAGAGGGACAGGAGTGGTCCATCACCATGGCGACCCTGTCGGAGTCGAAGACGCCGTCGGCACCCATGTCGGCGATCGCGTCGATGGCGAGCGCGGAGGTGCCGTCCTGGCTCATCACGAAGTCGACGTCGGCGATGACTATGTCGCCGGCATGCGCATCCTGACCGGCATGGTTCGAGAAGATCTTCTCGGCTATCGTCTTTCCCATGTTGTCCCTTTCTGGTAGTGGTTCGGCCTGTGGCCTGCTAGTCGTTGCGACCGGCGAAGGCCCCTTCGTCCTCGATGTCCTGGGTGACCTCTTCTTGCTCGATCACCTCACGCTTGTCCATGGGAACGTATTCGCGGTACTTGTTGACCGCCTTGTAGGCCGGCCGGATGATGCGGCGGCCGACGACGATCTCCTCGAAGCGATGGGCCGCCCAGCCGGCAAGGCGTGCGCAAGCGAACAGCGGCGTGTAGAGTTCCTCGGGGATGCCCATGATGCGATAGACCAGGCCGGAATACATGTCGATGTTGGCACAGATGGTCTTGGCCGAATCCTTTTCCTGCTGGAAGATCTCCGGCGCGAGGCGCTCGATCGTCTCGATGAGTTCGAACTGCGCCTCGTATTCGGTGCCCTTCGCAAGATCGCGCGCATACTTCTTGCAGATGACCGCACGCGGGTCGCTCTTCGTGTAGACCGCATGTCCCATACCGTAGATGAGGCCGCTCTTGTCGTAGGCCTCCTTGCGGACGACGCGCGTCAGGTAGTCGGCGACCGCCCCTTCGTCGGTCCAGTTGTCGACCGTCTCCATGAGGTCGCGGTGCATGTCGGCCACCTTGAGGTTGGCGCCGCCGTGGCGCGGGCCCTTGAGCGAGCAGATGCCGCCGGCGTAGGCCGAGTAGGCATCGGTGCCGCTCGAGGTCAGAACGCGGGTCGTGAAGGTCGAGTTGTTGCCGCCACCGTGCTCGGCATGCAGCATGAGCATGATGTCGAGCATCTGCGCTTCCTCCGGCTTCCATTCACGGTCGGGACGCAGCATAAACAGGAAGGTCTCGGCCGTGCTCAGCCCCTCCTGCGGCGGGTTGATGTACATCGGCTTCTTCTGCGTCTGTTGGCTCGCCAGATACGAGAGCACGGCGATGCGCGGCAGACGGCTGAGCAACTGTATGGCCGTGTCTATCTCGTGTTCGGGCTCGCAGGAATCGCCGTCGGGGTCGTCGGCGTAGAGCAGCAGGATCGAGCGGGCGAGCATGTTCATGACCTTGTCCGAAGGCGTGTTCATGATGAGGCTTGCGACAAAGCCCTGCGGCAGGTCGCGCCACTCGTCGAGGCGCTCGTTGAAGTCGTCGAGTTCCTTTTGCGAGGGCAGGTCGCCGGCCCACAGCAGGTAGGCCAGCTCCTCGTAGCCGGGGCGCCCCTCCTTGGTGACGCTGTCGACCAAATCCTCGATGTCGTAGCCGCGCAAGGTCAGCTTGCCCTCGTCGGCGACGCGAATGCCTTCGTCAGTCAGGTAGCCGTGGACGTTCGAAACCGCCGTGATGCCGGCGACGACACCGGTTCCGTCGGCGTTGCGCAGCCCGCGCTTGACGTCGAAGCGGTCGTAGTATTCCGGATCGGTGACACCGTAGGCACCGAAGTTATCGATCAAAGACGAAAGGTCAGCCATATGTATATCCTCCTTGCATGTGCGCGGGGATTGCGACAAACCGTTGTTTGGTTGCGCAGATAGGTCGCGAACTCCCATTATACCATCGCTGTCAAAGCAAACGGCGACAGCATGGTAACGACCGCTGTGGCGAGCGAAGACGTTTCAGGTTCGCACGGAGACTGCGAGGCAAGACGTTTCAGGTTCGCACGGACTTAGATCGCGCGCCTCACAGTTCGTGGCGGCTCTCGAGGGCACGGGCGAGGGTCACTTCATCCGCATATTCCAGCTCTCCGCCGACCGGCAGGCCG
>JAJQAN010000008.1:0-10772 GCA_021203765.1 Coriobacteriaceae bacterium | reverse complement strand
ACGGGCGAGGGTCACTTCATCCGCATATTCCAGCTCTCCGCCGACCGGCAGGCCGCTGGCCAGACGCGTGACGGTGATGTCGAGCGGCTTGATGAGGCGGGCGAGGTAGCTCGCGGTCGTCTCCCCTTCGACGTCGGGGTTGGTGGCGAGCACGACCTCCTCGATGTCCTCGGAGCCGAGACGCGCCATGAGCTGGGAGATGTAAAGGTCTTCGGGCATGGCACCTTCCATGGGGTTGATGACGCCGCCGAGGACGTGGTAGAGCCCACGGTAGGAGCCGGTGCGCTCGATCGCGTCGATGTCGCGCGGCTCGGCGACCACGCAGATCAGGTGTCCGTCGCGTTCGGGGTCGGCGCAGATCTCGCAGAGGTCGCCTTGAGCGTAGTTGAAGCAGCGCGGGCAGAGGTGGATGGTCTCTTTGACCTCGACGATGGCGTCGGCCAGATTGTTCGCCGTCTGCTCGTCCGTCGTCAGAAGCCAGTGCAGAATCCGCTGTGCGGACTTGGGACCGATGCCGGGCAGGCGCTCGAACTCCTCGAGCGCACGCTGTATGGATGCCGCCTGCTTCACGTCAAATCCTGTGCTTGGATGCGAGGGCTACATCAGACCGGGGATGTTCATGCCGCCGGTGGCCGCATTCACGCGCTCGGAGGTCATGGCACTCGCATCTTCGAGGCCCTGGTTGACGGCGGCGGTGATCATATCCTGCAGCATCTCGACATCCTCGGGGTCGACCGCCTCGGGGTCGATGGTGATGGACTTGACCTTGAGGTCGCCGCTCACCTCGGCGGTGACCATGCCGCCGCCGGCGCTTGCCGTGACGGTTTCGTTCGCGGCCTCGGCCTGGGCTTCCTCCATCTTCGCCTGCATCTTGCGGGCCTGCTTCATCATCGCCTGTGGATTCATCGCCATGGGTGTTCCCCTCTTTCGGTTTGTATGGTGCGCATTTCGTCTGATTCAGTGTAGCGTATCGGCATACCCCGAACAGCCGTATTCACGCAGATTCTGCCGGCAGACCCTAGTCGTCGACTTCTTCGATTTTGACCCCGCCGCCGAACGCCGAGAGCAGGTCGTCCAGCTCCGAGGGAGCTTGCCCGTCGGAGGCCTCCGGTTCCGCTTCGGGTGCTGCCTCTGCGGGGGCCGGCTGCGTGTCGGCCGTGTCTTCGCTCGCCGCGATGCTGCCCGCTTCCGCATCCGATATCGCCGGCTCGGCGGGTGCAGGCGCCTCCTCGGCGACATCCGCTGCAGCTGCCGTCTCGGTGGGCGCCGGTTCGGGCTGAGGGGACGGCTGGGAATCGGGCGCGGACGTCGCGGCCTCAGCGGAGACGTAATCGGCACCGAACGGCAACGAGCGATACGGCGGCTGGGAGGTCTTCCCCTTGAGGTAGAGGCTCAGCAGCCCGTCCGTCGAGCAGTGGCGCGACAGCGCTTGGACGACCAGGTCGGCGGCATCGCCTCCCACAAACGTCCTCATCGCGAACTCGCCGTCTTCGGGAAAGACGAGGCGGAAGCCGTCGTCGCTCGGCCCAAAATCGACTCCTCCGAGCAGGGCGCTCGCCGATACGTCCTCGCGCTTGACCTCGGTCAGGACGGCCGCCCACAGACGCGCCGGCGTCATATCCGCCGACAGGGTGGCGGGCTGGTCCTGCCTGGAGTCCTCTTCTGCCGTATCCGCCGGCGGCTCAGATGCGGCGGGCGTCGGCTCTGCAGCCGGGGGTTCCGGATCGGCGGCCTTGTGAGGCGCCTCATCTTCTGTCTGCGGTCGTGCCTCGGAAGACGGCGCCTGCTTTTGAGGAGGTGTCGCGGGTGTGGCCGGTGTGGCCACGGCAACGCCGGCGGCCACGCTCCCACCTTCGAGCGCCTCGACGCGCTCGGCAAGTCCCGCAAGCGTCAGGTCGCTGTCCGCCCGACACAGGCGCGTGAAGGCGATCTCCACGCTCAGACGCGGGTCGCTCGAATTGCGGAGTTCGTTGACCAGGTCGCCGCAGATGCCGAGGGCCCGGGAGAGCCGCTCGACGCCGCCGAAGGCGGCCGCCTGTTCCTGGTACTTGGGCAGTTCCGCCGCCGTGCAGGGGACGATACCGTCGTCGCCGCCGGTCAGGGCGGTGACGTAGAGGTTGCGCAGGTGCGTCGCCAGATCGCGTGCGAACTGGGACAGGTCCATGCCGCGTTCGCACAGGTCCGCCAGCCAGGCGAAGCTTGCCGCGCTGTCGCGATCGGCGATATGGCCGGCGATCTCGAAGAGCGCGGCGGTGTCCATCTGACCGAGCTGGGAGGCGGCGGCCTCGGCCGTGATCTTTCCCTGTGCGTAGACCGCGACCTGCTCGAGCATCGTCGTCGCATCGCGCATGCCGCCGGCGGACTTGGCCGCCAACAGCTCCAGGGCCTCCGGCTCGTATTCGAAGCCTTCGCCCTCGCAGATGCGCTGCAGATACGAGACGATCTCGTCGATGGACAGGCGATGGAAGTCGAAGCGCTGGCAGCGCGACTGGATCGTGTCGGGGACCTTGTGGGGATCGGTCGTGCACAGGATGAAGACGACGTGTTCGGGCGGCTCCTCCAGGGTTTTGAGCAGCGCGTTGAAGGCCGCCACCGACAGCATGTGCACCTCGTCGATGATGTAGACCTTCTTGCGCCCCTGGGTCGGCGCGAACTGCACGCGGCTGATGATCTCCTCGCGGACGTTTTCGACGCCGGTGCGCGAAGCCGCGTCCAGCTCGTAGACGTCCGGATGGGTGCCGGCCGCGATCTGGACGCATTGTGGGCAGGTGCCGTCCGGCGTCGGCGTCGGGCCGGCATCGCAGAGCAGCGCCTTTGCCAGCAGGCGTGCCGTGGTGGTCTTGCCCGTCCCACGCGGGCCGCAGAACAGATAGGCCTGGGCCGTCTCGTCGCGCTCGACCGCGTTGATGAGGGTCTGTTCGATGTGTGACTGCCCGACGACGTCCTCAAAGGTCTGCGGCCGGTATTTGCGATACAGAGACAGCGCCATCGCTACTCCCCTTCCGGTTCCTCGTCGGAGGATTTTTTCGACGACCTGATTCTAGCCCTCAGAGCCCCGATTAAGGTCGGCGCAAGCGAAATGACCACGATGGCGACGATGACGAGTTCGAAATTATTCTCGACGAACGGTATGCCGCCGAAGAAGAAGCCGAGCAGGGTGAAGAGACAGACCCAGACAAAACCGCCGAGGAAGTTGAAGAGTGTGAAGTGGGGAAAGCGCATGTCGCCCATGCCGGCCAAAAACGGCCCGAAAGTACGCAGGATGGGAAAGAAGCGGGTGACGAAGACGCCGAGCGCGCCGTACTTGTCGAGCATGGCCTGGGTCCGGGCGATGCGATCCGGGGTCAGGGCCTTGATCCTGCCCGAGTCGATGATCGCATGTCCGAAACCGCGCCCGATCCAGTAGTTGGAGGTATTGCCGAGCACGGCCGCGAGCGTCATCAAGGCGATGACCACGAAAAGGTTGAGGCCGCCGCCGTCCGCACAGAAGATGCCAGCGCAGAACAGCAGCGAGTCGCCGGGCAGAAACGGGGTGACGACCAGGCCGGTCTCGACGAAGATGATGATGAAGAGCGGGATGTAGACCCAGATCGGGCCGAGGTCGATGATCCATTCGGCGATGAAGGAGCGGGGGTCGCGCAGCAGGTCGACTATGAACTGGATGAATCCCACGCGGAGCCCTTCGGTCGTGCAGGTGCTGAGTGTGCTGGGTGGACTTGGGCGCTCACCAGAGGCCCCTTATGGCTGCTTCCTCCCGGACCTGACCAGGTTCGGAACATGATGCCGCCCAAGCCCAACCGGCACACTCGCTGACGACGGATACTACTCGTCGGCGAGCTCGTCGGTACCGTCCGTCGCTTCTTCGGAATCCGCTTCGGGCGTGCCGTATTCGACCGTCGGCTCTGCAGACGTATCGTCGGAAACCTTGACGAAAGTCGTCACCTGCGTGCCGCCGTCCCCATCGCTTTCCGTCAAGGTCATCTGCTTGTTGTCGTCGTCGAATTCGTACGTGGCCTGGCCTTCCATCTCCCCCTGGGTGTAGGTGATGGTCTTGTCTTGTGTGTCGATGCTGTATTCGAAGGTGGATGCGACGGTCTTGAACTCCGTATCGGTGAAGACGACGGTGACCGTTGTATCCTGGACCTGCCATTCGCCCTTGATCGAAGCGGCGTCGTCCTCGCCGCAACCCGCCAAGGCGAAGCAGCACATGCCGGCAACCAGCAATGTTGCGAACAGGACTGCGATTTGCTTTCTCATTTTCGGGCCTTACCTTTCAACCGTAGAGCGTGTGCTCAGGCTTCGTCGCCTTCTTCATCCCCGAAGTTGAGGATACCACCACCGCCATTGCCGTCGGCGTCTTCGCCGTCGTCATCTCCGAAATCGAAGAGGCCGCTTCCGCCGCCGCCTTCTCCGTCGTCGTCATCCCCGAAATCGAGGAAGCCGTCGTCGTCGGCGTCTTTGCGTTTGGGGTGTTCGGGAAACAGCGTCCTGGTGCGCATCTCGAGGACGATGGCGATGAGGAGGAAGATGACGACACCGGCGCCCACGAAGATGAGGACACCGCCCGTCACGCCGACCGCATCAAAGAAAGGGTCAAGGAAGTTCAGTTCCACAAGCCGCTCCCTTCAAGCACATCTCCCCTGAGCGCGTCATTACTAGAGGATAGTAGCGCAACGCCAATCTTTTTTCTTCAACGAAGTCGTAACACGCTATACTGAAAGACTATCCACGCAGAAAAAACACCGTTTTTGGGGGCCTTGGATGATCGACATACGCTTTCTCCGCGAAAACCTCGAGCAGGTCAAAACGTGCTGCGAAAACCGCCATGCGGAGGTCGATCTGGAGGGGTTCGAGGCACTCGATGAGCGCCGTCGCGCGCTGATCAAAGAGGCCGAAGCACTCAAGGCCGAGCGTAACGCGACCTCCAAGCAGATCGGCACCATGATGCAGGAAGGGCGCGCCCAAGATGCCGAGGCGGCAAAAGAGCAGATGCGCGGCGTCGGAGACGAGATCGCCGAACTCGACGCGGAGCTTGCGGAGGTGGACGGGCAGCTCGACGACATCCTGCTGACCATCCCGAACCTGACCGCCGAGGCGACCCCGGTCGGCGACGATGAAAACGACAATCCGGAGATCCGCCGTTGGGGGACGCCCCGCAGCTTCGACTTCGACTTCAAGGCGCACTGGGACCTCGGCCCCGAACGCGGCATCATCGACTTCGAGCGCGGCGTCAAGCTAGCCCACAGCCGCTTTTCCGTCTTGGGCGGAGCCGGTGCCCGGCTCGAGCGCGCCATCATCAACTTCATGGTCGACACCCACACTGCAAACGGTGCAAAGGAATGGTGGCTGCCGGCGCTCGTCAACGCCAAGACCCTGACCGGGACCGGGCAGCTTCCCAAGTTCGAGGAAGACCTCTTCAGGACCACCGACGGGCTCTACCTGATCCCGACCGCCGAGGTACCGCTCACCAACCTCCATGCCGAGGAGGTTCTCGACGGCGAGGACCTGCCGCTTCGCTACTGCGCCTATACGCCATGCTTCCGGGAGGAGGCGGGCAGCGCCGGCCGCGACACCCGCGGGCTGATTCGCGCCCACCAGTTCGACAAGGTCGAGATGGTGCGCTTCGCCAAACCGGAGGAGTCGGACGACGAGCTGGAAAGCATGACGCAGGCGGCCGAAGGCATCCTCCAGAAACTCGAGCTTCCCTACCGAACCATCATCCTCTGCACCGGCGACATCGGATTTTCGGCACGGCAGACCTACGACATCGAGGTGTGGCTGCCCTCCTATGACAACTACAAGGAGATCAGCTCGGTCAGCAACTGCGGCGATTTCCAGGCCCACCGCGCGAACATCAAGTACAAGGATGCCGACGGCAAGAAGCGCTACGTCCATACCCTGAACGGTTCGGGGCTCGCGGTCGGGCGCACGATGGCCGCCATCATCGAAAACTACCAGAACGCCGACGGCTCCATCACCGTACCGGAGGTCCTGCGCCCCTACATGGGCTGCGACGTCATCTAGATCACAGCGTGCATACGCACCATGCCGGACGCCTGCTATGGGTGTTGTGGCGATTGGTGCGGGTGAGAGGATTTGAACCTCCACGGGGTTGCCCCCACATGGACCTGAACCATGCGCGTCTGCCAGTTCCGCCACACCCGCATACCGTGTGAACGAAGCGCACCGCTCGGATGCGCGGATACGAATACTAGCACAAATGCGGGCCGACCGTGGGCTATTCCTCGTCCAGCAGGTCGACGATCATGAGCTCTGCGAGCTCCTCACGCGGCAGAAACGGCGCCAGATCCTCCAGCGGCGGGCTGTAGAGCGTTCCGTCCTCCAGCTGCTTGGTCGCACTCTTCGGCTCGAAGACTTGGTCGGTGCCGACGAAGATCTCGGTGACGAAGGGCTCGTCGTCTACTGCGAAGGCCGCGTCCAGCACCTGCTCCAGATCGGCGTTTGCATGGCAGGCCGCATACGGGTATCCGTAGGCCTCCGCGAGCTTGGACAGGTCGGGAAAGGACAGATCGCCGCTTTCCGGCCCGATGCCCACGTGGCTGTGCTCCGGATACAGGTTGTTCTGCGTCTGGCGGATGGAGTGGTAGCCAGCATTGTTGATGACGAAGATCTTGATGGGGAGGGCGTTGGTGCGTATGGTCTGCAACTCCTGGAGATTCATCTGCAAGGACCCGTCCCCGCTGATGCAGACGATCTGCTCGTCGCCGAGCGCCCGACAGACCCCGATGGCGGCCGGCAGGTCGTATCCCATCGAGGCGATCGCAGAGTTGATGATGAAACGTTGGCCGTGCTTGATGTGATAGGCGTGGCTGCCGACCACACAGGCGCTGCCATTGCCGACGACGGTCGTGTAGCCCTCCGGCAGGCGCCTGCTCAGCGCGTCGATGAAGGCGTAGACGTTCGTGGCGTCCGTGTCCTCCCAATGCCGCTGCAAGACGACCGGATAATCACGCTTCCAGGCCCGGCAGCGCTCCTGCCAGGCGCCTTCGGCAAAGAAGACGGCTCCGTCGGCGTCATCCAGCCGACCGTGCAGCTGCTGGAGCATCTCGTCGAGGAAGTCGAAGGCGTCGGCGCAGATGGGTACATCGACGTGCAGCGTCGGCTTGCGGAGTTCTGCGGGGTCCACATCCACCATCACGACCTCGGCCTGGCGCGCCCAGGTCTCCCAGTTGTAGCCCACCTGGCGGATGGACAGGCGCGAGCCGACCACGACGAGGAGGTCGGCGTTTTGCACCGCCCAGTTGCCGGGACGGTCCCCCATGTTGCCGGCGCGGCCGACGTAGAGCGGGTCGTCGTCGGCCATCATGTCGATGTTGTCCCAGCCGGTGACGACCGGGACGTTCAGCAGCGGCACCAGCTCCTCGAAGACATCGAAGGCGCCGGCCAGACGGATGCCGTTGCCGGTGTAGAAGACCGGACGCTCGGCGGCGGCGATGCGGTCGAGCACCGAGGCGACCTGCTCGCTTGAGACCGGCGGCGCGCAGGCGTCGAGGTCCTCGTCGGGATCGTAGCCGTACAGGTCGTCGGTCTCGATGGTGCAGGCTTGGAAGTCGAGTGGGATGTCGATCCAGCACGGTCCCGGCCTGCCGCAGGTCGCCAGGTGGAGAGCCTTTTCGAGCGCGTAGCGGATGCGCATCGGATCCTCGATCATCTCCGCGTACTTCGTCATGCTGCCCACACTCGTGGTGATGTCGAATTCCTGGTCGCCGCCCGCGCGGATACCTCCGCCCATGCCGCGCGCCGTCGTGTCGTGGCGCACCTGCCCGCTGATGACGAGCATGGGGATGCTGTCGAGCCAGCCGCCGACCACGCCGGTGATGGCGTTGGTGCCACCCGGCCCGGTCGTCACGCAGACCGCCGCGATGCGGTTGTCGATGCGCGCATACGCCTCGGCCGCCATGGCGCAGGCCTGCTCATGGTGGTTGAAGGTGCAGCGCAGCCCTTCCTTGTGTCCGAGCGCATCGTCGAGGTGCATCGCACCGCCGCCGGTCACCATAAAGACGTCGGTGATGTCGTTTTCACAGAGGAAATCGGCCACGTAGTCGGCCAGTCGCATCTTCATGACGTGCTCCTTCTCATACCGCGGGGTTCGTCGGTGTCACCGGCTCGATCTCCGGGATTTCGTAGTCCTGCAAGGCCTTGCCCCAGATGTAGGGCCGCACGATGATGAATTCGACGATGGTGATGCCGAACTCGACGATGGTGGTCGCGATCGCCGCCCCCACCGCACCGAAGGGCGGGATCAAGAAGATGTTCAAGACGATGTCGGCGACGGCGGCGCAGATGTAGATGACCGTACAGCGCCGCTCCATCCCCAGCGGCACCATCACGTTGTCGCAGAAGATGACCGACAGCCCGATGGGGACGACCGCGATGACGATGACGCTTAAGGCATCGCCTGCGCCGGCGAAGTCCGCCCCGCCGTACCAGGCGATGACGGGCGTGGCGACGAAGAAGCCGATGACGCTGATGGGTATCGCGACGATCAGGACGTAGCGCACGGCCTTACGGATGACGCCGATATAGTCCGAGCGCTTGTTCTGCGCGAGCATGTTGGACGCCCGCGGCAGCAGCACGCCCGCCAGCGCGGAGATGAGCCCGGCCAGGCCGTTTTTGACGCCGACGTCGGCGGTGTAGTAGCCGACCTGCACGTCGTCGCTCATGAAGCCGAGCATGACGGTGTCGAGCACCGTGTAGATGCTGATGGCGGCGACGATCAAGAAGAAGATGAAGAGGGGCTTGACGTGTTTGCGCAGGTCGAGGGGTGGGGAATCGGGGCCTCGTTTCGGATCGAGCCCCGCCTCCTCCTGCGCCACGCGTAGTATATGGAAAGAGTAGAAGAAGTTCACCAGGTTGGCGAGCGCCGCCGAGAGCACGACGAGCGCCGCATAGATGAGGTAGTCGTCCGGGGTGTGTACGAGCAATATGACGCCGATGAAGCAGATCAGTTTGATGATGATCGAGCGGATGGTGATGTAGGAGTACTGCTCGATCCCCTGGAAGAACCAGGCGACACCGAGCGTGTTGCACAGGATGGTAAAGCCGTTGATGAAGAGCAGCATGCGGCTCTCCGAAAAGCGCGGTATCAAGAAGAGCGAGATGATGAAGCAGACGTAGACGATAGCGGTGGAGATGCAAGTGACCGCCAGGATCTCCTTGGTCGTGCGCGCGAGCTTGCGGGGGTCGTCGCGGACCTTTGCGACCTCCCGGATACCGTAGCGGTTGACGCCGAGCATCGCGATGAGCGAGAACCAGTTGACGACCGCGATCGCGAAGCCGCAGGCACCGTAGGCGCCGGCCTGCAGCGTACGGCTCACGAAGGGAAAGGTGATGAGCGGCAGCAGGACCGACGAGCCGGTCAGGATGATGTTCATGATGAAGTTGAAACGGATGGAGCGGATTTTGAAGGCCATCATGCACACCCCGCATCCTGGTCGGCATCGGATGCAGCGATGTACGGCAGGTCCGCATGGGTCGGATGGCGCTTCTCTGTCGGCGGTAACTCGTTCCAGTCTGGGCCGTAGACCTCGGTCAACTCCTCTTCCGCCTGCGACGGGATTGGCATCCGTTTGCCGGAGTAGTCGATGAGACGCTCCCCCTCATACCAGGCGCAGCGATAACGGCAGTGCATGTAGGTCGGCAGGTCGTCGACGATCCGGTACGTCGAGCCGTTCGGATGCCGACGGCCCCAGCAGGCGAGGCGCTCCCGCCCGGCGATGATGTTCGCCATGCTCCGACGCCGTCCGATGGCCGGCAGAACGTAGGAGGCCAGACGCGAGGCGCCGGAAAACTGCGAGCGGTCGAGCGCTGGACGATGCCCGAGCGCCTGGGCGTAGTTGCAGGTCAGCAAAAACGACTGCAGGCCGTCACGCGCACCGGCACAGGCCGCCTCGAAGACGAAGACGTCGGCGGCGGGATGGTCGAGCGCCGCCTCGAACTCGTCGGCGTTGGCCCGTTGGACGGCGTAGGTGTAGGAGGTGTCGATGATGCGTGGGACGAAGTCGAAGAAGTCCGTATTCGCCTCCGGCATTTCCAGGACAAAGCGGGAGTCGAGATCGGCAAGCGCCTCGGACTTGAACCGCTCGAAACTCTCGCGCGTCATGGAGACGTCGAGATCATCGTCCCAGGGAATCGCCGCACCATGACGCACGGCTCCCAACATGGCACCGCCGTGCAGATACCAGGTTATTTCGTGAAGGCTACAGACGCGCTGCAGTTCGAGCAGCAATTCGAGTTCGACTTCGTGCAGCTGGTCGAGAGATGTGATTTCTGCAGTCATGCGGATATTGTACCGTGCAGAACCATGCCACCTCGGGAAAACCAGTGAAAGCCTATGCAAGGCCCCCAGCGTTTGTAAGTTGCTGGCATGAAGCTCCGCCGCCCGAGCTGAAGGCATCCGAAAGCATCCCAGCCACCCGTTCTGCCAGACCCGACTCCAAGACGATCCGCGGCAAATCCAGCCCGATGTCCTCCCAAGACTTGAAGACGTCGATGATGCCGCCGATGACGAAGGCGATGGTGGTCCGCGCATGCACGTCGAGTTCTGCGATATCCACTCCGAAACTCCTCGCCCAGTTGTCTAAGATCGCCTGCCTGAGCAGGTTGGTAAGTTCAGGGGAACTGTGGTCACCGATGATCAGGCGGGCACGCTTTATCTGCAGCTCACGGCTGAGAAAGAACTGGAGCTTCTCGCGTGCCTCTTCGGTGGACCTGTCTTCCATGCCGACAAGTTCGACGATGACATTCGCGCC
>JAJQAN010000013.1:5440-25648 GCA_021203765.1 Coriobacteriaceae bacterium | reverse complement strand
CCTTGCGGACCACCTTGCGGGCCACCTTGCTTCTTGTTGTTCCGCTCAGGAACGAAGCGGATAACCGGGAGGTAGCCTTCCGGGACGATGATGGTGAACTTACGTCCGCCACCCTGCTGACCTTGGGCCCACGGCGGTTTACCCTGTTCGCCCTGTTTGTTTTGCATCCATTGCGGTTTGGGGTCGCCAGGCTTCCGTGTGCCCTTCTGAGGCTTCTCACAATCCTCGCGTGGGGGAATGCAGGGGCCTTCGTGGCAGCTGTCGCACCCTTCTTCTTCGGCATTCTTCTGCTTTTTCTTCTTCTTTTTCTTGCCTCCGTCGGATGCTGACTTCTTGTCCTTGTCTGGCATGGCTTTTTTCACCTCCTCTTCCACCTTCTCTTGCACTTCTTCGTGCTTCTCTTCGTCGCGCATAATGCGCCCCTTTCATTCAGTGACGTCTTTCACTCGCTTTTAGCGCTCGGCGCGTCACGGCTCCTTGGCTCAACATTATAGGCATTCGGGTATAAGGAGAGACCCTAAATCCCTTTCAGCGAGCCTATGATTTTCTTCAGGAACAACCGGTCGGAAGGGGCTGTCTACAATTCCCCGTCGTTGTTGCCGGCCGAGCCGGTTCCGCGGCCCTCCATCTTCAGTTCCCGTCCGAATTTGACGGCCCCTTCGCCGAAGCGGTCGCGTACCTGGTCGGCCGCCGCGATGATCTCGGGGCTGCCCTGCTCAAAGACGGATTCCTCGAAGAGCCCCATCTGCTCTTCCCGGTCATCGAAACCACTGATGCCGACACCGACGAGACGTACCGCGTCGCCCGTGCGCCAGATGGTGTCGACCAGTTCCTTGGCGCGCGGGATCATGACGGTTTCGTCGGCGGTGTTCGCGGGAAGGCTGCACTGCGCGGTGCGGCGGCTGAGATCGGAGTAGCGCAGCTTCAGGGTCAGCGTGTGGCCGGCGAGGTCCTTGCGACGCAGTCGACGGCCGACCTTGGAAGCGAGGATATCGATGGCGGCCTCGATCTCTTCGCGGGTCGTCAGATCCTCCGAAAACGTCAACTCGTGGCTGACGGATTTCGTCTCCGTGTCGACCTCCACCTCCCGCGGATCGATGCCGCGTGCCCGATCGCGCATCGCCTCGGCGTTGATGCCGAAGATCGGACGGAGGACGTCGAGGTTCGCCGTGCTCAGCTCCCCGATGGTCGTGATGCCGAACTCCTGCAGGCGCTGTGCGGAACGTGATCCGATGCCGGGCATGGAGCGGCATGGCATAGGAGCGAGGAATCCCGGCTCGCTACCCGGATAGACCACCGTCAGGCCGTTCGGTTTGTTCTGGAAGGAGGCGATCTTGGCGACCACCTTGCTAGTGGCGCAGCCGATGGAGCAGGTAACCCCTAGGTCGTCGACCCGTCTTTGTATGCGCTCTGCTATCTGCGGAGGGCTTTCCTTGCTGAAGCGTCCCGGCGAGATGTCGAGGAAGGCCTCGTCGATGGAGACACGTTCGAGCAGCGGGGATTCGTCGCGCATGATGTCGAGGATCTGTGCGGATACCTCGTGATAGCGATCGAAATGCGCACTCGACCAGATGGCATCGGGGCAGAGGCGCTCGGCGGTGACCGACGGCATGGCGCTTCTCACGCCGTATGCGCGCGCCTCGTATGAACAGGTCGAGACGACGCCGCGTTTGCCTGCCTGCCCACCGACGATGACGGGCTTGCCCCGCCAGTCCGGGTGGTCGAGCTGTTCGACCGAGGCGAAGAAGGCGTCGAGGTCGACAAGCAAAAACGCCTTGCCGGTCCATTCGTCTGAGACTGCCTGCATATCTTGTTTCATCGCCATGCTGTCATTTTAGTCAGATGCGGAACTGAAACCAAACAGCCTCGGTTACAATACAGGGTCGGTAGAAGGTCCATATACGGCCCGCTTCGCTTTGCACTCGCAGATGATGAAAGGTATGCCATGCCTCGCAAAGAAAAGTTCGATTACTTCCAAGGTTTCGTCGAGATCAGCGCCTACGGCGTGCAGCGTGCCGAAGCGCTGCGCGACTTCTTCGAAGACCATCGTAAGATCATCGAGGAAGGTGGCAGCATCGATGTCGACCAGGTGCTCGAATGTTACGAGCGTGGCCACAAGATCGAAACCGAATCCGACGAGGTCGCCCATGAGATCGTCGAGCATCTTTCGACCGAATTCATCACCCCCATCGAACGTGAGGACATCCAGGAGCTCGTCGGGGAGCTCGACGGCATCGTCGATGCGGTCGACGAGGTACTCCAGCACGTCTACATGTACAACGTGACGAACATCCGCCCCGAGGGGCTTGAGATGTGCGACATCGTGGTGCGCACGACCAAGGCGGTCAACAAGACCTGCGAGAAGTTCACCTACTTCAAGAAATCGCATTCGATCAAGGACTGCATCATCGATGTCAACAGCTGCGAGGAGGAAGGCGACCGCTGCTACATCGACGCCATGCACCGGGTCTTCGCGACGCCGGAATCCTCGCTCGAGGCCTTCGCCTGGGGCCGGGTCCTCACCTCCATGGAAAAGTGCTGCGACACCTGCGAGCATGCGGTAGAGATTATGAACATGGTCTTGATGAAGAACCTGTAGGCGGCACTGTGGGGCGCGATCTGGCGGCTAGAGCTTCGCTCGCGTTGCTTCACATGTACGCTTCGCTCAGCACGGCGCCGCCATCTCACGCCCCACAGCACCGCCTACGACACCTGGCTCGCCACGGCAGGCGCATCTCACGCCCCACAGCATCGCCTAACCCGATCGACACGGCGCCGCCATCCTGCGTTTCGAGTAGGTGTACACCACATTACAAAAGCAAGACAGAATGCGGTTTTATCGCGAGGTGCGATACAATGAGCGGCACGGTTGTCGGCAGTTTCGCAGATGCGGGCGTGGCGGAATTGGCAGACGCGTCGGATTTAGGTTCCGGTGGGGCAACCCGTGGAGGTTCAAATCCTCTCGCCCGCACCACCTTCTGGCAGACATCCGTTTGGCAAGGTTGCAAGACGACTGCCCGTCGAGAGATATGAGGAGGAACGTTGGAAGTAACGAAAACTGTTCGTGAGGACGGAAAAACGCAGGTCACGGCGGCGTTTACGTCCGAGGAGGTCAAGCCGTACATCGACGCGACCTTCAAAAAACTCGGCAAAGCCCGTATCCCCGGTTTTCGCCCCGGCCGCGCTCCGCGCCCGATGATCGAGCAGGCCTACGGCGGCCACGAAGCCGTCTATACCGACATCACCAAGGACTTCATCGAGGAGAAGGCCCCGCTCGCCGTCGACAGCGAGGACATCATCTTCATCGATGAGCCGGAATACACCGAACACGGTTTGGTGGAGGACGGTGAGAGCTTCACCTTCTCGCTTTTCGCCGACGTCAAACCGGAAGTGACGCTTTCCTCTACCGACCCGGTGGAGATCGAGCTGCCCTCCACTGAGGTCACCGAACAAGAGGTCGACGACGAGATGGCCGCCATGCAGGAGTACTACTTCTCCTTCGAGACGGTCACCGACCGTGCGGTCGAGCCCGACGACTACATCCAGTTCGACCTCGCCTGCACCGACCAGGACGGCAAACAGGTCGCAGGCCTCAACAGCTCCAACCGTCTGATGCAGCTCGGACAGGGGGTCCTGCCGCCCAACTTCGACGAACAGATCATCGGCATGGTGCCGGGCAAGACCAAGGAGTTCGACTTCACCGCCGACGGCAGCAAGGAATTCGAGTTTCTGGGCGACGGGCCGATTCACGCCACGGCCACCGTCAACGAGATCCGCGTCAAGAATCTGCCGGAACTTAACGACGAGTTCGCCAAGACCGCCGGCATGGAGTCGATCGAGGACATGCGCGAGAAGATGCGCGAGACGGTCGAATACCAAAAGAGCGCCGGACTGCCGGACTTGAAGGAGCGGCTCTGCGTCGAACAGCTCGCCGACCGGGTGACCGACGACGTCTCGCCCGCATACGTCAGCTTCGTCCGCCAGCAGCTCACGCGGGATTTCTTCAACCGTCTCCAGCAGGACAACATGACCTTCGACCAGTTCCTCGAAGAGAACGGCGTCACCACCGAGGACTTCATGGCCGACCTCGAAAAGGAATCCCAGGAAAACGCGGTTCAGATGCTTGCGCTCGACGCGCTGTTCCGGGATCTGGACATGGAGCTCACCGAGGCTGACATCGACAAGGAATTCGAATCGGTCGACAATCCGGAAGAGGTCCGTGCGGAGTGGGAAAAGTCCGGTGGCATGTCGCTGATCCGCGAGGGCTGCCGCCGCATCAAGGCGACCTCGTGGCTGGTCGACAACGCCATCGTCACCGAGACCAAACCGGAGGACGCGGACAAGAAGGATGAGACCAAAAAGTCCTCTTCCTCCAAGCAGTCGAGCGCCAAGAAGTCCTCGAGCAATAGCAAAGGCGACACCGCCAAGAAATCCTCGTCGTCAGCCAAGAAGTCGACCGCCGACAAACAGACGGCCTCCAAAAAGCCCGCAACCAAGAAATCCACGACCTCGACGAAGAAGTCGACCGCCAGCAAGGACACGACCACCAAAAAATCAACCGCCAAAAAGCCCGCGGCAAAGAAGCCAGCGGCGCAACAGAAGAAATCCGACAAGGCCTAGCGGTTCCTTGTCACCGACAGGAAAGAAGTGATGCATATGTACGATTCAATTCATGACGCACTGATCCCCTACGTCGTCGAACAGTCACCGCGGGGGGAGCGTTCCTACGACATCTATTCCCGCCTTCTCAACGACCGCGTCGTCTTTTTGGGCGAGGAGGTCGACGATGCCTCCGCCAACTCGGTCATCGCGCAGCTCCTCCACCTGGAGAGCGTCGATCCCGACAAGGACATCTCGCTCTACATCAACTCGCCGGGCGGCTCGGTCACTGCGGGGCTCGGCATCTACGACACCATGCAGTTCATCAAGCCCGACGTCAGCACCATCTGCATCGGCCAGTGCGCCTCTATGGCGGCGATCCTTCTGGCCGCCGGCGCCGCGGGCAAGCGTTTCGCCCTGCCGAACTCCAGCGTCATGATCCACCAGCCCTCCGGCGGTGCGCAGGGCCAGCAGACCGAGATCGCGATCGTCGCCGAAGAGATCCTCAAGACACGCGATCGGATGAACCAGCTGCTCGCCGACCACACTGGCCAGAAGCTCGAGACCATCCAGGAGGATACCGAGCGCGACAAGTTCATGACGGCCGACGAGGCCATGAAATACGGAATCGTCGACGAGGTCGTCAAGTCCCGTGCCGCCACGGCCGACAAGGCAGGTGCCAAGAAGGACAAGAAGGACCAGGACGACGACAAGAAGGACGAGCAGAAAGACTAGTCGATGGCGGACCGCGACGACGTTTCAAACGGATCTTTCGACGGTGGCCTGCGCTGCTCGTTCTGCGGCAAGACGCAGAGCCAGGTCGAAAAGCTCATCGCGGGCGAGGGCGTCTACATCTGCAACGAATGCGTCTCCGTCTGCTGCGACATCTGCGAAGAGGAGGGCATCGAGATGGATGTGCTCGATGCCGTCCCGGTCGCAACCGGCGAAACCGAAGGACTCCTGTCCCTGGACGACCTGCCCGTTCCCGAAGAGATCTTCAACGAGCTCTCCGAGCATGTCATCGGCCAGGAGGACGCGAAGCGGGCGCTGTCCGTTGCGGTCTACAACCATTACAAGCGTGTCGCCCTCGGCCTTGATCCGGACGACGACGACGTCGAGCTCGCCAAGAGCAACATCCTGCTGCTCGGTCCGACCGGCTGCGGCAAGACTTTGCTGGCGCAGACACTCGCCCGCATCCTCGACGTTCCGTTCTGCATCGCCGACGCCACGGCCCTGACCGAGGCCGGCTATGTGGGCGAGGACGTCGAAAACATCCTCTTGAAGCTCATCACCGCGGCCGACAACGACATCGACCGCGCACAGATCGGCATCGTCTACATCGACGAGATCGACAAGGTGGCCCGCAAGGCCGAAAACCTCTCCATCACACGCGACGTCTCCGGCGAGGGCGTGCAGCAGGCGCTCCTCAAGATCATCGAGGGGACGGATGCGGCCGTGCCGCCGCAGGGCGGGCGTAAGCACCCGCAGCAGGAACTCATCCACATCGACACGACCAACATCCTCTTCATCCTCGGCGGTGCGTTCGTCGGTCTCGACAAGATCGTCAGCGACCGCATCGGCAAAAGCGGCGTGGGCTTCAACTCCGAGGTCGGCGCCTCCAAGGAGGAAAAAAGCGACAAGCTGCTCGCGCAGGTGCTCCCCGAAGACCTCAACACCTTCGGCATGATTCCGGAGTTCGTCGGCCGTATCCCGGTCATCTCCTCGGTCAAGGAGCTCGACGAAGACGACCTCATCCACATCCTGACGCAGCCCAAAAACGCCCTCGTCAAACAGTACAAGCGCATGTTCTCCTTCGACGACTGCGAACTCGTCTTCGAAGACGACGCCCTGCGTGCCATCGCGCACGAGGCGATGACGCACGGCACCGGCGCCCGCGGCCTGCGCTCCATCTGCGAACGTGTCCTCGAAGACGTCATGTTCGAGCTGCCGAGCGAGAAGGACATCAAGAAGGTCACCATCACCAAGGGCTGTGTGGAGTCGGGGGACAAGCCCGACATCGTACGCCGCTGAATTACGCGCATATGTCCGTCGACGACTACGCCCAGATCGACTTCGAGCGTGAGCAGCGCTGCGGCTTTCCCGAGGTCATCTACGGGGAAGGCAAAACCCCCGAACAGATCGTAGAGATCGCCTCATCCATCATCGAACACCACGGCTGCGTACTCGTCACCCGTCTTGCAGACGAAGGAGCCGCAGCATTTTGCCAGGCTTTCGACGACGCCTGTTATTTCGAGCTGCCCCGCCTCGCCTTCGTTGACCGGCGGGAAGATCCGGTGACAGGGCAGAGCGTGGCCGAGGTTCTCGACTGTCCCGACCGTGCCGAAGGCGACGTGGTCGTCGCCTGTGCGGGCACGAGCGACCTGCCCGTCGCTCAGGAGGCCGCTCTGACGGCGCGTCTCATGGGTTCGCGGGTGCGTCTCATCCCCGATGTCGGGATCGCGGGCGTCCACCGCACCCTCGACCACGTCGAGGAGCTGCAAGCAGCCCGTGCCATCGTCGCCGTCGCCGGCATGGAGGGCGCACTTGCCTCGCTCATCGCCGGTCTGGTCGACGTGCCCGTCGTCGCGGTTCCCACCAGCGTCGGCTACGGCGCCTCCTTCGATGGCATCTCGGCACTGCTCGGCATGCTCAACTCCTGTGCCGGCGGCGTGTCGGTCGTCAACATCGACAACGGCTTCGGCGCCGGACAGATCGCCGACCGCATCAACCGCCCCCGCTGGGCACGACCCGAGACGGATTGAAGACAGGCATCTTCTCAGCCTCATCGGCTCCTCCCACCCCTTGCTATGTCGTCATCACCTCAATTTGGTGATGCTTTTACCTGCGGTTTTAGCAAATCCCGTCTTCATTTCAACAATATTGGGCGTTTCGGAAGCAACCCGCGGCACCGTAGAGTAGGACCATCACAAAACGCCTACCTCCCGGCTGAGGTGTCCGGGATGTGGGCATCGGATTGTTCGAGAGGTGTTGTGCGGCGGATCCGGGGACCCGCGCGCACGAGGGGGGAAATCGTATGCCTGACGAAGCTAACACAGCCGAGGTGGATGCCGATCTCATCGACGATATCTGGGCAGACGACGACGTCGATGTCCGGATGCAGGTAGAAGCCGCCGAGTCCGTCGAATCCTCAGATGAAGGCGAGCTCGAGACCGACGAAGAGGTCGCCGAGCGTGTCATCTCACATCTGAAAGCGAACCACGCCAACACGCTTGCTCTGCTGGAATGCCTCCGCGCCTGCGATGTCGGCGAGGCCGACGCACGACCGTATCGCGAGGTGGAAGCCGAACTTGACGGGCAGTCGGCGATGCAGCTTTGCACCCAGACACCCCATGTGCTCCTCGGCATCCTGATCGACGCCGGCGGCATCGCCACGGTCGAGCTCGAATCTGCCGACGACGAGGAGCAGGACGCGGCTGAATCTCCCATCACTCATCTTCCAGATGTCACCGACGATTCCGAAACGGCCTATACCGAGGCGGTCGAGGAAGAGGACCTGCCGGTCGACTACCTGGTCTATACGACAGAGGCGGGCAGAATGGCGATGGATGCCTACGATCCGAACCTGCGTTTCGCCGAGATACGCGCGGCGGAGCCGGACGGCTATGCCGATGTATACGAACAGATGCTGACGCTGTGCCGCGGCAAGGGTGCGACCCTTGCCGATCTGGACGACAAGCTCAAAGACCATCCCGCCATGACGGATCCCAAGCAGACCTACCCGTCCTATTTCATCTCGAAGCTGGAAACGGTCGGCGGCATCGTCTGGGACGGCGTCTGGCAGACGACCGACGTCGGCGAGGGGCTCCTCGCCGATTTGGCGACGGGTTAGCCGTCGCCTATGCCCGAAGAGGGTTTTCGCTGCCCGCAGGTGGGGATCTGGTCGACCAGGGCAGCTGGCCATACAGAGAAGTCGGGAGAAGAAAGAAGAGGTGGATGTGTATGAGTGCAACCATGACACGCCGTAGTTTCGTGAAGTCTACGGCGGCCCTCGGGGCGGTGTCCGCCCTCGGCATCAAGGCGGCGGGAGACTTCGTACAAGTCGATCCGGCCGCTGCGGACGAAAGCGACGAGGAGGTCATACTCAAGAGCTCCTGCCGTGCCTGCATCGCCAGCTGTGCGGTGCTCGTCCACATGCAGAACGGGCGCGTCATCAAGATCGAGGGCAATCCCGAAAGCCCGATGAGCAGGGGAGGGGTCTGCGCCAAAGGGCTTTCCGGCATCCAGTACCTGTACAACCCCAACCGCAACAAATATCCGATGCGGCGCGTCGGCGAGCGCGGGACCAACGAATGGGAACGCATCTCGTGGGAAGAGGCCTTGACCGACATCGCCACGAGGATCAACGAGGTCTCGGACAAGTACGGCTCCGAAGCCATCTCGGTCTCGACCGGCGGCGGCGGCAACCCGCACTTTTCCAACGTCAAACGCTTCGGCGAGGCGATCAACACCCCTAACGTCTGGGAGCCGGGCTGCGCGCAGTGCTATCTGCCGCGCATGGGCGCCTCACAGCTCACCTACGGTGCCGGCAAGCCGAACAACCTGTCCTTCGCCGATTCGAACGGCTGGGACTTCTACTACACCGACACCGCGCTGACGACGCTCGTGTTCTGGGGGACCGATCCTTCGAACTCCTCGGTCGCGACCGGCGGCCGTGCCCTGACCGAGTTGCGCAACCGCCCGCAGGGTCTGCAGTCGATCGTCATCGACCCACGTTACACGGTCGATGCGGCCAAGGCCGACGTCTGGCTGCCCATCCGCCCCGGCACCGACGTTGCCCTGGAGCTCGCCTGGACGCGTTGGATCCTGGAGCACGAACGCTACGACGAGGAGTTCTGCAAGACCTGGACGAACATGCCGTATCTCATCAACCCGGACACGCGCCTGACGCTCAAGGCGACCGAGGCCGGTCTGGACGGTACCGACGAGGACTTCGTCGTCTGGGATCCCAAGAAGAAAAAAGCTGTCGTGGTGGAATATCCGATGGAGAACTGCGACCCGGCGCTCTTCGGCTCCTACAAGGTCAACGGCATGGAATGCAAGACCGCCGGCCAGCTCATCAAGGAGAACTGCGAGGAATACACCCTTGAGAAGGCGGCCGAGATCTGCTGGCTCGACGCCGACCAGATCGAAGCGGCCCTCGAGCTCTACACCGCCGACGATGCCCAGGGCGCCATCATGTTCGGCGTCTTCGGCGACCAAAATCCCCAGTCCCAGCAGGCAAACCTCGCGGCGCTCTGCATCGAGTACCTGATGGGCAACGTTGAAAAGCCCGGGACCATGCTCCAGAAGTTCCCCGGCGCCCCGTGCATGGACCAGCTCGGCAACACGCCGCGCCTCCTGAGCAAGGACAAGGTCATGAAGCGCGCCGGCTACATCGAGCACAAGGGACTCATGAGCTGGGACATGGCCTTCATCCCCGGCATCCTGGATATGATGGGCAAGGGCGATCCGTACCAGATCCATATGTGGATCGAACGCTCCGGCAACAAGCATGCCGTCCTCGGCGATTCGACCCAGCTCGATGACGTCACCCCCAATGTCGACTTCATCCTGCAGATTTACATGTATCCGACGGCGTTTTCGATCATGTATGCGGACATGCTCCTACCCTCGACCGAATGGCTCGAGACGAACCTGCCTATCCCGCAGCTCAACACGATCGTCGTCAGGCAGGCGGTCACCCATCTGTTCGAGACCGTCGAAGAGGGCATCATCTGGACCCAGATCGTCCAGAAATGCGCCGAGCTCGGCAACAAGCACTGCCCGAAGGCCTTCGACGCCGAAGCCTGTTTCGGCCTGCCGCTCTACAAGGACGAACACGAAAAGCAGCTCATGCACTTAAACGAGCTCGACATGTCGTGGGACGAGCTCTGTGAGCGGGGTGTCGTGGAATGGATCAGCGAGGAGGACTACCGCACTTACTACACCTATCTCGAGATCGACCCGGAGACCGGCAAGAAGGCCGGCTTCGGCACACCGTCCAAGAAGCTCGAGGTCTACGCCGAAGCAAACACCATCCTCGGACGTACGGGTTTCCCATGGGCGAAGTGCAGAGAAGAGGAGAATCTGGTCGTGCCTCCGGCATCGGAGGATTACGAGCCGCTCGCCTACTACGAGGAGCCGGCGGAATCCCCGCTCACCGACGAGGAGTATCCGCTCGTCATCACCAACGGTCGTCTGCCGATGTACCATCACGGCACCGGGCGCAACGTCCCGTGGCTGCGTGAGATCTATCCGGTCCCCGAGCTGTGGATCAACCCAGCCGATGCCGAGACCTACGGCATCACCGACGGTGAGTGGACGTGGATCGAGTCCCGTCGAGACCGGACGCGCGGCGTGGCGAAGGTGACGACTTCCATTCCCCAGGGGGTCTTGTATCAGGAACGCTTCTGGAATCCGGAGTTTTTGGATTCCGACGATCCGACCCAGGCCTACAAGGCCATGAACTACAACGTCTTGAGCAAGACCTCGCCCCCGTACAACCCCGAATACGGCTCCTACACGCTCCGCGCGTTCACCGTCAAGGTCTATCCGTGCCCGGAGGGCGCTCCCGAGGGCACCTGGATGGAGCCGAAGGATTTCACCCCATGGCTGCCTGTGTACAGCGAACCGACAGAGGATGTGTTTGACTATGGCGCATAGTTGTCTTGTTGTTAATCTCGACCGTTGCCAGGGTTGCTACGGCTGCGAAGTCGCCTGCAAGATGGAAAACGGCGTCGCTTTGGGCGAGCATTGGAACAAGATGCTCTGGGTCGGCCCGTTCGGCGAATATCCGGACATGACCCGCTACCCGATTCCGACGCATTGCCAACAGTGCAAGAACGCACCCTGCGTCGAGGTCTGCCCGACCGGGGCGAGCTATCGCGACCCGGAAAGCAACATCGTTTTGATCAACCAGGAGATCTGCATCGGGTGCAGGTACTGCATGATGGCCTGCCCCTACGGCGTGCGCAACTGGAACGAGGAGGAGAAGGTCGTCGGCAAATGCACCCTCTGCGGGCATCTGACCTCGGTCGGCCAGCTGCCTGCCTGCGTCAAAAGCTGTGCCGCCGGCGCCCGCTTCTACGGGGATCTCGACGATCCGGAATCGGATGTCTCAAAGGAACTGGCAAAGTATGACGAAGCCGACATCCACCATCTCGCGAGTGTCGGCAACGACCCGGCGGCGTGCTACATCATGACGGACATGGTCGGTGAGTGGAAGGAGATCATCTGATGTCTATCGAATGGTCGCTCGTTCTCTTCACCTCCATCGCCTGCATGGGGGCCTGCATGTTCGCCGGCGTGTGCGTCAACACCTTCACACGCCACGTGCAAAAACCGGTCCTGATCCTGACCGTGATCGCGTTTTGCATCACCGCCGTCGGCGGGCTCATATCCATCACGCACCTGTCCCATCCCGAACGGGTGCTCGCGGCGCTCAACCACCCGACCTCGGGCATCTTCATCGAGGCGGTCGGCACCGCCCTGGTCTGCCTGACCGCGATCATCTACTTCATCCTGGTCTACCGCAAGGTCAACCGCACCGCGCTCGGCATCGTGTCGGTCATCGGCATCGCCCTCGCGCTCGTCTTCAGCTTCTTCTGCGGGCATTCCTACATGATGTCCTCGCAGGCGACCTGGGACAATCTCTGTCTGCCGCTCACCTACGCGTCGACTTCGGCCGTCGCCGGATTTGCGCTGTGGCTCTTCTTCTCCCACGTACTGCGCGACAAGGGACACCAGTCCCTGCCGGGCGGTGAGGGACAGGAAGCTTCCGGAAGCGAGAAGCCCATCGTCGACCGTGTCTGTGTCTGGCTGCTTGCCTGCTTCGCCGTACTCGCCTGCATCTTCGCTTTGATATACGGCTTCATGACCGGCACAGCAACCGGCACCTATGCCGTGGTCTTCTGGGTCTGCATCATCTTCTGCGGTGTGGTGGTCCCCCTCGTCTGCGCGATCCTCATACTCGCCGACAAGGGCAACTACTTCGCCCTGACGCTCATTGCCGCGATCGGCGCCGTCATCGCCTCGCTGAGTTTCCGCATCTTCATGTGGATCGTCGGCGGCACGCTTATGTCGTTGTTCGGCACGAGCATCTAGGCGCCATGCGTATGCCGTGCCGCCCTTTGGGAATTTAGTCCAGGCGGAAGGCATGTGCGCTGGGGTATGATTATCTGAGGAGGAGCAACTCTTTATAACAGAGACATTTACGAGGGGATATCCTGACAATGGATGCAGAACTGAGAGATGAGATTTCGGCGTCGTGCACGGCACGGATCGAGTTCTATCGCTTCTTGGCGAGCATCTTTTTCACCGAGCTGAGCCAAGAGCAGGTGGAGACGGTCGCGGCTTCCCGCTTCCCGATCGACGATACCGACATCGGGCGCGGCTATGAGTTGATCGCCCGGTATATGCAGCACCGCGACAGCGGCACACGTCAGCAGCTGGCGGTCGACTATGCGCGCGTCTTCCTCGGCGCCGGTAGCTACGAAAAACTCAAGGCGCCGCCGTACGAGTCGGTTTTCACGAGCGAGGTCCAGCTTCTCATGCAGGAGGCCCGCGACGATGCCGTCAAATGGTATCGCAGATACGGGCTCGCCCTGCCCGAGGACAACACGACGCCTGAGGACCATGTCAGCTTCGAGATGCAGTTCATGGCACTGCTCATCGAGCGCAGCCTCGAATGTTTGAAGGCCGGGGACGAAGACGGCTTCAAAGAACTGGCCTGTGCCCAGCGCGACTTCTTCGACGAGCATCTGGCCAACTGGCTGCCCCGCTTTGCGGATGCCATCGATCAATTCTGCAAGACGGACTTCTACCACGGCATCGCCGCTCTGGTGCGTGGGCTTTTGCAGGTCGAGCCGGATGTCATCGACGGGCTCATCGAGAGCGTCTCGGCAGAGGAGGACGTCGAGGAAGCGGAGGCCTGATATGCCAGTCACCCGTCGCGTCTTCATCGGCCTGGTGGCATCGACCGCCGGCTGCTGTGCAGTCGGCGGCATCGGCCTTGCCACGAGGGGCGACGGCTCCCTTCTGCGTCCGCCCGGCGGGCAGGACGCCGTCGATTTCGACGCCGCCTGCATCCGCTGCGACCGCTGCCGCAGCATCTGCCCGCAGGGCGCCATCGACGTCGCGCACGTCGAGGACGGCTTCCTAAACGCCCGCACGCCCTCCATCGACTTCCACAAGGGCTACTGCGACTTCTGCGACAAGTGCATCGAGGCCTGCCCGACAAACGCCTTGAAGCCCTTCGATCCCGCACAGGACAGGATCGGCACCGCCATCGTGCAGAAGGACCGCTGCGTGGCCTACTTCCAAGGCTGCACCGAGTGCTTCGAGAAATGCCCCTATGGGGCGATATCGTTGGACGACTCGAACCATCCGGTGGTCGATGCGGCCGTCTGCAACGGCTGCGGCGTCTGCGAAAACGAATGCCCGGCGCTCGTCTACCGCTCCTTTTCGGGCGGCACCCGCCGCGGCATCGTCGTGGTCTCGCCGGCCGTCTACGAACGCCTCGGCACCACGCTTATCGAGGACGGGGAGGAGGTGGGCCTGTGAGCGCCGAGGAAGCAGACACGACGCAAAAGGACACCTCGACCGAGCCCGCCGCCCCCAAGAAGCGGGGCATGCGCGCGATCAACGCCCGCACCTTGACCGAGCTCGCGCTCGTCGTCTTGGCCTGCGTCGGGCTGGCCTTTGCCACCGGCACCGGCACGCCGTCGTCGTGGGGCTTAGGCACCTTCATCCTCACGGTCTGCCCGTTGGGCGCGATCGAGACGATGCTTGCCTCCAAGACCTTCATCCCGCCGGCGCTCATCGGCCTGGCCGTCATCGTCGTCATCACCCTCATCATCGGCCGCGCCTTCTGCTCGTGGGGCTGCCCGGTGCCGCTCCTTCGGCGCATCTTCGGGGCCAACCGTAAGAAGCAGCCCAAGGAGGGCGAAGGCGGAGATGCCAAGGCGAAGAAGGCCAAAAAGCCGAGGAAGGACCATCTGAGCTGCCTGGACACCGTCCTGCAGCACCGCGGCGGCATCACCGACTCGCGCAACTGGGTCCTCATCGGCGCCCTCATCTCCTGCCTCATCTTCGGCTTCCCGGTCTTCTGCCTCATCTGCCCGGTGGGGCTGTCCTTTGCCACGATCACGCTCATCTGGCGCCTCTTCCAGTTCAACGAGGTCACCTGGACGCTACTTCTGTTCCCGGCGATACTCGTCGTCGAGCTCGTCTTCATGCGCAAGTGGTGCCACCGCTTCTGCCCCATCGGCGCGCTGCTCTCGCTCATCTCGCGCCTGAACCGTACCTTCCGTCCCAAGGCAAATGAAACGACCTGCCTGTATACGAAAGACGGCATCGACTGCCACCGCTGCAGCGAGGCCTGTCCCGAGGGCATCGATTTGCGCCGCACGGAGCTTTCCGCACCGATGCACGAGTGCCTGAAGTGCCGCGAATGCGCCGACGCCTGCCCGACCAAGTCCATCACCTTCCCGCTGCTCGGCGGCGGTAATGGTGGCTCGCAGGAGGCAAAGCAGGTGCAACGGGAGACGTAGAACACGCCTGCGTGCGTCCGCGCGGGGGCCGGACGGACGAGGGGGCATACGGTGTCGACAAAGGGGGAGGCATCCAGATGTCCAGCAAAGGAGGGGAGTTATGAGCGCTGTCGAGAAAGCAACATCAGAGCCCCTCGATAACGAGGTGGAGGTTAGAGAACCCTCGTTCATCGCGCGCTTCATCCTGGACATCGACGAGCAGTGGCCGTCGCTGAAGTTTCTCGGTTTCGGCTGCTATTACGCCTGGATCTGGCTTTCCTACAACAGCAGCATCCTGCTTCCCAACGCGAACGTCGCGGCGGAGACGACCTCTTCGGTCCACATGATGTACCTGGTCTCGACCTTCGCCCTGGCCGCCGCCCTGATCCTCGCCTCGATCTTTTCGAACGCATCGACCCGCCTGGTCGAAAACCGCCTGTTCGGCGTCTGCATGGGCCTGCTCGCAGGTGTGGCCACCGTCGGCACCAACCTCGGCCTGGCCTTCGACCTGTACGCGCTCTTCATCGTCTGTGCGGTACTGACCGGTCTGGGGACCGCATGGGTCGCCTTACGCCTCGGATCGGTGTATGCGACGGTGCCGGCCCGTCAGGGGACCATGTACGTCGCGTCCTCGTTCATCTTCGCCTGCCTGCTCTATTTCGTGGCGATCGGCCTGCCCCGTACGGCCGGCCTCGTCTTCACGGCGCTCTTGCCGGTCATGGCCGCCCTGTTCTCGGTCATGATGTTCAAGGAGGACTCCGCTCTCAATACCGAGACGGCGGAGCACTCGAACAGACCGGCTCCCGGTTTCTTCGTCCGTTTCGTCCTCGCGATCTTCATCTTCGCCTTCATCATCGGCATCATCCGCGGCTCGATGATCCTGACGCAGACGGCCACCTCGCTCAACGAGGAAGGCTCCATCATCGTCTTCGGGACCGCCTGTGTCGCGGTCGTTATCTTCCTGCTGGTCGGTCTGACCCGCCGTGACTTCAACATCGGCCGTTTCTACTATCCCGTCATCTTGGTCACCGCGGCGGCCATCCTGATAACCCCGCTCTTCGGCGAGGCGGTACGCGGCGTCGAAGGTCAGGTCATCAATATCGCCTACGCCTGCTTCGTCATGATCGTCTGGTGTCTTTTGGCCCATGTCTCGTATACATCGAGGCTTTCCCCGGTCCGGGTCTTCGGCTGGGGACGTGGCGCCTCGGCGCTCGGAACCGCGGTCGGCTGGCTGTTCGGATCCTGGTTCGGCACGTTCCTCGTGCAGAACACCCCCGTGTCGATCACCGTCTCCGTCGTCTTGGTCTTCGTGCTCTTCATCGTCTTCATGCTGATATTCAACGAGCGGCAGGTAAACGACGTCTTGCACGATGCCTCCGAGACGGAGGATGGCGGTGCCGCTTCGCAGTCCGCCGAAGGCTCCCGCCATGCATTCTCCTATGCGGCGGAGGCGCCGGATACCCTCGCTGCGGAGGCGGAGCCGGACGAAGATGCCTGGACGCGGGCCGCCCGCTCGGTCGCGTCCCGCTACATGCTCTCTCCCCGTGAGGAAGACGTCCTGCTTCTGTTCTCAAAGGGCCGTACCATCAACTTCATCGCCGAAGAACTGGTCATCTCCTTCAACACGGCCAAGACGCACGTCCGTCACATCTACGTGAAGACCGGCGTGCATACCCGCCAGGAGCTCATCGACCTCATCGAAAGCGAGCAGGACTAGAGAAGGGGCGGACGCCCGTTCCCGTAGGCGTCGCTCCTCGTTCCACCTGCTGGTCTGCTACAATACCGACCCATGGCACGCAAACCGACATACGCCTATCTCGGGCCGCAGGGCACCTTCTGCGACCAGGCCCTCCGCATATTCGTCGAGCGCGGGCTCGTCCCGGACGACTACGAGGAGCTGCCCTGCGACGGCATGCCCGCCATCTTCGAGGCGGTCGACCGCGGTCAGGCCGACTACGGGGTCGTCCCGATCGAGAACTCGCTCGAAGGCTCGGTGACCGCGGTCCTCGACGAGTTCGCATTCACAAGCCGCGCGGAGATCCTCGGGGAGGTCGTCTTAGACATCCACCAGTCCCTCGTCCTCGCGCCGGGCGCACAGCTTTCCGACGTCAAGACGGTCGCCTCGCATCAGCAGGGGATCGCCCAGTGCCGTCGTTGGATCGCCCAGAACCTGCCCGATGTCGAAATCACCTATGTCTCCTCGACGGCGGCTGCCGTGCCGCTGGCGATGCAGGACAAAAGCATCGCCGCCATCGCATCCCCGCTGGCAGCGGAGTTGGCCGGAGCCGTCGTGGCCGAGGAGGCCATCGAGGACCACCTGAGCTCCCAGACGCGCTTCGTGCTGATCGGACAGGGTCCGACCGAACATGTCGGCCAGGGCAAGACGACGCTCGCCCTCTTCATCGACAGCGACCGCCCGGGCGTGCTGCACATGATCCTGTCCGAGTTCACCTACGCCGGCGTGAACCTCACCATGATCCAGTCGCGCCCGACCAAGCGCGAGCTCGGCGACTACATGTTCTTCGTCGACCTGGAAGGCTACGACGACGATCCGGAGATACGCACCGCGCTCGACTGCCTGCGCATGAAGCTCCGCCAGGTCAAGGTCATCGGCTCGTATCCCTGCTCCCAGGACTGACATGCCCCAAGCCCCATCAATCGAATCCGCAGATCCACATCCGACGGAGGATGCCTGCGACATCTCCCTCGTTATCTTCCTCTCCTACGACGGCACGGTCTACAGCGGCTTCGCCCGCCAGGATGACGAAGGCATCCGTACGGTGCAGTCCGAGCTCGAACACGCGCTTTCCGTCTTCTTCCGCCACCCCGTCGACACGGTCTGTGCGGGACGTACCGATGCGGGGGTCCACGCCCGCGGCCAGGTCGTCTCGACACCTATCGCCTCCTCCGAGCTCAACGGCCATGAAACCACCCAGATCATCACCTCGCTCAACGCCCTCACGCCCGACGACATCTCCGTCACCGGCCTGCGCTTTGCCGGCGCAGGGTTTTCCGCCCGCTTCGACGCCGTCGAGCGGGAGTACCGCTACCGCATCGTCTGCGGACCCACGCCGCCCGTCTTTTTGCAGCGCTATGCCTGGTGGCACAAGGCCCCGCTCGACGTGGAGGCGATGCGTGCAGGTGCGGCCCATCTGATCGGCGAGCACGACTTCGCCTCCTTCTGTAAGGCCGAAAGCGCCGTCGACAGGACGACGATGCGCCGCATCGACACCCTCGAGATCTTCGAGGAGGAGCAGATGGGGGAGCGCCACCTCGTCGTGCGGGTGGAAGGAAACGCCTTCTTGCACTCCATGGTGCGTACCATCGTCGGCACGCTGACCTGCGTCGGTACCGGCAGACAGGAAAGCGGCTGGGTCGCCGAGGTCCTGGAGGCATGTGATCGCACCCGGGCCGGCCAGACCGCCCCGGCCTGCGGGCTGACACTGTGGTCGGTCACCTATCCCGACGGTGTCTTCCACCTCGAACCGTAGGGCGTGACCTGCGGGTTTCTGCTCGTTCACCGACCCTTTTTTGTATTTTTCCCTTTTCGTGCGCACTTGTCGTATGCAAACCGCTATAATCATCCGCTGTATTCGTCCCAACGAAGACTGGAGGTCCTCAATGGAGGGTTATTGCATGAAATGCAAGACCAAGCGGGAGATGAAAGATCCCAAGCAGGTCACCACGAAGAACGGCCGCCCGATGACCAAGGGCACGTGCCCGGTATGCGGAACCACCATCTGCAAGATTGGTAGCTCCAAGTAAGTTCACGTTCTTTCGTGCGAACTTTTGAAAATGCCGCACTGTTTCAGGTGCGGCATTTTTGTCTGTAGGAGGGGGTTAGGCTAGAGATGAATGCCATCGTCGTCGGTTGTGGACGGGTCGGCGCCCAACTCGCCACGCTCCTGTCCGAGGCCGGCCACAACGTCTCCGTCATCGACCACTACCCCGAGGCCTTCCAACAGCTCGGGCGTGCCTTCGACGGGCAGACCCTCAAGGGCGTCGGCTACGACGAGGACATCTTGGCCGAGGCGGGCGCCGAGGACTGCGACGTCTTGGCCGCCGTCACCAACAACGACAACACCAACCTCATGACCGCCGAGGTCGCCCGCCGCATCTTCGGGGTCGAGCACGTCATCGCCCGCCTCTTCGACACCAAACGCGAAAAGACCTACACCCAACTCGGTATCGACTACTCCTGCGGCACCTCGCTGGTCACCGAGGACATCTTCACGAAGATCCAGTCACGTCACGGACACCATGTCGACTCGTTCGGCGACTTCGAACTGCTCCACTTCACGCTGAACCTGCCCGACGGCAAGTCGGTCCCCTGTGGCGAATTCGAGCAGACGCATGACATGCGCGTCGTCAGCTACGAGCATGACGACCAGTCGTATCTGCCGGGCGATGCGAGCGTTTTGGCAGACGGCGACTTCGTCTTGGGCTGCATCGCGCGCGACCGTCTCGACGATCTCGCCCCCTACATGAAAGGCTAGCCCATGTTTGCGGTCATCAGCGGTGGAACCACTTCAGCGGAATTCCTCGTCAACATCATGATGGACCGGGGCTATCAGGTTGCGGTCATCGAGAGCAACCACGAGACCGTCGAACATCTCTCGGAGGTCTTGCCACCCCAGGTTCTCATCATCGAGGGCGACGGCTGCGACTCCGCCGCACAAAACGATGCCGAGACGAGCGATGCGGATCTCTTCTTGGCCCTGACCGGTCATGACGATACGAATCTGGTCGCCTGCGAGATAGCCATGACGGCCTTCGGGGTGCCGCGCTGCGTCGCGATGGTCAACGATCCGAAAAACACCAACATCTTCCGCAAGATCGGCATACAGCCGGTCTCCATCACGGAACTGATCGCCCGGCTCGTCGAGGAGGAATCCGTCACCGCCGACATGCGCACGGTCTTCAACCTGCGCGAAGGCGGTCTCAACATCGTGGAGATGACGATCCCCAACAAGCTGCGCCACAAAAACGGCGTGCCGGTCTCGACCCTGGCGAACATCGAGGACGCCCAGCTCATCGCCGTCATCCGAGACGGGGATGCGGTCATCCTCGACGACGGGGT
>JAJQAN010000013.1:0-5340 GCA_021203765.1 Coriobacteriaceae bacterium | reverse complement strand
CCATCGCCGAGACCCCGCTGCCGGGGAAGGTGATCTTGGAGGTCGAGCAGAACTCGTAGACCATGTTGGTGTTGCCGGCTCGCTCGCATTCGGCCAGTATGTCGAGGATCGTGTCCTGGCGTTCCGGCTCGTCGTAGAGATGGTGGACACAGTAGGCGTTATCCCAGAAGATGCGGAAGTCGGGCGCGAGCGGCTGCAGCGCGGCGAAGCGCCGTACCGTCTCGTCGGAATACGAGATGCCCTGCGGGTTCGAATACTTCGGCACACACCAGATTCCCTTGATGGAAGCGTCTTCGGCGACCAACCCCTCGATCACGCCCATGTCCGGTCCGGTCGGTGTCATGTCGACGGGGATCATCTCGATGCCGAAATGCTCGCAGATGGAGAAGTGGCGGTCGTAGCCGGGGGAGGGGCATAAGAAGCGCACCTCCTCGAGCTGTCCCCACGGGGTGTTGCCGCCGATGCCACGGGTCAGGGCGCGGGCGACGGTGTCGTACATGATGTTGAGCGAGGAGTTGCCGAAGACGATGACCTGCTCGGGCGCAACCCCCAAGACCTCGGCGAAGAATGCGCGCATCTCAGGCAGGCCACAGAGAACGCCGTAGTTGCGGCAGTCGGTCCCGTCCGCGGCGCTCAGGTCGCTTTTCGAATCGACGAGGTCGAGCATCGGCATGCTCAGGTCGAGCTGATCGGAGCCGGGCTTGCCGCGCGCCATGTTCAGCGACAGTCCCTTCGCGCACGCACACTCATATTCCTCTAACAATTCATCGTGCAACGCGCGCAGCTCTTCTGCTGACATCTCGGCATACGTGGCCATGTCCGCTCCTTTGCAACTTCGTGATGGAGTCGACTTCCTCCTGAACATACTACCGCATACGCCCGAGATCTGAGCTCCCATTCCATCGATAGGAGGTGTGGGTGTGTCCGCGAAAACTTGGAGCGTGGCACCCCACACCTCCCCAAGCTCCCGGTACAGGAGGTATGGGTGTGCCCTCGAAAACTTGGAGAGGGTACCCCATGCCTCCTCTGAGCCTGCGCGCGTTGTGCGATAATACCCTCCACCTGCGCGCCTGACGGGAAGGGGGAGATGTGGCCGAGACGCTTGCACAGGATGCGACGGAGGCTGCGCACGCCGCAGCCGATCCCCTCATCACCTTCGAGCAGGTCGCCTTCACCTACCCGGACGGCCAGCAGGCCCTGCGCGACCTGAACCTGTCAATCGATGCCGGCGAATTCGTGGCGGTGCTCGGCGCGAACGCCTCGGGCAAGTCGACGCTCGCCAAGCACATCAACGCCCTGCTCCTCCCGACGGACGGCCGCGTCACGGTCTGCGGCATGGACACCGCCGAGGCCGCGGCCGAAACCGCCATCCGCGAGCGGGTCGGCATGGTCTTCCAGAACCCCGACAACCAGGCCGTCGCCTCCATCGTCCGCGACGACGTCGCCTTCGGCCCCGAAAACCTCGGCATCCCCAGTGACGATATCAAGGAACGCGTCGCTGCCGCGCTGGCAGCCGTCGACATGTCCGAACATGCCTCCGACGACATCAGCGAGCTTTCCGGCGGGCAGAAGCAGCGGGTCGCCATCGCCGGCGTCCTCGCCCTGCATCCCGACATCATGGTCCTCGACGAGCCGGGCGCCCTCCTCGACGTGCAGGGCAGACGCGATGTCATGGGCATCATCCGCGAGCTCAACGATGACGGCATGACGATCATCCTCATCACGCACTTCATGGAGGAGGCGCTCGCGGCCGACCACGTCGTCGTCCTCGACGCCGGCACGGTCGCCCTCGAGGGCACGCCGCGCGAGGTCTTCACCGCGCCCGGCTCCATCACCCGCCTGCGCGAACTGCACCTGGACCTGCCCTTTTCGACGGAGCTTTCGTCGCGCCTGCACGACGCGGGCCTCCCCGTCGACATCACCTGCGTAGAGGAGGAGGTGCTCGGGCAGCTATGTCGCTTGTCTTCGAAGCAGTAGATTTCTCCTACGCCGACGGGCAGCCGGCCCTCCGCGACGTCTCGCTCACGATCGATGACGGCTCCTTTGTCGGCATCGTCGGCCAGACCGGCTCGGGCAAGACGACCCTGGCCCAGCTCGCCGACGCCCTGCTCGTCCCGGATGCGGGCCGCGTTCTCGTCGACGGGCTGGACACCGCCGACAAACACACGCATGCGCAGATCCGCCGCACGGTCGGCCTGGTCTTCCAATACCCCGAACAGCAGCTCTTCGCCTCGACCGTCGCAGACGATGTCGCCTTCGGGCCGAAGAACCTCGGCCTGGATGCAGACGAGGTCGAGCGCCGTGTCCGAGAGGCCCTGACGCGCATGGACCTCGCCTACGACGACATCGCCTCGCGCTCGCCCTTCGAGCTGTCCGGCGGGCAGCAGCGTCGCGTCGCCCTGGCGGGTACCCTTGCGATGGAGCCGGAGTTTTTGGTACTCGACGAGCCGGCCGCCGGCATGGACCCGCGCGCCCGCGCCGACCTGAATGCCCTGCTTTCCCGTCTGCACGAGGAGGGCATGGGCATCGTCTTGATCTCGCATTCCATGGAGGATGTCGCCGCGCTCTGCGAGCAGGTCGTCGTCCTCGATGACGGCCGCGTGGTCTTGGACGGGCCGTGCCGGGAGGTCTTCTGCGCGGACAACGCTGCCACCTTGGATGCCCTGGGGCTGGCGCTTCCCCGTCCCACACGCTTCGCCGCGGACCTGCAGCAGGCAGGCCTTGCCCTCGATACGCCCGTGCTCACGACCGACGACCTGGTCGAAGCGCTCACCCATACCCTGTCCGCAACCAGTACGGGAGGTGCATAAGAGAAGATGCCGCCGATATCCGACACGCTCGACGAGCTGTCCTGCGACCTGCTCGCCCAGGCCCTCGATCTGCTCGAAGACGAAGACGCCCTCCCGGTCCTGCTTGCCGTCGACTGCGAGGATGGCTACCTCGCCTTCGACGGCGACAGTCCCGACAACTGCTATATGCAGGCCTGCACCTACGTCACCGACCTGCACGACGCCTGCTCCGCCTATGCCCTGGTCTACGACGGCTTCGTCTCCGCCGACGATGCCGACGACGGCGCACCCGCCCTCATCGTCGAGTTCGCCGAGCGGGGGATGGACAACGCCTGGAGCGGCTATCTGCCCTACCACTCCGACGCCGACGGCCACATCGTCGCCGACGGCGACCCGCAGCCCTCGGGCGCCGAAGAGCTTCTCTTCGGCTGAAAGGCACCGCACGCCCATGCCCGTCCTCTTTTCCGACAGCCCCGCACTCGCCGTCGTGCTGCTCGTCTGCGTGGCCGTCCTCGGTGCGCTCGTCGGCATCCTCGTCCATCGCCTGACCCCGCTCTTCGCCCCCGCGCCCGACGAGGACGACGATGCGGACCCCGCGACAGAAGCCCCGTCCCTGCGCCTGCCGTTCCTCGTCTGCGTGGCGATCGGCGCCCTCATATATATGTCCTGCCTGGCCCGCTTCGGCCTGTCGTGGGCGACGCTCGACTACCTCATCCTCTTCTCGCTTCTGTTCATGGCCGCAAGCGTGGATCTGACCTACCTCATCCTGCCGAACCGCCTCTTGGTCCCGATGGCGCTTTGCTGGCTTGTCTTCGCCCTAGCAGCGGCCGACCCGCTCTACTACCTCATCGCCGGCATCTCCGGCGCGCTTGTACTCGGCATCGGCGTGCTGCTCGTGGGCCTCATCCTCGGCGCGATCCTGCACCAGGACAGCATCGGTGGCGGCGACATCAAGCTCTTCGCCGTCCTCGGGCTGTTCACCGGCATCTCGCAGGGCCTGCTGCTGCTCATCTGTTCCTGCGTCATCGGCCTCATCTTCGCGCTCGTCTTACGCGCGCTTCGCCGCCCGTTTCCCTTCGGTCCGGCCATCGCGATCGCGGCCTGGATCGTGCTCATGTTCGGGTCGCTCTTTCCGGGCTTTTCGGGTGCCATCATCGTCTGAAATCGTAGCCCTCGACGGCCCCTTTCGGCGGGTGGGAAATTACCCTGAAATAAATCCCAGAATCTTATTGACTTACCCAGTTAAGATGCGTACTATAACAACTCGCGCCAATTGAAGGTGGCGCTGTTTCTGTGCGCAAAATGGCACGGAAAAGAACCTTGAAAATCGGATACTGCAAGATAGAAGTGACAAGGCAAACCGATCGCCTGGGGCACCCGCTTCAGGCGAGGTACAAAACCATGATCGGTTGCATCGAGATGAACAAGCACCACACCTCATCTCAATTCCTTTTATCAAAGATGTACAGCCAAGCCGATGCATGTCGGTGCTGCCTGCCAGGGCGGCACATCGGGGCATGCATCGCATCCGGAAATCACGCTTATGCGAAGCAATTCGCATAAGAGCTGAGTTTCGAACGACATGTAAGTTTTGCATCGGACATCTCGTCCGGTGTTTTGCATGGAGAGTTTGATCCTGGCTCAGGATGAACGCTGGCGGCGTGCTTAACACATGCAAGTCGAACGAGAAAGCACCTTCGGGTGTGAGTAGAGTGGCGAACGGGTGAGTAACACGTGAGCAACCTGCCTTTCGCACCGGGATAACATTTGGAAACGGATGCTAATACCGGATATACCGCCCATGCCGCATGACAAGGGCGGAAAAGCTTTTGCGGCGAAAGATGGGCTCGCGGCCCATTAGGTAGTTGGTGGGGTAACGGCCTACCGAGCCGACGATGGGTAGCCGGGTTGAGAGACCGACCGGCCACATTGGGACTGAGATACGGCCCAGACTCCTACGGGAGGCAGCAGTGGGGAATTTTGCGCAATGGGGGAAACCCTGACGCAGCAACGCCGCGTGCGGGAAGACGGCCTTAGGGTTGTAAACCGCTTTCAGCAGGGAAGATACTGACGGTACCTGCAGAAGAAGCCCCGGCTAACTACGTGCCAGCAGCCGCGGTAATACGTAGGGGGCGAGCGTTATCCGGATTTATTGGGCGTAAAGAGCGCGTAGGCGGTCCGGTAAGTCAGGTGTAAAAGCCCGGGGCTCAACCCCGGTTCGCACCTGAAACTGCCGGACTTGAGTGCGGTAGAGGAAAGTGGAATTCCCAGTGTAGCGGTGAAATGCGCAGATATTGGGAGGAACACCGGTGGCGAAGGCGGCTTTCTGGGCCGTTACTGACGCTGAGGCGCGAAAGCTAGGGGAGCGAACAGGATTAGATACCCTGGTAGTCCTAGCCGTAAACGATGGACACTAGATGTGGGGGAGCCATCTCTTCCGTGTCGGAGCTAACGCATTAAGTGTCCCGCCTGGGGAGTACGGCCGCAAGGCTAAAACTCAAAGGAATTGACGGGGACCCGCACAAGCAGCGGAGCATGTGGCTTAATTCGA
>JAJQAN010000046.1 GCA_021203765.1 Coriobacteriaceae bacterium | reverse complement strand
GCCAACAAAAAAGCCCGCCGAGCATCGGACTCGACGGGCTTGCTGCTTGATGCGTCCCGCGCAGGCGGGCGTCGGTCGGATTTACTCCTCTTCGACCGTGATGGCCCCCATGGGGCATTCCTCGGCGCAGCTGCCGCAGGAGGTGCAGGAATCCTCGTTCACGACCGCTGCCGTGCTACCGACGATATCTAAAACCTCGTTCTCGCAGGTATCGACGCAGATACCGCATCCGGAACATTCATCAGCATCAATTTCAGGTGTGGACATGTTGGCTCCTTATGCTCAGATTCGGCCCGGAACGGGCGGCCAGAACGGTGCGCCCGCTCTTTATATCGTGAGTAAGGTACCCGCTTGCCTCGGCAAATGCAAGTACTTCTGCAGAATTTTTCGGACTTGCAAGAAAAGTCTTAGACGGGTCGTGCGCGGGTGCATATTTTTGGCCGCTCGCCCGGCTTCGCAGCCCGCCTAATCCTGACGCGCGCCCCGCTCGTTGAAGCGGTTCATCGCCGTCAGCGCCCCCTCGTCGAGCACGCAGACGACGGCATCATGGGCGGTCGCAAGGGAATCCTCGAAGACCTCGGCAGCCTTGCCGCGCGGCGTGGAGAGCACATAGGCGTCGGCCGGCATGCGGCCCTTGGGATGGTCGATCCCGATGCGCACGCGCGTGTAGGCGTCGCTTCCGAGCTTGTCGTGGATGGAGCGCAGGCCGTTGTGGCCGCCATGCCCTCCCCCGACCTTGACGCGCACGTCTCCCGCCGGCAGGTCGAGGTCGTCGTGGATGACGAGGACCTCCTCGGGCTTGATCTTGTAGGCGGCGGCAAGCTTAGAGATGGGCCCTCCCGAGGTGTTCATGTAGGCCTGCGGCTTGGCGAGCAGCAGTTCCTCGCCGTCGCGGGTCACATGCGCGCAGAGCGCCCCGCACTCGTCCTTCCAGTAGGTGACGCCGAGGTCGTCTGCCAGCGCATCGAGCGTACGGAAGCCGGCGTTGTGCCGTGTGCATTCGTATTCGGGGCCCGGGTTTCCCAGCCCGCAGATCATGCGGATGCCCATGGCGTGTGCCCTAGAGCGCGAAGTCGGGGTCGAAGAGCTGCGAGACCGAGCCGTTGGTGAAGATGTTGTTGATGGCCTGGGCGAACATCGGCACGACCGAGATGATCTTGATCTTGCCCTTGTCGATCTGCTCCTGCGGCACCGGGATGGTGTTGCAGACGACGACCTCGTCGGCCGGGCAGTCATCGATGCGCTCGAAGGCCGGCCCGGAGAAGATCGGGTGCGTCGCGCAGACATGGATGGAGGCGGCGCCCTGCTCGTCCAGCACCCGCATGGCAGCGGTGATGGAGCCGCCGGTGTCGATCATGTCGTCGTTTAAGACGCAGTTTTTGCCCTTCACATCGCCGATGATGCTTGTGATCTCGGCTTGGTTGTGCGCCGGGCGCCCCTTGTGCATGATGGCCAGGTCGGCGTCGAGCATGTCGGAGAGCTTCTTGCCGGCCTTGGCGCGGCCGACGTCGGGGCTCACGACGCAGACGTTGTCGAGCCCGTTACCGTTGAAGTAGTCGGCGAACAGGCCGAGCGCCGTCAGGTGGTTGACGGGGATGTTGAAGAATCCCTGCGTCTGACCCTGGTGCAGGTCCATGGTGACGATGGCGTCGGCACCGGCCACCTCGAGCATGTTGGCGACGAGCCGCGCGGTGATGGGCTCGCGGGCGGCGGACTTGCGGTCCTGGCGCGCGTAGGCGTAGTGGGGGATGATGACGCAGATGCGGCGGGCCGAGGCACGGCGGGCGGCGTCGATCATGATGAGGAGCTCCATGAGCGCATCGTTGACCGCGCCGGAGACGGACTGGATCAAGAAGACGTCCTCGCCGCGGATGGATTCCATGTAGCGGGCGTAGGACTCGCCGTTGGAAAACTTCTCGAGCCGGATGTCACCCAGCTCGACGCCGAGATATTCCGCGATCTCGGCCGCGAGCTCCGGATAGATCGACCCCGAAAACAGATGCAGTTTCTTGTCCGCCTGTAGAATACGCCGTTTGCTCGGCATGGCGCAGCCTCCCCCTCTTATTCGCCTTCGTCCTTATCTTCCTTTTGTTCCATTTCCTTTTTCTTGTTGAGTGTCCAGCCTTCAAGCGTCTGCTGCTCGGAGCGCTCGAGCGCCAGCGCGCCGTCCGGCACGTCCTTGGAGATGCAGCTCGCCGCCCCGGTGAACGTGTCGTTGCCGATATGGACCGGCGCGACGATGATGCTGTCCGAGCCGATGAAGGCGCGATCGCCGATGACGGTGGGGTTTTTGATGAATCCGTCGTAGTTGCAGGTGATCGTGCCGGCCCCGATGTTGGAGTCCTCGCCGACCGTCGTGTCTCCCAGGTAGGACAGGTGCGGGACCTTGGTGTTGGCCCCGATGGTCGTCTTCTTGATCTCGACGTGGGTGCCGATGTGGGCGCCGTGGCCGATGTGGGCCTCCGGGCGCAGGTAGGCGCGCGGCCCGCAGGTGACCTCGTCTTCGAGGACCGCGGAGATGCCGACCGTCTCCTCGAGCGTGCAGGCGTCGCCGACCGTGCAGTCGGTGAGGCGGGTGTTGGGGCCGAGCACGCAGTCGCTGCCGATGCTCGTCGCACCCGACAGAATGGTCTGCGGCAGGATCTCGGTGTCGCGACCGAGCTGGCAGTCCGGGCCGATCCAAACCTGCTCGGGATCGAGCATGGTGACCCCTTCCGCCATCCACGCCTCGTTGATGCGGCGTTGCGCGACCTTGGTCGCCTCGGCCAGCTGCAAGCGAGAGTTGATGCCGAGGCATTCGCTGTCGTCGGCCACCACGTAGGCGGCGACCTTCTGACCGGCCTCAACCAGAAGTCCGATGATGTCGGTGAGGTAGTACTCGCCCTGGGCGTTGTCGCGGCCCAGCTCATCGAGGTGCTCGAGCAGCATCGGGGTATCAAAGCAGTAGACGCCCGAGTTGCACTCGGTGCAGGAGCGCTGCGCATCGTCGCAGTCCTTTTCCTCGACGATGCCGCAGACGTTGCCGGACTCATCGCGGATGATGCGGCCGTAACCGCTCGGGTCGTCCAAGTCCATGGTAAGCACGGTGGCCGCCGCACCCGCCTCCTGGTGCGCCTGCACCAGATCCGCGATCGTCTGCGGACGGATGAGCGGGCTGTCCCCGCAGAGCACGACCGTGCAGCCGGTAAAGCCTTCGAGCGCCTCGCGTGCGCACATGACCGTGTGGCCGGTGCCGAACATGTCGAGTTGATAGGAGATGGTGCAGTCGTCCAGGAGCGGCTCGACGAGCTCCTTGCCCGATCCGATAACCACATGGACCTGCTCGCAGCCCGCCTCGTGTGCCGCGTCGACGACCCAGCGCACGAGCGGCTTTCCCAGCATCTCGTGGGCGACCTTCGGTCTGTCTGATTTCATCCGGGTGCCGAGGCCGGCGGCAAGAATCAAAGCCCGAGCTTCCATGCTGGTTCCTTACCTGATGGCTGGGGTAGAGGGAATCGAACCCCCATTAACGGTACCAAAAACCGCTGTCCTACCGTTGGACGATACCCCAATGTGACCTCATCACGAAGCGGACGTCTTCTGTGCCGCTTCCTACCCCTCTGTCGCTTCCCGGCCGGCCGAGGCGTCGTCGTCCGCGTCGGAATCCGCCGCATCGGAAGCCAGCGATTCTTCGGCGTCGGGCTCTTCGGTCAGCATGGGAAAGAGCGGCTCGCCCGTGTCGTAGTCGGTGAGTTCGACCATGCCCGTGAGGACATCGACGTACTGATACGAATGGCGCGCCGTGCGACCGCGCTTTTCGTTGACCTCGACCAAGAAGAGCGAGCGATGCGTCTGGGTGAGGATGCCTTCGCGGTCGACCACCTTGGAACGGCCCAGATTGGCCCTGATCCTCAAGTGACAGCCGGTACGGTCGGTCAAAGCCTGGTGTATGTCCTCGACTTTCAGCTTCTGGTCGAACGCGTCATCCATGGTGCAAAACTCCTCCTAGACACATACGGGGGACATTCTAGCACAGAACAGCCGTACTCAGCGGCGGCTCTCGCAGGTCGGCAGGCGTCCAAGGCACGCGGAGACGGACGCGGTGAGCGTCGGCGTGGCGGCTCGGATCGGGGGTGGCTGTGGCGGGTGCTGCCGCGGCCTTGGGAGAGCGGTGGCTTACGCCTCGATGCGGCGGGCGTAGGCAGCCGAAATCGCCGAGCAGCAGGAGTCTGCGAGCTGGGCGAGGCATTCGGAGTCGTTGTCCTTGAGGTGCACGTAGACGCAGCGACGGCCGCGGGCGGCCAGGGCGGAGAAGTCGCCGAGGGCCTCCGCGTTCTCGACCGCGCCCAAGGTGAAGTCCTCGTGCGGGATGGCGATGTCGCAGGCCTCGTCGCTGCTCACGACCAGGAAGACGCCGTTGTTCGCGCCGCCCTTGTGGAGCTGGCCGGTGGAGTGCAGGTAGCGCGGACCGATCTCCAGGCAGGAGCGCACGCCGAGGCGGTTGGCGACGCGGTGGCGGACGCGTTCCAGCGTCTCGCGGCGTCCGATGCCCCGGAAGGGCAGGAAGGCGTTGTAGGAGAAGTAGTCGCCCGGACGGATGGAGGCGAAGAGCATGCGCAGGGCGCTGTCGAGGTCGACGTCTGCGATGGAGGGGTCCTCGTCGTAGGAGACGGTGCCGTAGTTGGAGCTGAACTCATCGAGCAGGGCAGTGCTGACGTAGACCTCGTCCACGCAGCCGAGCTCATCGACGTCGAAGTCCTGGTATGCCGGCCGCCCCGAGTTGTCGTCGGGCACCGAGAAGCCCCCTCCCTGGCCGTAGAGGATCTGACGGGTCGCCTGCTTGGTACTTTCGACGTCGGGCTGGTCGAAGGGGTTGACCTTCATGAGGTAGCCGCAGAAGGCGACGGCGTATTCCCAGATGAGGAAGTGCCGGGTCATGTCACCGGTGTCGAGGATGTCCAGACGCAGGACCGGGATGTCGGGGTGGATGCAGGCCTTGGCGTGCTCGAAGGCCTCGTTGTTGCCCATGTTGCACAGAATCGCGCAGGTGTCCTTGTGCGGGTCGGAGAGGATGCCGGCGTCGATCTCGACGTTGGGCAGGATGCCGACGCCGCCCTTGCCGAGGGATTCGGCGACGATCTGTTCGACCCACAGGCCGAAGACCTGGGTGGCCGGCGGCATGAGCAGCGCGAACTTGTCACGGCCGGCGCGGTAGTTGTCGTAGAGGAAGGCGGCCAGCTGCAAGGCCGGGTTGTCGGGGCTGTCGGTGTGACAGAGCTCCTCGGTGGGAACCGCGATGCGCAGCGCCTTTTCCACGTCCAGCCCCACGCAGGCCATGGGCAAAAGCCCGAAGACCGTGAGCGCCGAGTAGCGTCCGCCGACGTCCGGCGATCCCTTCAGCACCATGCGCCAGCCGTTCTTGCGGGCGACCTGCTCGAGGTCGGAGTTGCGGTCGGTGATGGCGATGAAGCGCTTGCCGGCCTCCTCCTCCCCGATCATCGCGCAGGCGTACTTCCAGGCCACGTGCGAGAGCACCGTCGGCTCGAGCGTGGTGCCCGACTTGCTCGACACGATGTAGAGCGTGCGGGCGGGATCCGACGAGCCGAGGATGTGGTTGACGTAGACCGGGGACATGGAGTCCATCGTACGGAAGGGGATCTCGTCGGTGACCTCGAGGGAATGGAGCTTGGTGATGGTCTGCGAGGCCTGTGCCGAACCGCCCTGCCCGATGAGGACGACCGCGTCGAGGCCCTCGCAACGCGCCTGTTGCGCGATGACGGCGATCTCGGAAGGGTCGATGGGGGGCTCGGAGGCGAGCGTCGTCCAGCCCAGGCGCCGGGAGGCGTATTCGGCGACCTCGGCATCGTAGTCGAAGACGGTGGCGTCCTTCTGGCCGATGCGCGAGGGGACGCAGTTCTTGATCAGGTCCTTGGCAGCATCCGTCTTCTGCAGATACTCGGTATCGATAAAGGCCATTTCGCAACCTCCGACAAAACGCGTCGCGCCAGGCGGGCGGCGATGTCGCTGGTAGGGGCGGAGGGACTCGAACCCTCATGACGCAAGCGTCGGCGGATTTTAAGTCCGCTGTGTCTGCCAATTCCACCACGCCCCCGCATGGGTGCAGGCTCATATTGTAAACCCGCAGACAGCCTGCGCGAGAGGTTTCTTGCAGGCAGGTGAGGCCCGGCGGGCTCAGTCGTCTGAGTCGCCCCGGACGGAGACGCCGAAGAGCGTGTCGAGGAAGTCGTAGTACCAGGTCCGCGGCGCACCGACGCTGTCCGCGTCGAACATGGTGACGTCCTCTTCCTCCTCGTTGCTGTTGGTCACGACGGCCGCCTGTTCGCCCTCCTTGACCATGCCGCCCTTGCGCGCCTCATCCTCGATACCCTCCTCGGTGTTGAGCACCTCGTTTTCTGCAGCAATCTCCTCGTTGTGCTGCTCGATGGCCTCTTCCTGGGCCTGGAGCTGCTGTTCGGTGCGCATGCTCTGGTAGTAGGTCCGGGCCATCGGAAAGAGCAGGGCGATGACGACGATGATAAGGACGATGATAACGATGGGGATGAGGTGGCGACGCAAAAAGCCGAGGACACGCTGCGGAGCAGACGCGGTGTCGCGGCAGGCATCCGCGGTGCTGCGCCGGGTGGTGCCGCCGCGTCTGTCGGCATCGTCGCGCTGCGGGGTATCGCTCCGCTTGGTGGTGTCACGACGTTTGGTGGTGCCGGTGGATCTGCGCCCCGTGTCCTGACGGGAGCTCAGGTCCTTGGGTGCAGTCCGTCCGGTCGGGGTCTTGGGTTTTGAGCGCGAAGAGCGGGAGTTCCTGCGCGGGACGTCGTCATCCGCAGGACGTGGCATCGCTTAGTGCTCGATGTTGTAGAAGGCGTCCAGCCCGGCGTAGCGGCACGAGTCCTCCAGCTCCTCTTCGATGCGCATGAGCTGGTTGTATTTGGCGACGCGGTCGCTGCGGCAGGGAGCGCCGGTCTTGATCTGGCCGGCGTTGACCGCCACGGCCAGGTCCGCGATCATCGTGTCTTCGGTCTCGCCGGAGCGGTGGCTGATGATGCAGGCGTATCCCGCCTCCTTGGCAAGCTGGATGGCCTCCAGCGTCTCCGTCATCGTGCCGATCTGGTTGAGCTTGACGAGTATGGCGTTGGCAACGCCCAGATCGATGCCCTTCTTCAGGCGTTCGACGTTGGTGACGAAGAGATCGTCGCCGACGAGCTGCACCTTGTTTCCAATGCGGTCGGTCAGTATCTTCCAGCCGTCCCAGTCCTCTTCGGCCATGCCGTCCTCGATCGAGATGATGGGATACGTGCCGACGAGCTCCTCCCAGTAGTCGACCATCTCGGCGCTGGAAAACTCACGGCCGCCCTCCCCCGCCAGGACGTAGCGCTCCTTTTCGGGGTCGTAGAGCTCGGAGGTGGCCGGGTCGATCGCGAAGCGGATCTGCTCGCCGGGGGTATAGCCGGCCGTTTTGCAGGCCTCGGTGATGAGCTCGAAGGGTTCTTCGTTGTTGGACAGGTTGGGGGCGAATCCGCCCTCGTCGCCGACGCCGGTGGCATAGCCCTTGTCTTTGACGACCTGCTTGAGCGTGTGATAGATCTCCGAGCACCAGCGCAGGCCCTCGGCGAAGCTGCCGGCGCCGACCGGCATGATCATGAACTCCTGGAAGTCGACGTTGTTGTCCGCGTGCGCGCCGCCGTTGAGGATGTTCATCATCGGGGTGGGAAGCAGGCTCGCGTTGACGCCGCCGAGGTAGCTGTAGAGGGTGAGCTCGCATGACTCGGCCGCCGCACGGGCAACCGCCATGGACGTGCCTAAGATCGCGTTGGCCCCAAAGGTACCCTTGTTGGGCGTGCCGTCGAGTTCGCAGAGCATCCGGTCGATACCGCGCTGGTCGGTCGCGTCCTCGCCCACCAAGGCCTCGGCGATCTCCTCGTTGACGTGCTTGACCGCCGTCTTGACGCCTTTGCCGAGGTAGCGGGCGCAGTCCGGGTCGCGCAGTTCGACGGCCTCGAACTGCCCGGTGGAAGCCCCCGATGGAACTGCGGCCCGGCCGAAGGAGCCGTCCTCCAAGACGACCTCGACCTCGACGGTCGGGTTGCCGCGGGAGTCGAGGATTTCACGGCCGTAGACATCGATGATGGTGCACATAGTGGTTCCTTCCGTGAGTCGCGTCGGCACATGCGTGCGCGCCGGTCTGCGGCACGCCGATGCGGGTTTAGACCTTGAGGTAGCGGCGCATGGCGATGGCCGAGCCGAGGATGCCGATGAGCAGGCCGCCGAGCACCAAGACGATGTAGATGATGGTGTAGACGGTCCCGCCGACCTCCAGCGGCAGCCAGTTGACCATGTTGTCTAAGGATGGTATCGCCGTCACCCGTAATATGACGAGCACGATGATGGCGAGTATCGCCCCGACCAAGGCCTGCAGGGCGCCCTCCATGACGAACGGGCCGCGGATGAAGCCGTTGGAGGCGCCGACCAAGCGCATGATGGAGATCTCGCGTCGCCGTGCGAGGATCGCCAGCCGGATGGTGTTGTTCAAGAAGACCAGCGATATGAACACGAGCAGGATGACGAAGGCGATGCAGGCGTAGCGGATGAGGTCCACGATGAGGAAGAGCCGCTGCACCGTGCCCTGGCCGTACTTGATGGAATCGCTTGGGTCGTCCGGGTTGTCGCAGATGGCCTGGAAGGTCTCGTTGGCCAGGATATTGTTTGCGGTGTCTTCGACCTGCTCCTGGTCGATGAGCTCGATGACATAGGTGCGCGGAAGCGGGTTACCGTCGAGTTGGTCGACGATGTCGGTGTTGTTCGAGGTGGACTGCTTGAAGTCCTCCAGAACCTCGTCTTTGCTCATGAGCGTGACCGAGGCGACGTTGCCCTCGTCGTTTTCGAGGGAGTCGAGGTAGCCGTCGAACTCCTCGATCTGCTCGTCCTTGGCGTCGTCGGAGATGTAGAGGCGGATGTCGACGTCCTCTTCGACCGAGGTGATGACGTTGCCGATGATGACCGAGAAGAGGATGGAGATACCGACCATGAGCAGGCATAAGAAGATGGTGATGGTGCCGCCGATGGTGGTGCCGATGTTGCGACGCGAGGACTGGAGGGATTCGCGGAGGAAGTAGGCCAGCCTAGACATCGTAGCCGTACACCCCCTTCTTCTGATCGCGGACCAGAACCCCGTTTTCGAGTGCGAGGACGCGGCGGCGCATCTGGTCGACCATCTCGCGGTCGTGCGTGGCGACCAGGACGGTCGTGCCGGTGCGGTTGATTCGCTCGAGCAGACGCATGATGCCGAGCGAGGTCTGCGGGTCGAGGTTGCCGGTGGGTTCGTCGCAGATGAGCAGCGGCGGGCGGTTGACGATGGAGCGGGCGATGGAGACGCGCTGCTGCTCGCCGCCGGACAGCTGGTCGGGCAGCTTGTCCATCTTGCCCTCCAGACCGACCAGGCGCAGGGCCTCGGGCACCTGGGTGCGCACGACGTGGCGCGACTTGCCGATGACCTCCAAGGCGAAGGCGACGTTTTCGAAGGCGGTCTTGTTGGGCAGGAGCTTGAAGTCCTGGAAGACGCAGCCGACGTTGCGGCGCAGATACGGGATGCGCCAGTTGCGGATGGTGCAAAGGTTTTCGCCCGCGACGATCAGCTCGCCGGAGGTGGGTACGAGTTCGCGGTTGAGCATGCGGATGAAGGTCGACTTGCCCGAGCCGGAATGTCCGACCAGGAAGAGGAACTCGCCGCTGCGGATGTCGAGGGTGATGTTGTCGAGCGCCGGCTTGTCGGGTTGCGCGGGATAGATCTTGGTGACGTTGCGCAACGAGATGACGACGCCGCCGAGTTTTTGCTGGGTGCCTTCCTGCGGGGCGAGCTCGGAAAACGAGCCGCCTTCCGTCATGATGGCCGGCATGGAGGGATCCTGCTGGCGTGCGCCGGGCTGTGCGGCCTCCGGGTTTTGGGCGGGGACCCCCGGTGCGGCGGTGCGAGCGGGCTGGGCCTGCGGGGCCACAGGCGGCTGCTGCTGGGTGCCGTAGGGCTGCTGCTGGGTGCCGTAGGGCTGCTGGGCGGCAGGAGCCTGCCGGTACTGTTGGGTCTGTTGGGGCTGCCCGTAGTTCGGGGCCTGCTGGGGTTGCTGGCCCGGCCGGGGCTGTGCGTATTGTTGGGGTTGCGGAGGCTGCTGCATGTTGGGATTCTGCTGCCCCGGTGCGACGCGCTGCCCGGGTTGGGCGGCTGCGGGCGGGACTCCCTGACGTTGCCTGCCACGCGGGTCGCGGGGAGGATTTCCGGACTGTGCCACGTTTGCTCCATTCGTTTGGTCCGAATCAGTGCATGATTGGTTAGATATTTTAACGGAACTCGGGGAGGTGTGCGGAAGGGAGCATCAACGCTCACAAAGCATTCATGCGTGCCCGCGGATCGGGCGGATCCTCAAAATCGCTGGTAGGAGTGGTTGTTTTGAAGTCGGAAAGGGTCAGAGGCGGGCGTGTGCCGCGCGCGCCTTTTCGGCGATGCCGTCCGCGTCCAGACCGTAGAGATGCAGCAGCTCGTCGGGCTTGCCGCTCGTGCCGAACCGGTCGCGTACCCCGACGCGTTCGAGAGGTACGGGGTGGTTCTCGCCGATGATGTCGGCCACGGCGGAACCGAGCCCGCCGACCGTCGAATGCTCCTCGCAGGTGACGACGCAGCCAGTCTTCTCCACGCTGGCAAGCAGGGTCGGCTTGTCGAAGGGCTTGACGCTGAAGACGTCGATGACCTCGGCCTCGATGCCTTCCTCAGCCAGCAGGTCGGCGGCCTTCAACGCCTCGGAGACCTCGACGCCGGCGGCGACCAGCGTGACGTCGCCTCCCTCGCGCAGGACGTAGGATTTTCCGAGTTCGAGCTGTACATCGGCGTCGTAGAGATCGGGGACGGGCGCGCGGCCGAGCCGCACGTAGAAGGGGCCGGGCGTGGTGGCGGCGATGCGGACGGCCTGCTTGGCGGCCCGGTAGTCGGCCGGGACCAGCACCCTCATGCCGGGAAGTCCGCGCATGAGACTCACGTCCTCGAGCATCTGATGACTGCCTCCGTCCGCGCCGACCGTGACGCCAGAATGCGTCGGGGCGACCTTGACGTCGAGGCCGGCGTAGCAGACGGTGTTGCGGATCTGGTCATAGCAGCGACCCGTGCCGAAGGCCGCGAAGCTCCCGGTGAAGACCACCTTGCCGGCCAGGGCGAGCCCGGAGGCCACCCCGATCATGTTCTGCTCGGCAATGCCGACATTGACCAGGCGGTCCGGGTCGGCCGCCCCAAGCTTGGCGGTGGTGGTGGACCCGGAGAGGTCGGCCTCGACCGCCATGATGTCGACGCCTTCCTCCAAAAGCTCGACCAGCGTCTCGCCGTATCCTGCGCGCGTCGCCTGTGCCATGGCTAACATCCTCCCTCGAGCTCGGCGATGGCGGCGGCGGCCTGCTCCTCGTCAGGAGCCTTGCCGTGCCAACCCGCCTCGCCTTCCATGAAGGAGACGCCCTTGCCCTTGACGGTCCTGGCGACGATGCAGACGGGCGCGCCGTCGAAGGAGGTCGCAGCGGCAAGCGCCGTGATGATGCCTTTTATGTCGTGACCGTCCACCTCGATGGTGCGCCAGCCGAAGGCCTGGAACTTGGCGGAGATGTTGCCCAGACCCGCCACGTCGGCGACGTCGCCGTCGATCTGCAGGTTGTTGGAATCGACGATGGCGACGAGGTTGCCGAGCTTATAGTGGGCGGCGAACATCGCCGCCTCCCATATCTGGCCTTCCTCCAGTTCGCCGTCGCCGGTGAGGGTGAAGACATGTGCGGGGGTGGTGCCCTCCTCTTGTGCCTGAAGGCGCAGGCCGAGCGCCAGGCCGGCCGCAATGGAGAAGCCCTGCCCGAGCGAGCCGGTCGAGACCTCCACGCCGGGGACCTTCTTGGAATCGGGGTGCCCCTGCAGGCGGCTGTTGAGGGTGCGCAGGGTGGTCAACTCGTCTTCGGGGATGTAGCCGACCTCGGCAAGTGCGGCGTAGAGCACCGGCGCAGCATGGCCCTTGGAGAGGATGAAGCGGTCGCGTCCGGGGGCGTCGGGGTCGGCCGGGTCGTAGTCCATGACGCCGCCGAAGTAGAGGGCCGCCACGATGTCGGCGGCCGAAAGCGAGCCGCCGGGATGTCCGCTGCCTGCGGCCGCCAGCATCTTGATGATGTTGACGCGCATGTGCTGTGCTTTTTCGGCTATCTGATCCGGCGTTAAGGCGTCCAAAGCTGACCCGATCCTGACTGAACTGCGGCCGCCTGAGGTGTCGTGCACGAATCTGCGGCCGCTCGATTACCCTGCGCTTCCATTGTACACATGCTCCACGCCAAAACCTGCGGGGTTTTGATGCGGAGGGGCGAATAGATCGTGGAGAAGAGTTTTAGGCGTCGGCTTCGACACGCCAGCGGTGGTAACCGACGACGAAGTCGTCGATGTCGCCGTTTAAGACCGCGTCGACGTTGCCGCTTTCGATGCCGCTTCTGAGGTCTTTGACCATCTGGTAGGGATAGAGCACGTAGTTGCGGATCTGGTTGCCCCACGAAATCTCGTGCTTGGGGCCGCGCAGCTCGTCGAGCTCCTTTTGACGCTTCTGGCGCTCCAGCTCGTAGAGGCGCGAGCGCAGGATCTTCATCGCGGATTCCTTGTTCTGCAGCTGGGATTTCTCGTTTTGGCAGGTGACCACGAGCCCGGTGGGGAGATGCGTGAGGCGCACCGCCGAGTCGGTCGTGTTGACGCACTGGCCGCCCGGGCCGCTCGAGCGGTAGACGTCGACGCGGACGTCCTTCATGTCGAGGGTGACCTCGATGTCCTCGGGCAGAACGGGCAGGACCTCCACCCCGCCGAAGGTCGTCTGGCGGCGCTTCTTCTCGTCGGTCGGCGAGATGCGCACGAGCCGGTGGACCCCCTGCTCGCTTCTGAGCATGCCGTAGGCGTTGTGGCCGCTCACGGTGAAGGTCGCCCGGTCGAGCCCGATGACCTCGCCGCTCGGCGCGTCGTTGACGGTGACCTTCCAGCCCTTCGTCTCGGCATAGCGCAGATACATCTTGAAGAGCATCTCGGTCCAGTCCTGCGCCTCGAGTCCCCCCTGCCCGGGGTTGATCGAGACGATCGCGTCGCCGTGGTCGAACTCCCCGTCGAACCAGGAGTTGAGCTCAAGCATGTCGGCCTTCTTGTTCAGGGTGTCGATGGCCTCGATGACCTCGTCGTGCATGCCCTCGTCCTCGGTCTCGACCGCGAGCTCGTTTGCCGCCTCGGCATCTGCCAAGGCGACCTCGGCCGCGTCGTATTCGGCGACCTCGTCCTTCAGGGCGGCGACCTTGCTCATCACCGACTGCGCGTGCTCCTGGTCGTCCCAGAAGCCGGGCTCGGCGGATTGCTCCTCGAGCTCGCCGATCTGCGTACGCTTGTCGTCGATGTGCAGGTAGGTGCGCATCGTGTCGATGCGCTCGCGCATGTCCTGCAGTTCCTGTTTGTGGTTTTCTACCATGGAAGCGGCGGCCCTAGACGTGGGCACCGTGGCATTTCTTGAACTTCTTGCCCGACCCGCACGGACACGGGTCGTTGCGCCCGACGTTGGCGTAGGGGTCGTCCTTGTCCTTGACGATGGTGCCGGTCTTGCCCTGGGAGGCCTTGGGAACCGATCCGACCGTGGCGGCCGCCTGCTCGGCGGCGACCTGCGTGGCCGACGGGGCGGTGAAGGACGAGTCGGTGTTGTCCTCGGGGGCGGAGTACGAGACGCTGTTCAAGACCTCTTCGCTGTCGTCGGTGACGTCTTCGAACTCGTCCTCGTCGCTGTCCTCGAGGGCGATCTCCTGTTCCTGTTCCTGCAGTTCCTCGGAGTTGATCTGCAGGCGCAGGACGGTGCGGAGGAAATCCTCGTAGATGGCTGCGACCAGCGCGCCGAAGGCGTCGAAGGCCTCCTCCTTGTATTCGACCAGCGGGTCGCGTTGGCCGACCGCGCGCAGGCCGATGCCCTCTTTGAGGTAGTCCATCTCGGACAGGTGCGCCATCCACCGCGTGTCGATGACACGCAGCATGACCTGGTTTTCGATCTGGCTGAAGACGTCTTCGGGGACGGACTCCTTCTTGGATTCGTAGAGCGCGGAGACCTTGTCGATGACGGCTTCGCGCATCTTGTGCGTCTCCTCGTCGTGGTCGCATGCGCTCAAGTCGACGTCTTCGACGCCGGTGAGCTCGCGATACCAGCTGTTCAGGCCCTCGATGTCCCACTCCTCGTAGGCGGCATGCTCCGGGCAGTATTCGTTGACGGCGTCGCCGGCGACGTCCTCGATGAGCTCCGGGACGCGCTCGCCATAGCTCTTGCCGTCGAGGATGCGGTTGCGTTCCTCGTAGATGGTCTTGCGCTGCCGGTCCATGACGTCGTCGTATTCGAGGACGTACTTGCGGGAGCTGAAGTGCATGGATTCGACCTGGCGCTGGGCGCTTTCGATACTCCTGGTGACCATCTTGGCCTGGATGGGCTGGTCGTCTTCGATCTCGGTGCGCTCCAGCATGTTGGAGATGCGGTCCATCCTGTCGCCGCCGAACAGGCGCATGAGGTCGTCTTCGAGCGAGAGGTAGAACTGCGCGGAGCCCGGGTCGCCCTGGCGTCCCGAACGGCCGCGGAGCTGGTTGTCGATACGGCGCGCCTCGTGGCGTTCGGTGCCGATGACCGCCAGGCCGCCGGCCTCGAGCACGGTCTCGGCCTCGCCTGCGCAGATCTCGCGAGCCTCCTCGAGCGCCTCTTCCTTCTGCTCGTCGGTGGCCTCGTCGAGCGGGATGCCCTTTTCGACGAGGACCTCCTCCATCAGGAAGTCGGGGTTGCCGCCGAGCAGGATGTCGGTGCCACGGCCCGCCATGTTGGTGGCGATGGTGACCGCGCCGGCACGGCCCGCCTGGGCGACGATGTGTGCCTCGCGTTCGTGGTGCTTGGCGTTGAGGACCTCGTGCGGGATGCCGCGCTTGGACAAAATCGAGGAGAGCCTCTCCGAGTTTTCGATGGAGATGGTGCCGACCAGGCAGGGCTGCTGGCGTTCGTGGCGTGCTGCCACGTCGTCGGCGACGGCCTCGAACTTGGCGTCGACGGTGCGGTAGACCAGGTCGGGGAGCTCCTCACGGATGACCGGCTTGTTGGGCGGGATGGCCTGGACCTCGAGCTTGTAGATGTCGCGGAACTCGGCGTCTTCGGTGCGGGCGGTACCGGTCATGCCGGCGAGCTTGTCGTAGAGGCGGAAGTAGTTCTGCAGCGTGATGGTGGCCAGGGTCTGGTTTTCGGCACGTACCAGCATGCCTTCCTTGGCCTCGATGGCCTGGTGGAGGCCTTCGGAGTAGCGGCGGCCCTCCATGATGCGGCCGGTGAACTCGTCGACGATCTTGACCTCGCCGTCGGTGACGACGTAGTCGACATCGCGCTTGAAGAGGAACTGCGCGCGCAGGGCCTGCTGCAGGTGGTTGGAGAGCTGGCCGGACATGTCGGCGTAGATGTCGTCGATGCCGAGCAGGGTCTCGATGCGCTGCAGGCCGTCGTCGGTGGCCGAGATCGTGTGCTTGGACTCGTCCATCTCGAAGTCCACGTCCGGACGCAGCTGCTTAGCGACCTTGGCGAACTGCCGGTACAGGTCGGCCGACTTCGTGCCGGCGCCGGAGATGATGAGCGGCGTGCGGGCCTCGTCGATGAGGATCGAGTCGACCTCGTCGACGACGGCGTAGGCATGGTCGCGCTGCACGCGGTTTTCCGCCTTGGTGACCATGTTGTCGCGCAGGTAGTCGAAGCCGAACTCGGAGTTGGTGCCGTAGACGATGTCGGCTTCGTAGGCCTTGCGGCGTTGGCCCGTCTTCATGCCGTTTTGGATGAGCCCGACGTCGATGCCCAAAAACTTGTAGATCTGGCCCATCCATTCGCTGTCGCGCTTGGCCAGGTATTCGTTGACGGTGACGATGTGGACGCCGGTGCGGGGGATGGCGTTGAGGTAGCCGGTGAGCGTGGAGACCAGGGTCTTGCCTTCGCCGGTCTTCATCTCGGCGATCTGGCCCTTGTGCAGGACCATGCCGCCGATGAGCTGCACGTCGAAGTGACGCTGCCCGATGGTCCGCTGGGATGCCTCGCGCACGACGGCGAAGGCCTCCGGGAGGATGTCGTCCAGTGTCTCGCCGTTGTCGTAGCGGTTGCGGAACTCATCGGTCTTGGCCCGCAGGTCCTCGTCGCTTAAGGCCTTGGTCTCGTCTTCGAGATAGTTGATCTCGCCGACTTCGACCTGGTGGGCCTTTATCTGCTTGTCCTCGCCTGTGGAAAGTACTTTTGTGAAGAGGTTCGGCATGTCATTCTTTCTGCTTCGTGTACAAATGCGGCATATACTCTAGCACAGGCGCCGAAACCGACACGCAAACTCTACGAGTACGTTGAACAATTGATGAATGTACCCGGCGGCAGGCTCAGGCGGGGTCCGAGCGCGGAGCCTGCTCGGAGCGCTGCTCGGATGCCCGCTGCTGCATCTGGTCGAGCGTCTCCTCGTCGAGATGCATGAGCGAGGGATCGACCTCGATGAGCGAGCGGTAGAGTTGCTCCATCTCCGAACTCGGATCGAGGCCGAGTTCGTTGCGGAGGAAACCCTTGCAGCGGAAGTAGGTCTTGATCGCCGAGCAACGCTGCCCCCCGGCGACCTGTGCGCGCATCACCGCCAGGTACACATCCTCACGCCTGTCGTCTGAATCGAGCGCCTTGCCCGAAAACCACAGAGCCGTATGCACGTCGCGGCGTTCCAGCGCGATGTTCGTGGCGGAGATCATCGCGTTGACGTACATCTCCTGATAACGGTCGCGCTGCGTCTTGATAACCTGGATGTCGTTTTCACTCGGCAGCAGGCCGCTCTTGTAAATCGCCTCGAGGCGGGCACAGCTGTCGAGTATCGCCTGGCCGTCCTCCTTCTGAACGAGCGTCGTGCGGACGAGTTGGTCGAAATCCGCGACGTCGGAGGAGAAGTAACGGGGATTGATGCGGCAGAATTCCCCGCTGCGTTCGAGGTAGGGACCGCCCCCGAGCACACGGCCGATGGTGCTCCAGGCCGTGTAGAAGCTGTCGAGGGCATGGTGGTGGTCCGTGTCGGGCCACAGTACCTCGAAGAGCCTGTCCCGGGCCATGTCGCGTCCCTGCGCCAAGACGAGGAGCGACAGCAGGTCCCGAGCCCGTTTGCGCCAGCTCTGCTCAGGTATCCGTCGGTCCCCGACCGTCACCGCGAAGCCGCCGAAGAGGCAGACCCGCACCCGCGGGACGTCGTCAACCGCAACGGTCGCCTCATCGGCATCGTCCTTCTTCCTGCGCTTTCCGGTGGGCTTCGGCTCCCAAGGAGCCTGGAAGCGCTTGTTGCCGGCAAGCTCGGCCGCTTCGTGCAGGATCTTGGCCGTCTCCTCGAGCAGCCGTGCATCGCGGGCGCCGCTCTTTTGCGGGGCCAGACCGAAGTAGCCGTTGCGCCACAGGGCGCAGACCAGGGTCGCCTCCGACAGACGCTGCAGTCCGTGGCGTCGGGCGACGACCACGGAATCGGTGCCGAGCGTACAGAGCAGCTTGTGCGCCTGCTCGCTGTCCACGAACTGCAGCAGATGCAGCGCGACACGGAACTGCACGCTGTCCTGGATGCGCTCGGCCCATTCCGTGAAGAGATGTTCGAGGGAGTGTAGCTTGCGTGCCGAGGCATCCTTGCGGCGGACCTGCAGTGCCTTGTCCCGTTCGCTGCCCGGCATGCAGAAAGCCCGCGCCAGCTCGACGTCGCTGCACAGATCCACCACCTGTGCCAGAAAGGTCTCCGGCCCGTCGATCGTATCCCCTGCGATCGGCTGCCGCTTGTATGAGGGCTCGTCCTCTTGCGCGAAGGCGAACAGGGCAAGCGTCGAGGCGAGGCGTGCGGTGATGGCGGGGCCCGGATCGGAGCTGTCCTCTTCGACCGCCGTCAGGGCCTTGTCCGCGTAGAAGAGGGCTTCACGGGCGTTTCCCAAAAGGCCACAGGTCCAGACGTACAGAGACAGAAGCAAGGGATCGGAAAGCAGCAGCTCGTCATCGCAGTGTTCGAAGAGCGAGTCGACGAATTCGGCCTCCCCGTAGTCGAGCAGATCCCAGCCCCGCTCCGAAAGCCAGGAGACGCAGAGGGCGTCGGGGCAGAGCGTTTCGATGATTCCGGCGCTGCGTTGCATGTCGCCCGCCTGGAAGAGGTAACTCAGGGCTTTTTGAAGCAGGACGGCGTTGTGCTGCAGCAGCACGTCGTTGTGGTCGACGTCCATGAGGGCTCCGGCCAAGGTGGAAAGTGCGTATTCCGGCACGCTGAAGGTGTGTTGTATCGGGTCGATGCCCAAGAACGGGTAATCGTTCATCAGGAGCGCTTCTATGTCGCGGGGAATCGCATAGCCGTAGCTTGCGGCTGCATCGAAGGTACCGTGTCCGACTAGCAGCATGAACAGGACGGCCTGGTGGACCTCGATCGGCAAGCTCTCTTTGAAAAAGCCGACCAGGCATCGACGCTGGGCCGCTGCAAAGGCAAGATCGGTGGGAAGGGCGTCGACCGCTCGTCCTTCTTCGGTGTACTCCTGCCAGAAAACCGTCGGTGTACGCCCGAACAGATAGCGTTCGGCCTGCTCCCAGTCACGCTGTGTGCGCGCGTTCGAAAAGATGCCGGTCTGCTCGGCGACGCCGCCGCATTCCTCCTTGCTGACCAGCAGATCATTCGCCGTGAGCAGGATGCGGTCGATCTGCGCATGACGAAGGCAGTCACAGGAGGGCACCGTCGTCACGATGACCTCGACGCCGTCGAACATGAGCGCGTCGATCATCTCGGAAAGCGTCTTGGCGCGCTCTTCGTCCAGATATGGCAGGTCATCGATGATGAGCAGCTTGAACAGCTGCGTCTCCTGCTGGAAGGTATGGCGGAAATTCTGATCGTCGAGCACCTGGAGGAATTCCGGGGCCGATGCGTCCGTCCACTTGACCGCATTGGCGGGAAAGAGGCGGTGGGCGTATTCGTGTGCGAGGCGGGTTTTACCGAAGTTGTGCGGGGCGGAGATCAGACGCAGGACGCCGCGATCTGCGAGCAACGCGGCAACCAGACGGTTGCGCTGTACATGCACATCGAGCCAGCTGGAGTCGATCTGCGTGTCTTCCAGATGCGGAACGGATACCATGCTCTCCCTGCGCTCGATGCTTTCAAAACCGAGCTGATCAGCGTCTGTACTTCCCACGTCCAACAACTCCAATGACCTGTACGTTTTCGTACGAAAGCGTGAGGGAGAGAATAAAGGAAAACAGCACAGAGGGCGTGGATCGCGCGCCATTTCATCTTATGTTTCTCAGCAAACTATGTTTTGCTTCCGAACATGGAATCCTGGCCGAAAAGACCTTGCACTATGACTCAAAACGGAGATGGACAGCTCACAAAAAGCAAACGGGCCCGCCGCCGAAGCGACAGGCCCGTTTCATCTGCGATGGCGCCCCCTGAGGGATTCGAACCCACGACCTTCTGCTCCGGAGGCAGACGCTCTATCCAGCTGAGCTAAGGGGACGAAGGACGTCGTCTATTGTAGCGCGCTTTCAGCCGGCAAGGCCCGGCAGGCCGTATGCCGATTTCGCCGTACGGACCGCCCGGCGGACCGCTCCTTCGACCAGGTTGGTGGCGGCGATACCGAGCGCGTCGAGCGGCATCTCGATCTCACCGCAGGACATCACGAAGAGGGTGTCGCCGTCGTTGGTGGTGTGCACCGGGTTGATGGCGTGCGCCAGCCCGTCGTGCGCCATGCTCGCAAGTTTCGTGCACTGCGCCTTGGTCAAGGCGGCGTTGGTGATGATGCAGCCGATGGTCGTGTTCTTCACGGCATCGGACGGGTCGGAGAAGCTCCCGTAGGCCTTTCCCATCTCCAGCAGAAGCTGCTCGTGGGAAAGCGGCCGACCCTGCTCGTCGGAGGTACCGGCCAGGATGCTGCCGTCCTCGGCGATGATGTTGCCGGCGGCGTTGGTCGCGACGACGGCGCCGACCTTGAGGCCGTCCATATCCACCGCCGAGATGCCGATGCCGCTCTTGCAGGCATGCTCCATGCCGAGCATCTTGGCGACCGAGCATCCGGTGCCCGCACCGACGTTGCCCTCCATCTCGTCGCCCTCGTTCGGCATGGCCGCGCAGCCGCAGGCACGCAGGCCCATCTCCTTGTCGGGGCGCACATCCGCGGAGCCGAGGCCCAGATCGAAGAGGGAGGCGCCGCAGACGATCGGCACCGCGGCGATGCCGGTGTCGAAACCGACGCCGCGGCGTTCGAGGTACTCCATGGCGCCGGAGGCGGCGTCGAGCCCGAAAGCGCTGCCACCGCTCAGCATGACCGCGTTGATGCGCTCGACCATGTTCTCGGGACGCAGCAGATCGGTCTCGCGGGTGGCCGGCCCGCCACCACGCACGTCGACCCCGGCGACCGCGCCGGCCTCGCAGAGGATGACCGTGCAGCCGGTCGCATGCTCCGCATCCGTCGCATGTCCGATCTGAAAGCCCTCGATGCTGCGTATATCTATCTGTGGCATGTTCTCACTCCTTAGTCTTTCCGTGACAGAACCGCGACGGTCTCCACGTGGTAGGTCTGTGGAAACATGTCGACCGGCGTGACGGAGGCTAGATTATACCCTCCCGCACCCGTCATCTCGGCGAGGTCGCGGGCAAGGGTGGCCGGATCACACGACACGTAGGCGATCCGCCGCGCCCGGGTTGCCAGCACCGCCTTGCGGGCCGCATCGGACAGCCCGACACGGGGCGGATCGACGACGACTGCGTCGGCGGCACCGAGGCCTGCAAGCTCGCGGGCGACGTCCCCGCCGCAGACGTCGGCTTCCAGGCCGTTGTCTTCCAGATTTCGGCGCAGGTCGCGGATGGAGGAGCCTTCCATCTCGACGGCCACGACGCGGCCGGCCGAGCTGGCAAGCGGCAGGGTGAAGGTGCCGATGCCGCTGTAGAGGTCGAAGACCGTGTCCGTCCCCTCCACCTGCAGGCCTTCTAAAACGAGACGTACCAGGGCATCGGCGCCCCCGGTGACGACCTGGAAGAAGGAGGGCGCCGAACACAGGAAGTCGAAGCCGGCGACCTGTTCGTGCCAGACCCCCCGCCCCGCGAGGCTTTCGATCCCGACGACCTTGCGGCTGCCCTCCGGCTCCTTCAGCAGGACGCGCGTAACGCCGACATCGGAGACGGGGAGCGCCTCACCGATGAGCTTGGCGACCCGCGCACGGGGAAAATCCCCCGGGGCCGTCCAAAGCGCCACCTCGACATCCTTCGTCCGCGCCGAGCTGCGCAGACCGACCCGTACCAGACCGGGCAGTTCCTCGCCGAGCGCGATGCGCAGGGCGCCACCCAGCTGACGGGGCGCCCTGGTCAGGGCCTCGGGCGCAAGCCGACAGCTCTTGATGGGATGGAAGTCCCCGCCTGTGCTGTGCATGCCGAGCGTCGGATGCCCGTCTTCTCCTTCGCCGACCTCGAACTCGACCTTGTTGCGGCAGTTCCACGGTTCCTCGACAACGGTGACGCATTCGGGGGCGAGGACCTGCTCCACGGCGGAACGTTCCATCCTGCCCGTGTGCACCAGCGCGTCCAGGAGAATCCGACGCTTGGAGCGGAGCTGTTGGGGATAGTCGATCTGCTCCCAGGGACAGCCGCCGCAGTTGCCGTCGGCGGCCTCGTCGCAGTGGGGGTCTATCCGATAGTTCGAGGGGGTGACGATCTCGACGGCCTCGGCACGGACGAAACGCTTCTTGTCCTCGACGATGCGCACCGTCACCTCGTCGCCCGGGCAGGTCGCCGGCACGAAGGCCGTCCGACCATCGCCGAGATGCCCGACGCCGTCGCCGCCGTAGGCCAGCGATTCGATCTGTATCTTCTCGTCCATGGGAGCCATTTTAGAGGAAGCGCCCGCAACGGACGGCATATAAAAAAGAAGCCGCATACAGATGCGGCTTCATAGGACGGTTCTGTGTGGAAGGTGCTAGATCGAAAGCGCCTCGGTCGGGCACTCGCTCACGCAGGCGCCGCATTCCACGCACTCGTCTTCGTCGACGACGGCCTTGTCGCCTTCCACCGTGATAGCACCCGTCGGACAGCTGGCTTCACACGTCCCACACGCGATGCATTCGTCACTGACCTTTACTGCCATGTTGTACCTCCAGATTCGTTCCTCCTGCATGCGCACTGTAGCGCAATTGTCCTCGAGAGGACACAATTGTCGACAAGAAATACGGCAAACGGGGGGCGCGAACGGCTGGCGCGGGCGGACAATATGCGGTTCTAGCGGGCGAGCGGAAGTTTGACGGTGAAGGTCGTGCCGTCCTCATCCGAAGTCGCCGAAATCGTGCCGCCGTGCGACTCTGCGGTCGAGCGTGCGATCGCCAGCCCGAGGCCGAAGCTGGCGGACGCGCCCTCCTGCACGCGGGAGCTGTCCGAACGGTAGAAGCGCTCGAACACGTGGGGCAGATCCTCCTGCGAGATGGGATTGCCGGTGTTGTGGACCTCGAGCACGGCCTGCGACTTGACCTCGTGCAGTGTGACGTCGACCGTCCCGGGGGATTCGGCATATTTGCAGGCGTTGTCGAGCAGGGTCTTGACCAGCCGGTCGAGTGCCGACTCGTCGCCCTGGACGTGCAGACCGGGTTGGACGCTGTCCTCGATGGAGATCCCCCGCTCGTAGGCGAGCGCCTCGAACTGCAGGATCGAGCGTTCAATGAGCTGACTGAAGTCGACCTTCGCGGTGATGGGCTTTGCGGTGGGCTCGACGTCGGCCGACGTGAGGGTCAGCATGTCCTCGGTCAGGCTCTGCATGCGTTTGGCCTCTTCGGTGATGCCTTCGACCCAGGTGCTCTGCTCGGCGACCGTCTTGGTGGGGTTGTCCGCCAGGATGCAGGAGTCGGCCAGGATGATGGCGAGCGGCGTTTTGAGTTCGTGGCTCGCATCGGCGATGAAGCGCTGCTGGTTGTCCCAGGCCTGCTGGACCGGACGCGAGACATAGCGCGCCAAAAACAAGGTCACGACGAACATGGCGACGAGCAGGAGCAGCCAGACGATGAGCAGGGTCCGGGCGGTTCGGCCGACACCCTGTGTCAGGGTGCTGTAGGTGGTGAAGGCGATCTTTTCCCCGAAACGTTCCTGCTTGGACTTGTAGAGCAGGCCGTAGTCGTCGATGTATCCGTCCGAATCCTCGCTTTGGACCGCAATGTTGATGACGTCCACCGCATAGCTTTCGTCGATCTGCGCGGTGCTGCTCGCGTCCTCGTAGACGTTGCCGTCGGGCATGACCGTGACGCAGTAGATCGGGATGTTTTCGGAAGGATAGCGTCCGCCTTCGTCCTCGCGTGGATTCATGTCCGGCAAGGCCGCGCTGATGCCCTCGTCGTCCAAGGCGTCGGTGAGCGCCTGGTCGATCCGATCCGCCTGGCTTTGATAGTCGAAGAAGCCGATCGCCAAGCAGGCGAGCAGGGAGACGATGGCGATGAGGACCATCGTGATGATGATGAACCGACGTCTGAAGCGCTTGATCATCGGCTATTTTTCTTCGAGCCGGTATCCGACCTTGCGCTGGGTGACGATTTCGACATCGGAATTCAAGAAGCGGAGCTTTTTGCGCAGAAACGAGATATAGGCTTCGACGTTGTTTTCCTCCGCGTCCGAATCGATGCCCCAGATCTTGGTAAGGAGCGTCTCCTTGGAAAGCGTGCACTTCGCGTTGGCCATCAGCAGGCGGAGGACTTCGAACTCCTTCAGGCTGAGACGCACCGTCGAATCCTTGCAGGTCAGATCGTAGTTTGAAAGGTTGAGGGTCAAATCCCCGAAGGTCATCTCGTCGATGACGACCTCGCCCTGACGGCGCATGAGGGCACGTAGGCGGGCGAGCAGCTCGGCGGGCTGGAAGGGCTTGGTGAGGTAGTCGTCGGCACCGGCGTCCAGACCGGTGACCTTGTCGGCGAGCGAGGTGCGGGCGGTGAGCATGATGGTCGGCGTGTTGATGCCTTGACGGCGGGCCTCGCGAACGACCTCGTAGCCGCTCATGCCCGGCAGCATGACGTCGCAGATGAAGGCATCGTATTCGGCGTTGCAGATGTAGTCGAGGGCAGACTGGCCGTCATAGACGACGTCGACCTGGTACTTGTTCTCTTTGAGAATCTGGGCGATCGCGTTTGCGAGCCGCTTCTCATCATCTGCCAAGAGGATGTTCATGCCCTCTTCCTTTCTGCGTGCCATGCTCGTCCTGCACTATAGAAAACGATGCTGAACTTGCTCTGAAACATTATAGGTTTCATTGTCCTGGCACGTTGCAGGTCATGCCCAAAATCCTCAAAGGCGCCCGAAAGGAAGTGCGGCTGCTAGTCCTCCCTCCAGACCCACCTGTCGGCAGCCGCGACCAAGGTTCGTTCGTCCGCCCATGTGGTGTAGGAACAGGTGACGAAGAGGTAGTTGTGCTCCGGCACCTGTGCATCGAGCACCACATCGGCGGCGTCCAGGTTGTCCTGATACCAGCTTGCGTAGGCGGTCCGGCTACCGAAATCGAAGCGGTTGGTCGCCGTGGAGGCATCGACGACGTCGGCGTAGGTGACGGATACGATGCGTTTGGAACTCGGCGTCTGCAGCAGGATGGTGCGATGCTCCTTCGCAAAGGACGCCTCGGAGAATTCGCTGAAGACGGAGAACATCGTCCCGTTGCGCAGATGGTGCCCGTAGACCGTCGCATTGGGCGAGTCGAGACCTTCTGAAACGCAGCGGTAATCAAGATACGGCACGCCGCAGAAGTTCCAGTTCCGATACACGTCGTGGTAGAGGTAGTAGGTCGGGTCGTCCTCATGCGCCTGGACGATGGGATGGTCGATGTTGGTGTCCGGCACCGTGATCCAGCCGATCACATCGGGATTGACGGAGAGCCAGTAGTCCCAGTCTATGTCGGGAAAGAGCTCGCCTTCGTGTTCGGTATAGGTGGTGTCGGGGCTCAGATAGTCGTTTGCCGTGCGTTCCATCCAGATAATGGAGGCGACGATGGCCACGACGAGTACGAGCGCGACCGCGGCTATGCCCAAAGCGATCCTCGACTTGGTCCGGGCGGACACCTTCTGCCTCCTCGCAACTCCGCGCACGGCAGGGGGTGTGCCGCAACACACCCCCTGTCTGCGATTGCTTACATACCGCGTTCCGTCTGTCCGCTACCGGTTCTTGTACGTCCTCTTATGCGGTGCGGAATGACGGGGGACGTATTTGTTCGAGGCGGAATGGCGCGGGACGTAGTGGCGCGCGGTGGCCGCCCTGCGGTTACGGTTGTAGAGGCCGTATCCGCCGCAGATGATGACCACGACTCCCAAGGCGATGATGAGCCACAGGTAGCGGCCGAGGAAATCGCCGGTCTTGTCATAGCCGTCCGTCGCAGGAGGCGGATCCGGCACGTAGATCTCGGCATCGGCCTGGACCTTGTCGGCATGGTCGGCCGTCGCCGTCACGATGTTTTTGAGGGTCACATCGTCGCAGCTCTCGTCGATCGTGACGGTGTAGTCGATGGTCGCGGTGTCCCCGTATGCCAAATAGGAGACGGTGACGGTGATGGTCTGCCCGTTGACGTCGGTGGTGTAGTCCGCGTCGTTGCTCAACGTGACCTTGACATTGCCCTTGAGGTGCTGTCCTTCGGGCAGCGTGTCGGTAATCACGACGTTTTTGGCGATGGCGCCCTCACGCGTCTCGTCCACGACGATCTGGAAGTCGACGTCCTTGCCCGCCTTCACCTGATCCTTGCTCGCGGTCTTTTCGATGCCGAGTTCGGGACGCACGATGCTCACGTCGGCAGGGGCGTCCACCGGGTCGGCGTTGTCGGCGCTGGCCGTCACGATGTTGGTCGTGTCATAGACGTAGTCCTTACCGATGCTTCTCGCCTTGCAGGTGAAGATGATCGTCGCGGTCTCGTTGTAGACGAGCTGGTCGATTGTGACGGTGAGCGTCGCGGAGTCCTTGTCGTAGGAGATCCGGTAGCGGTCGGCGTCGTTGCCGCCCGAGCCGGCACTTTCTGTCTCCGCCTCGGTTGTTGCCGTTTCGGCCGTGGAGTCCTCGGCCGCGCTCTCCTCCGTCGCGGCCTCCCCCTCCGTGGTCTCCTCGGAAGGCTCCTCCTCGGCCATGGACAGGGTGACCGTGGCATCCTTCTGGTAGGCGAACCGCTCGGGAATCGGGTCGGTCACGACAACGTTGTGGGCCGTGGCATCGGGGGTGGTCTGGGTGACCGTGATGGTGAAGGTCGCGGTGTCCCCGATCTGGTAGACCGGCTGGTCGGCCTCCTTGGTCACGTCGAGCACCGGCTTGACGACGGTGAGCGGCACCTCGGATTCCGCCGTGGTCGGATCCCCGTTTGGCATGGTGATGACGGCGACGTTGGTCGTCTCGTAGCGGTAGCTGCCGTCCCAGTCCTCAGCCTTGGTGAAGTCCTCCACCAGGCAGGT
>JAJQAN010000010.1:3634-6446 GCA_021203765.1 Coriobacteriaceae bacterium | reverse complement strand
ATGATCCGCCTCGGAAAAAATCGAGGCTCCAAACGCCAAAAGGCACACGCATGTGGCTCCTCAGGGCGTTAGCAAGAATCTGAGCGTGGCGCCGAATTGTGGCGTTTCGCAAAGCCGCAGGTCAGATGGGTGCAGGGAATCCATGATTTTCGGCAAACCTCAGATCGCGCCACATGGAGCGCGGTTTTGGCAAAACGGCCTCTATTTTTTCCGAGAGCGCCAAAAAGGCACTGAGTGTGGAGTTAATTGGACTTGGAGAAGGTGGCGCGGCGCCTGCCATGCGGGAGCAGGCGCCTGCGCCATGTCGAAACTCCCGAAACCCTTCCGATTTCGTTCAGGCAAACTCCCAAAAGCATTCCGGATTTGTTCCGATAAAACCCCTGTTCAAGTCCTGTATTGTTCAGGTTTTGAGGGGTAGTTTTGGCGGCTGTTTAGCCCTAGACTCAAGGCTGGGTCAGCACAGTCCCTATGACGCGGGCGGCGCAGCCGAGAGGAGGTGTCGCCCATGGTTACAGACGTGCTTCTTGTGACGGCTGCGGCCGCCACGGTTCTAGATTCTCTTCTGGAAGTTATGGAAGTAGTTTTGAAACTAGTCAGAAAGGATGTCGCGAAGAAAAAGGAGGGCCGGCGCTAGCCCGCCGGCCCTCTCAACACTTTGCGCCGCCCGTATCCACCTACGGGCTGTGCTGGCTCTTATTTTAACAAGATTTCCGGATGCCGCAAACGCTGTCACAAGACTAGTCAGAAAGGATGCCGCAAAAAAAGAAGAGGGCCGGCGCTAGCCCGCCGGCCCTCCAGAAACTTTGCGCCGCCCGTAAAGCAGGTACGGGCTGTGCTGGCTCCTGTTTAAGCAAGACTTCCAGACACCGCAAGGCTCGGAATATCGCCTCTGAAACCGAGGTCGCGGCAGGTCAGTTTTTGCGTACCTGGAGCGGTCGGGGAAGCGCCGCGAAACAGGCACAAATCGCGTAAATCTGTACAGTTATGTACATTAGGTGTGCAATGGCTAACGCCCCTGTTCAAGCTATATTTCTTGCGGGGGGGGTGCTATTATTTTCATAGCTTTATAAAAAGGCCCGATAACGGGAAGCAAGGAGTTTCACATGTCTGCCCAAGGCTCATCACAAGCAACGAAAACCCGGCATCACGGGCTGCGCGGCACCGGTCCCAAACGGGGCGTGCTCGCAGCCGCCGTCGCGCTCTGCTGCGTGCTCGGCATCGGCACCGCCGTGGCCGCCGGCGCTTTGACAGACGAGGGGACGACTGCGCCCTCGGGCAGCTCCGAGGCGCTCCAGACGGCCTCCTTCGATCCCATCACCGGCACGGGCAACTACGGCGGCAGCGCAAGCTATCGCTCCGTCGTCTCGCAGATCGCGGAACTCGAGTGGGAGGACCTTGACCATCCGGAGGCGAACAGCGAAACCGGCATCTTCAGGACCTATGACGGGACGGACTCGAATGTCGTCTGCCACATCGTCGGCAAGCCTGATGACGTTGACTGCGAAGTGATTGTCGAGAACGGCACCGCAGCCAATGCTGGCTTCCACACGGCGCAGGCGGTCGGGCTTGAGGGCGCGGACAGCGACCTCTACGCGCTGCCGGACTACTGCTACGGCCCCTACTACATCGAGCCGTGCCCCATCACCCCTGAGATGTTCGTCGTCGAGACGGAAGCCACCTACGAGGAGGACACACAGATCGATCCCGCATCTTTGGTGACGGTCACCACGGACGAGGAGATCAGCCCGCTGCCGACCGATGCGGACTACTACGTCACCTGCACGGACGGGAACGGCAATACGGTCGATCAGATCGAAGATGCCGGAACCTACACCATCATCGTCACCGGCACGCACAACTTCAAAGGCGAGCAGGAGTTCACCTTCGTGGTCGATCCGGCAGACACCGAGCCGACGACCATTCCCGGCGCCGACGGGGATCTGTTGACCGCCACCTACGGTGACACGCTCGATACGGTCGACCTGAGCAGCTACAACGACGGCGGCACGTGGGCGTGGGCCGTCGAGGATGCCTCCGCGACCTTCGTCGGTGACGTCGGCAAGAACTCTTTTGCGGCCACCTGGACGCCGGACGATCCCGACTACGCGCCCTACACCACCGACCTCACGGTGGAGGTTGCGCCGTTGTCGATCGAGGACATGACGTTTACCTACGATCCCACGGAGATGACCTACACGGGCACGGCGCTCTATCCGACCATCAGCGCTCCGGATGACCCGGTGACGGGCGAGCCCATGATCGAGGGCAGCGACTTCACCGTCACCTACTACGACGAAACCGGAGCCGAGACCACGCCGATCGGGGTCGGCACCTACACCTTCACCATCACCGGCACGGGCAACTTCACCGGCGAACTGCCGACGACAGGGGAGACCTACACCTTCACCATCACGCAGGCGACCCCGACCGAGGACATCCCGACCGGGCTCACCGCCACCTACGGCGACACGCTGGATGACGTCGTCTTGCCGCGGAGCAGCGCCGACCCGGATTCCTGGGGCTGGGCCTGGGATGACCCGGAGACCTCGGTCGGCGATGTCGGCGAGCATACCTTCCCGGCGACTTACACTCCCGAAGACAGCTCCTACGCAAAGGACACCGAAGAGCTCACCGTCACCGTCCTGCCCAAGCCGGTCGACTTCACCTGGTCCGAGACGGTACGCGAGTTGACGCCGGACGATCAGGGCAGCCTCGGCTGGACCTACGACGGCCAGGACGTAAACGTGACCGCCGCCTTCACCGAAGGCTCGATCATCAACGGCGATGAGGTGACCATTACGGTCGAGGGCGG
>JAJQAN010000010.1:2258-3534 GCA_021203765.1 Coriobacteriaceae bacterium | reverse complement strand
GCGCACGGACCTCGAGACGGAGGGCTGCGAGAACGCCGGCATCCACAACGGCGTCATCGACGCGACCTACGAGCTGGACGACGATCTCGCCGACAACTACATCATCACCGTCAGGAAGGGCAACCTCCTCATCGAGCGTGCCGACATCTCCGAGATGAAAGGCTGGGTACTCGATGAGGACAGCATCACCTACGACGGGCAAGAACATGCCGACCGGGTCACCGGCGTGCCGACCGACCCGGTGACAAACGAGGATATGATCGAGGGCACCGACTACAACGTCAGCTACGCCCATAATACCGATGCCGGCACGGCGACCTTCGTCATCACCGGCACCGGCAACTACACCGGCATCATCACCGATACCTTCACCATCAAGCCTGCAGAGGTCACCATCACCTGCAAAGATGCGGAGAAGGACTTCGGCGATCCCGACCCGGACGAATTCACCGGCACGGTCGAAGGCCTCATCAACGAAGGCGACCTCGGGGAGGTCACCTACACCCGTAAGCCGGGCGAGAATGCCGGCACCTACGCCATCTATCCGGAATACACCGAAAACAGCAATTACACCGTGACGGTCGTAGAGGGCACCTTCACCATCAACCCGAAGACGACCGAGGGCGACACCGACCTCACGTTCACGCTCGCCGAAGGTCCGTTCATCTATAACGGCAACGAGATCACGCCGACCGTCACCGGCAACGACGGCGGCACGCCCCTGACCGAAGGCGTCGACTTTACGGTCAGATATCGCGACAACACCCATGCCGGCACGGCGACGGTCATCGTCGACTGCTGCGGCAACTACAGCGGTGAGGTCGAGTTGACCTTCACCATCGAGCCGGCGGCGGTCACCATCACCTGCGTGGACGCCTCCAAGACCTACGGCGATCCCGACCCGACGCTCGGCGGGCGCGTCACCGGCATCTCCGCCAAGGACGATCTGCACGTGAGCTACAGCCGCGCCGATGGCGAGAGCGTCGGCACCTACGACATCACCGCGACCTACGACGAGACCAACAGCGATTACACCGTCACGGCCGTCAGGGGCACCTTCACGATCAACCCGAAGGATGAAGGCTCCTCCGACCTCAGCTTCACGCTCGACGGCGACACCTTCACCTACAGGGGTTCCGCCATCGAGCCGACCGTCACCGGCATGGACGGCAGCACGGAGCTGACGGCGGAAGACTTCACCGTCACCTACGAGGACAACACCGACGCTGGCACCGCGAAGGCCATCGTCGAAGGCACGGGCAACTACAGCGGCACC
>JAJQAN010000010.1:0-2158 GCA_021203765.1 Coriobacteriaceae bacterium | reverse complement strand
GGCGACGAGGCCTACGTCGGCGATGCCGGACCACAGACGGCCGAGGCGGTCTACACGCCGGCTGACACCACCTACGCCAACACGGTCACCGCCGAGATCACGATCGAGGTCTCGCCGATCTCCATCGCCGGCATGGATCCGGGCTTCACCTGGACGGATCCCGACGAGGTGCCCTACGCAGGCTACATCCTCTCCGCCGACATCACTCCGCCGACCGACCCGGTGACGGGCCGGCCGCTCATCGAGGGTACCGACTACACGGTCACCTACTACGTCGACAACGGTGACGGAACCTATGGCACTGACTCCGTCGACCCGAAGGACGTCGGCAGCTACGTCTTCTACATCGACGGCATCGGCAACTACTGCGACCGCTTCAGCGATGAGGGTGGCACATTCACGATCACCATGGGGAACCCCGACCCGATCGCACCGACCGGTCTGACGGCTACCTACGGCGAGACGCTCGGCGACGTCATCCTGCCGCGCAGCAGCGGCGATGCGAATGCCTGGGGCTGGACTTGGGATAATCCGGAAGCCTCGGTCGGAAACGTCGGCGGGAACTTATTCGATGCGACCTACACGCCTCAGGATCCGAACACCCAGGCCACCGTTCACGAGCAGCTTACCGTCGACGTCTCGCCCAAGCCGGTCGAGTTGGCCTGGACCACGACGGTCCATACCGAGGCGAGCTACATCGACGGCGCTTACGACTGGGTCTATGACGGGCGCAGCGCGAACCTGCAGGCCACCATCGCCGATCGCTACCTCGTCGGCGAGGATACCTGCACGGTCACCGAATACAAGGACAACACCGAGAAGGACGCCGGCATGCACATGGCCACGGCCGTCTCGCTCGACAACGAGAACTACACCCTGAGCGCCACCACCGCGAGCTGCTACTACTACATCGAGCACGCCTCGGTCACCATCGAGATCGCCGACGCAACCAAGACCTACGGCGAGGACGATCCGACCTTCAACTATACCGTCGAGGGCCTGGCAGACGGCGAATCGCTCGACATCACCTGCTCACGCACGGACGGCGACGATCCGGAGCGGGAGGACGCAGGCGTCCACAACGGCGTCATCGTCGCGAGCTACGAGGATCCGAACAACATCTCCGACAACTACACCATCGCCACCAAGGTGGGCAGCCTCATCATCGAGCGTGCCACCTTCGACGAGGAGACCAAGGACGACTACTGGACGGTCGACACCTACGCTGAGAACTACGACGGCACGGCGAAGACCAAGGCCATCTCCGGCACGTCGCAGTATGGTGTGGAGCTTGTCGAAGGCACCGACTACACCGTCACCTACAACCACAACGTCGACGCCGGCACCGCGGTGATCACCGTCACCGGCCAGGGCAACTACAGCTTCATGCTCACCTGGACCTTCGAGATCCTGCCGGTCGACGTCATCATCACCTGCGGCAACGCGGAAAAGACCTACGGCGATGCCGACCCGGCGATGCCGACATACACCGTCACGCCTGAAGATGCGGCAGCGTCCCTCGGCACCGTCACCTGCAGCCGCGAGAAGGGCGAGGACGCCGGAGAGTACGACATCACCGCAAGCTACACCGCAAGCGGCAACTACAGCGTCTCCGTCGTAGCCGGCACCTTCACCATCAACCCCAAGCCGCTTGACGAGGCGGACTTCACCATCGACGAAGGGCCCTACACCTACACGGGCACAGAGATCGAGCCGGCCGTCACCGGCATCGATCAGACCACCTCCAAGCTGCTGGCACAGGGCACCGACTATACGGTCGAATACAGCGACAAGGTCGCCGTCGGCACCGGCACGGTCACCATCACCTGCACCGGCAACTACTCAGGCGAGTTCACCCTGTACTTCGAGATCGTCGCCTCGGCGTTCGGCGAGGCCGTCTTCGATGTCGAGGTCGCAGGCGACACCTACGACGGCCAGCCCCACGAGGTCACGGTCACGCCTGCGGCGGGCAGCGACCTGCAGCCGTATGATCCGGCCACCGACGACGGCGATTACAGCTACACCATCACCGACGCCGACGGCACAGACTACGGCACCGGCCCGGTCACCAACGCCGGCAACTACACCGTCACCATCACCGGGCACGGCAACTACGAAGGCAGCACCTACACCTACGAGTTCACCATCGCACCGGCCG
>JAJQAN010000050.1:8751-27111 GCA_021203765.1 Coriobacteriaceae bacterium | reverse complement strand
GTGCTGATACTCATCTACGTTCTCATGAGTTGGATACCGGATCCTCGTGGTATCATTCTGAGCATATACCGGGCGCTTGGGACGCTGTGCGAGCCGTACCTCGGCCTGTTCCGACGGATCATACCGCCGTTGGGGATGATAGATTTCAGCCCGATCGTTGCAATCATCGTCTTGCAACTGATCGTCCGCTTACTCGGTAACCTGCCTTATTGGTTTTAGGAGGAGGGAAACGACGACATGGGGATTACGGTAGAGGATATCCAGAAGCAGGGTTTCGAACATGCTCTGCGTGGTTACGACGTCGAGCAGGTCGATGATTTTCTCGAACGTGTCGCCACCGAGGTCGGCAATATGAACCAGGAAATCGCGGCCCTGCAGCAGCAGAACCAGGAACTGCAAGCCATGCAGCAGGAGCCCCAGGTCGTCGAGGACCAGGAACAGATGAGCGACGAGGAGATCCAAGCCCTCATCAACGAGGCGGCCGCGACAGCATCCGCCGAAGCCGAACAGCGTGCCCTTCACGCCGAAGCCCGGGTCGTCCAACTCGAAGCGGAAGTCAGCGAGAAGCAGGACATGGACGACACCATCTCCGCCGCCTTCATCTCCGCCCAACGCAGTGCCGACAACTTGAAGGAGGAAGCCCGTGCCGAAGGGGAACGCATCTATCGCGAATCCGAGGCAAAGGCGCGTGAATTCATCCGCGAGGCCCTGGTCGAACGGCAGCGTATCCAAGACGAAATCGAAAGTCTGACCGCTTCGTGTACGACATTCCGCGGCGAGTATAAAAAGCTGCTGGCGCATTTCGCCGAAGAGGCCGAGACCGAGTTCCCCGACATGCCATCCACCGACGTCGATGAATCCTTGGTCGCGGCGAGCATGCCGAGCATGGAGGATATCGACATGTCGGCCGTCGAGCAGTCGGCTGAAGGCGCTCCCCAGGAGGCTGCCGACGCACAGGCCGCCCCGGCAGCCGACACGTCGCAGGCATACCAGCCCGACCAGGCTTTCCAAGCCGGCCAACAAGGGGCGTCTGCGGCAGCGCCGGTTTCATCTGCAGCGCAGAATGTCGATCCCGCCCAAGTCGACATCGATGAAAGCGACATCGACATCGACGACATAGAAGAGATCGACTGAAACGCTCCACCTTCTATCAGGGCTTTTTCGTTTTTCTGCAAGATAGAGTTCTGAAAACTACTATAATGAACATTCGGTTTAGCTCACAGCTTAACTCCCACAATCTGTATTCGGGTCCCCTGCGCACGCCGTGTAGGCCGGCTCCAAGAAGGAAAGGGTAGTGTATGTTTGCAATCGTAATGGACACCACGAGTAGCATCGATGTCAAAGACCTTCAGGAACAGGGAGTCACCATCATCCCGCTGACGGTGGAGTTCGGCGAAGAAAGCTACGTCGACGGTCTCGAGATGAGTCCGGCGCAGTTCTATGCCAAGATGGAGGACTACAAAGACCAGGGTCTGCCGAAGACTGTCTGCCCCTCGCCGGAGGTCTTTCGCAAAACGTATGTGGAGGCCATGGACACGGGTGCCGACAGCATCCTGGTGATCACGCTGTCCTCGGGCCTTTCCAGCACCTCCGGCGCCGCCTACCTCGCAGCACGGGAATTCGATGCGCCGGTGACGGTCTTCGATTCGAAGAGCGGTGTCCAGGTCATGAGTCTGATGGTGGAAAAGGCCATCAAGATGCGTGACGAGGGCGCGACGGTTGCCGAAGCTGTGGAGGCCCTTGAAAAGATCCGTGATGCGAACCTGACGCTCTTCTGCCTCGACACGATGGAAAATCTCGTCAAGGGCGGACGTGTCGGCAAGGCCGCCGGGCTTGCCGGCGAAGCCTTGAAGATCAAGCCGCTCCTGACTCTGAACAAAGAAGAGGGAATCGTCGAGGAGGTTTCCCGGGCACGCGGGGTCAAAAGCATGCTCCGCTCCGCTGCCGACAAGGTCGAGGAATACGTGAACGAGCACGGGGACTGTGCCGTGCGACTCAGCCATGCGAACTCCCCGGAGCGCCTCGAAGCCCTCAAAGATGAGATCGAAAGCCGCGGCATCAAAGTCGACGAGCAAGAGGGCTGGATCGGCTGCGTCTTCGGCACGCACGTGGGCCCGAGCTGCGTCTCTGTCACCGTCTGCCCGAGGGATCTGCTCTAGTTCTTTCGTCCGCCCCAAACAGGCGATATCCACATACAACAACATCAAGGACCATTCGGGTTCACGGGTTGGCCTGTGTGCCAGGCTCACGGGTGGACCCCTCTCCAAAACGTTATACTGTTCCTTGTAGGAATCGACGGGAGCTGCACAGTCTGCGGCTGAGAGGCGAGCAATCGCGACCGAAAGGACCGTTCCGGTAATGCGGGGCGTGCAAGGCGTATGAAGATACTTACCATCGCAGGGTCGGACACCAGTTCCGGCGCGGGAATCCAAGCAGATATCAAAACGGCACAGGACCTCGGTATGGACGCGATGTCCGTCGTCACCTGTGCCGTTGCCGAAACAAGCGAGCGGGTGGCGGGGAGCGAGCCGCTTTCGGCCGACAACGTCGCCGCCCAGATACGTGCGGCCTTCGAACAGGCGAGGCCGGCCGCCGTCAAGATCGGCATGCTGCCGGACGTCGCGGTCATCGAAGCAGTCGCGGACACGCTGGGCGAGCTGCTTGCAGACGATGTCCCTACGCCGGTCATCCTCGACCCGATCGTGGCGACGAGCAGTGGCAAGGTGGTCATGGACGCCCCAAGCCGTCGTTGCCTTGCCGGCGAACTTCTGCCCTTGGCGACGGTCGTGACGCCGAACACCGAGGAACTGCGCATCCTGAGCGCCTGTTCCGATGAGGCCATCGACGGAGGTGCGGTCGTCGACGAGGTGGCAGCACAGGTCAAGACCCTTTTGCTGCTCGGAGCCGGCAGCGTGGTGCTGACGGGCGGTCATGACGAAACATCGCAGGACTGTGTCGACCGCCTCTTCGTGGACGCGGATTCCGGCGAACTTCCCACAGAACGGTGCACATGCCGCAACCGGCGCCTACCGGCCCGATTCCATGGGACGGGTTGCGTCTTCTCGACGGCGCTTACGTGTTTCCTGGCCGCCGGAGAGCCGCTCTCCGATGCGGTCGGACATGCTGCCGACTACATCCACGCCCTGTTGGAACGAACCCTCTCACAACGGCAGGCCGAGGGGGAGAAAGAGCCGTACCTCCTCGTCCATCAGGGCGGGGATGCCTGTGTTACACGAGATGAGGAAGGATAGAGATGGCACCGTATAAAACCCAGCTGGAGGCCGCTCGCAAGGGCATCATCACCCCGCAGATGAAGGTCGTGGCGGCAAAGGAAGGGCGGGAAGAGGAATGGTTGCGTGAGCGCGTCGCCACCGGCACCGTCGTCATCTGCGCGAATCCCGCCCATGCATCCCTGGATCCGAACGGGATCGGGGAGGGGCTTTCCACGAAGATCAACGTCAACCTCGGTGTCTCTGGCGACCTGCACGACTACGACGTCGAGATGCGCAAGGTCGACGTGGCACTCGACTTCGGCGTCGAGGCGATCATGGATCTTTCCAACTGCGGCAAGACCGCGAAGTTCAGGCGGGACCTCATCGCTAAAAGCCCGGCCATGATCGGTACGGTGCCGATCTATGACGCCATCGGGTATCTGGAAAAGGAACTCGCCGACATCTCGGCACAGGACTTCCTCGACGTCGTGCGCAGGCATGCCGAAGACGGCGTCGACTTCGTCACCATCCACGCCGGCATCAACCGCCGCAGCATCGAGGCCTTCGAGCGCGAAGGGCGCACGATGAACATCGTCAGCAGGGGCGGATCGCTTATCTTCGCCTGGATGAAGGTAACCGGCGACGAGAATCCCTTCTTCGAACACTACGATGAACTTCTCGACATCCTGTACGAGCATGATGTGACCATCTCGCTCGGCGATGCGATGCGTCCGGGCTGTCTCGACGATGCGACCGATGCCGCCCAGGTCTCCGAGCTCGTCGAGTTGGGCGATCTGACCGAGCGTGCGTGGAAGCACGACGTGCAGGTCATGATCGAGGGACCGGGACACATGGCCCTCGATGAAATCGCCGGTAACATGAAGCTTGAGAAGCGCCTCTGTCACAACGCGCCGTTTTACGTCCTCGGACCGCTCGTCACCGACATCGCACCCGGCTACGACCACATCACCTCCGCAATCGGCGGTGCCATCGCCGCCGCGAGCGGCGCTGATTTCCTCTGCTACGTCACCCCGGCCGAGCATCTGCGGCTCCCTGACGTCGACGATGTCCATGACGGCATCGTCGCCTCCCGTATCGCGGCACATGCCGCCGATATCGCCAAGGGGATCCCCGCAGCGCGTGAACACGACCTCGCCATGGCCGAGGCACGCAAGGACTTCGATTGGGAGCGCATGTTCGATCTGGCCATCGACGGAAAGCGTGCGCGTGCATACTACGAGTCCGCCCCGCCTTCCGAGGAAGGCACCTGCACCATGTGCGGCAAGATGTGCGCGGTCAAGATTGTGAACGAGGCCTTGGAAGAAGCGGGGCTGTCGATTTGATCGAACGTGCAGACTGCCTGCTCTGTCTGATCACCGACCGCAGATCGATGCACGCCGAAACGCTCGAGGAGGCGGTGGAGGCCGCCTGCAGGGGTGGCGTGACGATGGTCCAGGTCCGCGAAAAGGGGATGCACTCCGAAGAACTCGCTTCGGAGGCGGCTTCTCTCAAGCGTATCACCGACACCTATGGAATCCCGCTCATCATCGACGACGATATAGAGGTGGCGGCTCGCGTCGGCGCTGCCGGGGTTCATCTCGGACAGGCCGACCGCTCCGTCTCGGATGCCCGGAGTATGCTCGGAGACAGCGCCGCCATCGGTATCTCCGCCCATACGCTCGAGCAGGCTTGTGCAGCCGAGGCGGCGGGTGCGGACTATCTGGGGGTCGGTGCCTGCTACCGGACGTCTACCAAGCCAGATGCGACGACGATCCCGTCCGCTGAGTTTGACCGTATCCTGTCCGACGTGACCGTTTCCTGCATCGCCGTCGGCGGCATCGATTGTGGGAGGATCCCCGATTTCCGTGCCTGTTCGCCTGCCGGATTTGCGGTATCCTCTGCGATAATGGGGGCGGATGATATCGAGTCGGCCGTGCGTGCCCTCCGTCGCGAGATCGATCGGCTGGCTCGGATACGATAGGAGCGGCCCTGATGCAGGAGTTTTCTCGTAGATGTTTTGTCGTCGTCGCGGCCGTTCTCTTCGTCGCCGTCACGTTTTTCCTGCTCGGCAACTATGGTCTGGGGACCGGCGGCGCCGACGAAGAAGAAGACGAGAGCACCTATTCCGTCCGTCTTGCCGCGGACAGCTCGCAGGTCTCGGTCCTCTCCGGGATGTTTCTGGCCCAGGAACAAGGATTTTTCGAGAGCGCTTCCATCGACTTCGAACTGGTGGAGACGGATTCCGGCACGGCAGCTTCCCAGGTGATGCAAGGCGATGCCGATTTCTGCATTCTGTCCCAGGCCGATCTCGCCTCCGCTTTTGCCTCCGATGACGCCTGCTACCTGACGGCTGTCGCCGCCATAATCCAGCCGGATGCGGATACGGCCGCCGGCGTCTGCCCCTATCGCTATCTGCTCGTCGCCTCCGACGTCTTTCTCTCCGATGATGCGCCCGCTGCGAAAGGATTCCTGGCGGCTGTGTCCAAGGGGTATCGCCAGGCGAGTCGTAATCCGGACAAGGCGGCTGCCTCCCTCGACGGAGTCTTCGGGACCTCCGCATCGGACAAGAAGATTCAAAAGCGTCAGGAGAAGCTGTCCTCGTCCTATCTGCGCGACGGGAGGGACTGGGGACAGATCGACCAGGGGCTCTGGGACGACTACTTCGAGCGCCTGTATCAGGACGGTCGGATCGACCGTCGCATCCCCGCCCACCACGGCTTTTTGATGGACTTCCTCGAGGACTAGGACGCCTTGCGTATGCAGACGGAGCCGCAGGATACCGACAGACATGTTGCCTGCTGTCACGTCGTCTGTGCCAGCCCGGATGAGGACACGACCATGCCACAGGTCCATGAGAAGGACCTGCTGATAGCCGCCGACGGGGGATATACGTACTGCCTACAGGCGGGTCTGAGCCCCGACATCTACATCGGTGACCAGGACTCCTCTCCGTCGACCGGGGACGTTGCCGCGTCATGCACGACGATCAAGCTTTCGACCGACAAGGACGATACCGATGCAATCGCCGCCCTGCGGGTGGGGGTGGAGAACGGATTCCGGCATTTTGCCCTCTACCGTGCCCTCGGCGGCGATATCGCCCACAGCATCGGGGCGCTGCAATGTCTGACCTGGCTTGCCGAGCATGGCTGCACCGGTGTCATCCTACATGACCGCCAGGTCGTCACGTTGCTCACGCGCGAGGTCTGTGCCGCTGCGGATGAAGACATCCTCGCCTATCTCCACCGATGCGACCTGACCGCGCAACGCTGCTCCTTCTTTTCGTTCGGAGAGAAAACCGCGACGGTCACGCTGCGGGGATTCCGCTGGAACCTCGACCAGGCGGAGCTGAAGAGCTCATATCCCGTGGGCATCAGCAACGTCGTCGAGGCCTCCGATTGGGAGGTCGATGTCACGGACGGCTCGGTTTTGGCCATCTTCGAACGCTAGAAGCCCCCCCTTCGCCAAAACGCCCCTCACAACGATCGAGAACTCCAATGTGGTGGCAAAACGTTTTAAATGAGGAGAAAGCCCTGCATGTTCGCCAAAAGACGTAGAATAGGCGCCAACAAAAACGTAAAGCATACGAACCGAGAGGTCGCGCCATGCACATCAAACGGAACAGGGCGGCCGCGCATGCGCTTCATGTTTCATCCCCAGCAGCTTGTCAAGCGGTGTGCGAGCCGGAAACGGGCCTGCGGCACCGCCGTCTCCTCATACTGGCGGCCCTCGCCGCCGTCTGCTGTCTGTGCTGCGTCGCCGTTTTCTTCGCGCAACCCCAGCAGGCATATGCCGGCCGTGAATACGGAAAGCTCTGCTCCTACTACGAATCCGGCAACAACCCCGGAGCGGTCGAGGCCGGCGTCGCCTACGGCGCCTATCAGATGATTCCCTCGAACGCCTACCGCATCGCCGTCTTCGCGACGCAGAACTATCCCAGGTCGTCGACCAAGGCCAAGATCGGTCGGAAGCTCAAGAAGGCCTACAAAAACGACGGAAAGTCCTGCGGGACGAAGTTCAACAGCAAGTGGAAGAAGATGGGGAAGAAGTACCGCAAGCAGTTCTTCAACCTGCAGTACAAGTTCGTCAAGAAAAACTTCTACGACGCGGCAGTCTCATCCTGGCAGGGTGCGGTCAAGGGCTTCAAGGTCAAGAGGTATTCGGTCGCCTTGCGCAACGCCATCTTCTCGACGGCGGTACAGCATGGGGTCTCCGGTTCGCGGAGCATCTTCACCGAGGCCATGTCCCGGGCGGGCGGCTATTCCAAAAAGATGAGCGAACAAGCCCTCATCGAGGCCATCTACGCCGAGCGTTCCCGGGTTACGAGCAAGAAGGACCTGCAGGCCAAGGTCGGCAGCTCCGCGACCATCTACGTCATCACCAAGTCCTCTTTGAGCGGCTACACCACCAGTCAGAGCATCGCGAAGTCCCACGGACTCTACAACAAGTGTCTGGCGCATTTCTACAGCTCTTCCCCGGCGGTCCAGGTCGGGGTCTACAACCGTCTCGGCATACGCGAGCCGGCCAAGGCGCTTAAGATGTTGCAAAAGAATGGCGCCTCGATCTGCCAGCACAAGAAGACGACGGGCGGGACCGTCACCTATACCAAGCGCACCGACTCGACCCATACCGCTGTGACCTCTGCGGTCGTCTGCAAAAACTGTGGCGAGCAGGTCAAACCTGCTTCGACGAGCGTGGAGACGCACACGTTCGTCATGACCGGGGCGAGCAGCGTCTGTGCCTGCGGCAAGAAGCTCATCGTCCATGACGCAGGCTACTACCAGGTCAAGGCCGATGCACTGAACGTCCGTGCGAAGCCCAAGAAATCCTCTGCGCTCAGGAAGACGATCACCAAGAAGACCGTCGTGCAGGTGAGCAAGGTCAAACTCACGAAGAAGGGCCGCTACTGGGGCAAGGTAGCCTTCAAAAAGAAGGCCGGCTGGGTGAGGATGAGCTATCTGAGCCATCTGGGAACCGCCAGCACGCACTCCTTCGTCGACGGCACCTGCATCTACTGCGGGCAGACCGAAAAGCGCCTCTCGCAGATTGAGGCCGGCCGTTTCACCTTGAGGAAACAGGCTAAGGCCCGATCCGCCGCCTATGCCGAATCGACAGCTCTGGCCACCCTCAAAAAGGACAAGAACGTCAAGGTCGTCGAAGTGGTCAAGAACCGTTACAACGACTACTGGGGCAAGTTGAAGAACGGATCCTACGTCAAGATGACCTCTCTCAAACCGCGGGAATAGGTTCAAACGCCTCTTCCGCTGCCGGTGTTCGTCGGAATCGCAGCACGGAAGGCGCCCGCCGCCTTACCGTTGCGCTTCTTACACCAGGAATTTTTGCTATAATCACACGGCTGCGTGCAAGAGGCACGTAAATACACATGCTTCGGGGAGCCATCCTGCGAGTGGCCCCGGCGTTTTGACCGGGGTTGTGGGAGTTCGGCGACGATCCGGGGCAGAGGAACAACGAACACGGAGGTACCACCTATGGCTCTCACTGTCTCTATTCAATCCCTTTTAGACGCCGGCGTGCATTTCGGGCATCAGACCCGCCGCTGGAACCCGAAGATGAAGCCCTACATCATCGGCGAACGCAGCGGCATCTACGTCATCGATCTCAAGCAGACGCTCTATGCCCTCGACGAGGCCTACAGTTTCGTCAGCTCGCTTGCCTCGACCGGCCAGACGATCATGTTCATCGGCACCAAAAAGCAGGCGCAGGAACCGATCAAGGAAACCGCCGAGATGTGCGGCATGCCCTATGTCAACCAGCGTTGGATGGGCGGCATGCTCACCAATTTCCAGACCATCCGCAGCCGCGTCAAGCGCATGACGGAACTCGAAAACCTGCTGGACTCCCAGATGGTGGAGAACTACAGCAAGAAGGAACGCGCCAGCCTGCAAAAGGAGCTGCAGAAACTGCAGGCCGCCCTCAACGGCATCCGGGACATGCAACGCCTTCCGGCCGCCGTCTTCATCGTCGACACCACCTACGACGACATCGCCGTCAAGGAGGCCCAGCGCCTGCACATCCCGATCGTGGCGCTGATCGATACGAACTCCGATCCCGACGGCATCGACTACGGAATCCCGGCAAACGACGATTCGATCGGATCCATCGAACTCATCTGCGCCCTCATGGCCCAGGCCATCACCGAGGGTAAAGCGGCGACCAGCCTCGAAGAGATGCAGGATGCGGACGGGGCTACCACCTCGGCTCCTGCCGAGCAGAGCAGCGATGCTGCACCGGCAGCCCAGCCGGCTCCCGAGGCGTCGACCGATGCCAAGACCGATACGCAGCCTGCCGATGAGACTCCGGCAGAGCCTGCGAAGGAGGCCGTGGCCGAACCCGCAGAAGAGGCCACAGCGGAGCCTGCCGCCGAGGAAGCCGCAGCGGATACGGCAGATGCGGCACAGACGGAGCAGGCGGCCGCCACAGACGAACAAACCGATCAAGCCTCTGCCTAACGACAGACCGATCACGACGAAGGAGGCCCATACCTATGGCTGAAACCGATATCAGCGCTGCCCAGGTCAAAGAGCTGCGCGAAGCAACAGGCGCCGGCATGATGGAGTGCAAGAAGGCGCTCGTCGAAGCCAATGCCGATATGGACAAGGCGATCGACGTGCTCCGTACCCGTGGTCTGGCCGCCGCCGCCAAGAAGGCGGGACGTGCCACCGACGAAGGCCGTATCGGTGCGTTCGTCTCCGATTCCGACCCCCGCATCGGCTCGGTTATCGAAGTCGACTGCGAGACGGACTTCGTGGCCATCAACGAGAAGTTCACCGCCTATACCGACACCTTCGCCCGCGCGGTCGCCGACAACGATCCGGCCGACATCGACGCCCTGAAGGCATCGAGCGTGGACGGCAAGACCGTCGAGGAGATCTTGACCGATGCGATTCACGTCATCGGCGAGAACATCCAAATCGCCCGTTTTGCGCGTCTGCAGATCGACGGCACCGGCGCGCTGGTGCCCTACATCCACATGGACGGCAAGATCGGGGTCCTGGTCGGCTTTACCTTCAACAACGAGGCGACGGCCACCGACGATGCCTTTTTGACCATGGGCAAGGATGTCGCCATGCAGATCGCCGCCACCAACCCGGTCTCCTTGGATCAGAGCAGCGTCCCGGAGGATGTCGTCGCCCACGAGAAGGATATCTACAAGGCCCAAGCCGCCGAGTCCGGCAAGCCTGAGGAGATCCAGGAGAAGATGGCCACCGGACGCATGAAGAAGTTCTACAAGGAAAACTGCCTGGTTGAACAGGACTTCGTCAAGGATACGAGCAAGTCCGTCGAGTCCTATGTCGCCGAGGCTGCCAAGGCGATCGGAGACGACATCAAGATCGCCACGTTTGTCCGTATGGCCCTTGGCGAGGAGTAGCACCACGCTCCGTTCGCCCGTAGCTAAACGTTTGTGGATAAGGCTCGGGTGTGTCCCGGGCCTTTTTCTTTAAGGAGATACGCATGTCCGAGGTCCGCGTCCGGTTTGCACCGTCCCCGACCGGGAAGCTCCATATCGGCGGCGCCCGCACCGCCATCTATAACTGGGCCTTCGCCCGTGCCCAAAAGGGCAGCTTCATCCTGCGCATCGAGGACACCGACCCGGAGCGTTCGACTGCGGAAAACGTCGAGCTCATCCTGCGTGCGATGCGCTGGCTCGGCCTCGATTGGGACGAGGGGCCCGAGGTCGGTGGTCAGGCCGGTCCGTATTTTCAGACGGAACGTGCCGACACCTACGCAGATGCGCTCGAGCTGCTCAAGGCAAACGGCGCGGTCTATCCCTGCTTCTGCACGCCTGATGAGATCGCGGCCAAGCGCGAGGCGGCGAACAAGGAGGGCACGCCGGTCGAGCGTACCTGCCGGCACTTGGACCCGCAGGAGGCACAGGCGCGTATCGATGCAGGTGAGCCCCACGTATGGCGCTTGAAGGTTCCGCAGGACCGGGGTGAGATCCTCGTTCATGACGCCGTCCACGGCGATACGGTCTTCGACTCCGGTCTGCAGGATGACCTGATCGTCGTGCGGAGCGACGGCAGCGCGACCTACAACTTCGCCGTCGTCGTAGACGATGCGAACATGCAGATCACGCACGTCATACGCGGCGACGACCATCTGCCCAACACACCGCGACAGATACTGCTCTACGAGGCGTTGGACTATCCGACGCCGGTCTTCGCCCATATCCCTATGATCTGCGGCCCGGACGGCAAGAAGCTCTCCAAACGCCACGGCGCCGCCAGTGTCGAGGAATACCGCGACGAGGGTTATCTTGCCGATGCCCTCTTCAACTATCTGGCACTCCTCGGCTGGGCACCGGACGGCGAGACGACCATATTCGACCGCACCTTCATGACGGAGCACTTCTCCCTCGATCACATCAGCAAGAACCCCGCCTCGCTCGATCCCGACAAGCTCGACTGGATCAACAACCGCTACATACAGCAGATGGGAGCCAGCCGCTTCGTCGACGAACTCGTCCCGTACCTGGTCGAAGCCGGCTACACGGACGCCCAGGCCGACGTCGATGCCCGTCGGGACTGGTATGAGGCGATCTATCCGCTCGTCTGCGAGCGGGTCAAACTGATGCGCGACACCGTCCCGATGATCGCCTACCTGCTCGACGAGGACATCGACTATGACGAGAAGTCGGTGAAGAAGATCCTGCAGAAGGAGGGCGCCGGCGCACGGACGCATCTGCATGCGGAAGGGGAGATCCTGAAGAAGGTGGAATGGAACGAGGAGGCAATCGAGGCGGCGCTGCGTGGCTATGTGGAACAGACAGGGGTCAAGGCGCGCTTCGTGCTGCAGCCGCTGCGGGTCGCCGTGACCGGCTCGCAGGTCTCTCCGCCCCTGTTCGGCTCGATCGCCCTTTTGAAGCGCTCGACCGTCCTGCAGCGCGTCGAAACGGCCGAGGAGATGGCGGTCGACTGAGCCGCCCTTCGTCTCGGCGTCCTACCCGCAGTCCACTTTGAATGACGGCGCGCACACGCCCCCGTGGTCCAGCGCGATGATCCCGTGTTGGCCTTCCCGGCAGTACAGCCCGACGAATTTCCCATCGTAGAGGTAGCAGCCGGGCATCGACTCCCAGGCTTCCACCTTGCATGTGTCGTCGCCGTCCTGCTCCGGAAGGACGATATCAACGGTGTAGGGCGGGCAGAATTCCTGGGCGATGTAGCCGGCATCCGTCTTTTCGTCCACGAGACGCTCCCAATCCTCTTGCGTCGCACAGTCCACCCCCGGATAGACCCCATGGGCACCGTAGTCATCCTGCGGTTTTATAATCCAGGCGTCCTTGTTGTGTCTGACCTGCTCCAGGTCCAATCCCTCGGTATCGTGGCGCAAAAGATAGGTGCGCGCAACGTGGCCCCTGACGAAATCCTGCTCCTCGTCGCTTAAAAACGCCGCGGTCTTCGGATCGTAGAGGGCGGCTCCGATCATCTTCGTGTGGATGACCGTCGTGCGGAAGTGTCCGATGAGGCAGACCTTTTCGGCTGCGACGGCGTCGATCAGGGCCTCGCATTCACCGGGATGTTGCATGATCTCGGAGGTGACGCTGCGGCGGTAGACGGCGTCGATGATGTATCCGTCCTTTGTATCGCGCAGGAGCTCGCCGTCGAATTCCAGAGCGCGCACATCAACGAAGCGGGCGGGGATGCCCCGACGTTCGAAGGCTGCGATGAAAAGCTCGAAATCGCTGTTCACACCGCTTTCGGAAAAGTCGGTTATGCAGACGTTCGGGTCGTCCACCGCGTTTTTATCGCTGCGATAGATGTCCATGAAGGCCTCCACCCAGCTGTCGAAGAGCTCGAAGTGCTCGACGGTGTGCCGCCGGGCGAATTCCCGGAAGGTGGCTCCCTGCTCAAGCGCCTGCGCGGCCGCCAGATCGCGCGACATCGCGGAGGTGCCGTCGGCGTTGAACTCACAGAACTGAAAGCTGCCGTCCTCCTCGTTCAAGAAGAGGTCGAAACGGGCGATGGGAAGCAGCTGGGGATAGTTGCACGGCAGCAGGATGAGACGTTCGACCTCGGGCGGGAAGTGGAAGATTTCGCGGTAGTCCGGATCGTCGAGAAAGTGGCGGATGACCTTGCAGAGGATGCGATGCGCGGTGGTGGAAACCTGCTCGAGATAGGCAAGATCGTCCGAATCGAAGAGGTCGGGGACGTAGGAGAAGGTGAGCGGGGCGCCATAGGCCATGATGCCTGACTCCTCGATGGAGTCCACGGCGGCCCGACGGCCGGGCAGATCGCCGTCGAGTTCTTCGATGATCGAGATGTATTCCTCTCTCAGTTCCTTCATTTCTGCTCCTCGGTGCAGCGTTGTGTCGGCTTTCCAACACAGCTCAGTATCCCATATTCTGCGTATCCTCGGTACGCAACCCATTCCGATCCCGTCCGGATGAAAACTCCGAAAAGCGTTCCGCCCCAGTCCTGAAACCGTTCCGGATCCTTTCAGACGGTCCTTACGGGCAGTTCCGAAGAGACGGCGGCAGACGTATGAAACGGGGACTGATCTCAATCGACGTTTTGTTTAGGTCCGCCTGTCAAAGTGAAGGCAGCCGATCTGAACGAACGAAAGGATGCGAGCATGGGCGATACATCTGAGACACCTGAAGAGGATATCGAGGTACAGCAAGTCGACGACCTGGAGCTTCCGGGGGAGGAGGGTCTCGACGTCGACGGGGAGGAAAACAACAAGGAGCTGGGGCGGCATGGTGAGCGGGTCGCCGCCTATTTCCTGCGACGTCAGGACTACGAGATCCTCGAACGCAATTGGGTCTGCCGCTATGGCGAGGCAGACATCATCGCGCGCGACGAGGACGGAACGCTCGTCTTCGTCGAGGTCAAGACACGGCGGACCATCGAGACAGGGCTGCCCGAAGAAGCCGTGAACGCCCAAAAGCAGTCACGCTACGAGCGCATCGCCATGAGCTATCTCATGTTGCATGACGAGGAGGAGTACCAGGTCCGCTTCGATGTCATCGCGATATGCGTCACCCGAAAGGACCGTGCGTTCTTGCGGCACCACATCGGTTGCTTCGATCGGAGCTGTGTCGCTTGAGTGCTCCGAAGACGCAACGTGCCTGTGTCACGACCTGTGTGCTGCGCGGCGTCGAAGCGGTGCCCGTGCGAGTCGAGATAGAGGTCGGGTCGGGCATTCCCGGCATGTCGATCGTCGGCATGGCGGACGCGACGGTGCAGGAGGCCCGCATGCGGGTCAAAAGCGCGATCCGCGCCGCCGGCTTCGAGTTGTCGAACAACCGCCGGGTCGTCATCAACCTCGCCCCGGCATCGGTGCGAAAGAGCGGCTCGGGCTTCGATCTACCCATCGCCCTGGCGTTTCTCTGCGCCACCGGACAGGTACCCGAACAGCTTGTGGAGCGGACGCTCGTCGTGGGGGAGCTGGCGCTGGAGGGCTCGGTCCGCAGTGTCGACGGCCTGCTTGCCCATGCGCTCTGCGCCAAGGAGCTGGGCTACACGCTTGTAAGCGGGCCGGCGCAGATGGAGTTGCCGCAGCTCAGCGGCCTGAAGCATCTCGTGCTTTCGCATCTGGCGAACCTGCACGAGGGTAATCTCCAAGAGATGCATCCACGCACCCCGCCCCCGCAGAGTTCTCCGATCGACTACCGCGAGGTCGTCGGGCAGGACATGGCGGTCCGCGCTCTGACCATCGCCGCCGCGGGCGGCCACGGTATCCTCATGGTCGGTCCTCCCGGCTCGGGCAAGACCATGCTTGCCCAGCGATTTCCAACGATCCTTCCCGCCTTGGACGAAGAGGAGCAGATCGAAACGGCGGTCATCCATTCGGTCGCCGGTCTCGACCTGAGCAGCATCGCAGCAGGCGTGCGGCCGTTTCGGGCGCCACACCATTCTGCAACGAGTGCGGCGTTGATCGGAGGTGGCCAACCGGTCATGCCAGGGGAGGTCTCCCTCGCCCATCGCGGCGTCCTCTTCCTCGACGAACTCGGGGAATTCCCCGTGCGTGTCCTGCAGATGCTGCGACAGCCTCTGGAGGACGGCATCGTCAACATCTGTCGTGCGATGGAGCGCCTGACGTTCCCGGCACGCTTCCAGCTGCTGGCTGCGTCGAACCCCTGCCCCTGCGGGCACCTCGGGGATTTCGACCACAACTGCACCTGCAGCGAACAGGACATCAACCGTTACAAGAGCAAACTCGGCGGCCCGCTCAAAGACCGTATCGATCTGACCTGCACGGTGCCCCGTGTCGACCCGAAGCGGGTGTTGCAAAGCGGCAGCGGCCGTTCTTCGTCGGATCTGGCCCAGGAAGTCGCCGTGGCCCGGGACTATGCCGCCTTTCGGGAGCGGGAGGAAAAGCCCCGTCCTCCGCGCAGCTCCCAGGAGGCGATCGAAGCCTGTTCCCTCGGCAGATCCGAGCGTCGTCTCATCGAAGACCTCGCCCGGCAGCATCACCTGTCCGGGCGCGGGATCATCCGGGTTCTCCGGGTGGCCCGCACCATCGCCGACATGGCCGAAAGCGAGCAGGTCCTCGACGAGCACTTGTGCGAGGCAGTTATGTTTCGGGTGGAAGACCCCGACGACTGAGCAGGAGGTGAGGAAGAGATGACGGTCCTGGAAGGAGCACGTTTCACGTTGGAGCCGGACGATGAGGCCTATCCCGAACTCCTGCGAGGGATATCCGATCCACCACAGTGCCTGTACGGCATCGGGGACGCGTCGGTTTTGAGCAATCCCAGCATCGCCGTCATCGGTGCCCGCAAGGCGACGCCGTACGGCCTGTCCTGCGTGGAGCAGTTCACGTCCATCGCGGCGCGACGGGGGCTGACGATCGTATCCGGCGGCGCCATGGGTTGCGACCAGGCGGCCCATCGGACGGCCCTCGAAAACGACGCCCGCACGGTCGTGGTCTTCGGTTCGGGGATCGACGTCGTCTATCCCAAACGGGCCGGCGGGCTGTTCCAAGAGGTCATAGACGACGGAGGAGCGGTCATTTCGGAGAATCCGCCCACCATGCAGCCTCTGCCAGGGCTCTTTCCCCGACGTAACCGAATCATTGCCGGGCTGGCCCGCCTGCTCCTGATCGGTGAGGCCGGGCTGCCGAGCGGGACCTTCTCAACCGCCGACGCGGCGCTTAACGCCGGACGGGAGGTCTCCGTCGTGCCCGGCTCCATCACCTCGCCCGAATCCCGAGGGGCCAACCGTCTGTTGTGTCAAGGTGCCACCCCGGTAGTCGACAAGGAGAGTTTCGAGCATGCCTTGGACGACGCGTTCGCCCTGCATCCGCTTTCTCTGATGGAGGACTGCGAAGAAGGGGATTCCTGCAACAGGAAGGGGATGAGTCCGCAGGAGGCGGTCGAAAACGATCCGCTCCTGCGTGCTCTGGCAGCGCAGAAATACTTTCCCGAGGAGTTGACGGCCTACTTCAACCTGACGGCGGGCGAAGTCGTCAAGCGCCTGTCGGAATACGAGCTGCAGGGCCTGGTAACGCGCGGCTACGACGGGCGCTACCAGTGTTGCGTACCGGTATGAAGCGGCGCAGAGGCTGTGGGCCGCTCCTCTATAATAGAGGCCTCTGTTGGCACCGTAACGGTCCATCCTGACGTATCCTTCGTTCGAGATGGTGCGCGAAGAGGCGTATGGCGATCGATTCTTCCGGCACAGGTACACGAAGCGGAGGCCCTGCCACGCAGGTCACCGTCGTCGGCGGCGGCCTGGCCGGCTGTGAGGCGGCCCTGCAGCTGGCGGCACGTCAGGTGCCGGTCCGTCTGATCGAGATGCGCCCTGTTTGCCAGACACCCGTCCATCGCAGCGACGGTTTGGCCGAACTCGTCTGTTCCAATTCGTTTAAGAGCACAGATCCGGATACCGCCGCCGGCTCCCTCAAATACGAACTGCAGGCCATGGGCTCGTTTCTCTACGCGATCGCCTGTTCCACGTCGGTGCCGGCGGGCGGAGCCTTGGCGGTCGACCGGGTGGCCTTTTCGCGCGAGGTCGAACGCCTCATCGCCGCAGATCCCCTCATCGAGGTCGTCCGCCGGGAGGTGACCGGCCTGCCCGACGGTCCCGCCATCATCGCCACCGGTCCTCTGACCTCCGACGCGCTCGCTGCAGAGATCTCCCAAGCCGTCTCCAGCGCGAGCCTTTCCTTCTACGACGCGGCCGCCCCCATCGTGGAGGCCGCCTCCATCGACCGGAGCATCATCTTCGCACAGTCGCGCTACGACAAGGGGGAGGGCGCCGACTATCTCAATGCCCCGATGGACCGCGAGGAATACGAGCGTTTCGTCCGCGAGCTGACCGCCGCCGGGCGTGTCATCGAAAAGGATTTCGAGCGCAGGGAGCTCTTTGCCGCCTGTCAGCCGATCGAGGAGGTGGCGCGTACCGGTCCCGAAGCTCTTTCCCACGGGGCCCTCAAACCGGTCGGCCTGACCGACCCGCGTACCGGCAGACGTCCCTGGGCGGCCGTGCAGCTTCGTGCGGAAAACACCCAGCGCAGCGCCTACAATCTGGTCGGATTCCAGACCAACCTGAAGTTCGGGGAGCAACAGCGTGTCTTCTCGATGATCCCCGGTCTGGAGCATGCAGAGTTCTCCCGCTTCGGGGTCATGCACCGCAACACCTTCGTGGATGCACCGCATGTCCTGACCAAGACGCTTGCTCTGCCCGAAAATCCCTCCATACATCTTGCGGGCCAGCTGACCGGCACCGAAGGCTATATGGAGGCGGTCGCCTCAGGTCTTTTCGTCGCGCTGGCCGTCTTTGCGCAGATGAAGGACCTGCCGGCACCGCAGCTGCCCCCCGAGACGTTGTTCGGGGCTCTGCTCGCCTATGCGAGCGATCCACAGACGCAGGACTACCAGCCCATGCATGTCAACTACGGTATAATCCCTCCCATCACGCCGCCTGTTCGCAACAAGGCGCAACGTCACGCCGCCTATGCCCACCGGGCGCATGCCGCCATCGACGCGTTCGTGGCGGAGCGTACGGACCTGTTCGCCCCCTGTGAGAGGGCAGCGGTTTTGCAGAACGGGGACTCCGATGCCTGATCTATACGATCCAACAGAACATTTCGCCGACGAGCGATTCGATGCCGAAGCCGTACGGTGGGGGAGCGAGTTCATACGCCATCTGCAGACGGAACGTAACTTCTCCGAGCACACCGCGCG
>JAJQAN010000050.1:5214-8651 GCA_021203765.1 Coriobacteriaceae bacterium | reverse complement strand
GCGAGTTCATACGCCATCTGCAGACGGAACGTAACTTCTCCGAGCACACCGCGCGCGCCTACTCGGTCGACCTCGCCTCCTATTTCGACTGGGCTGCTAGGGAGCAGGTCGATCCGCTGCACCTGGACAGCAAGACCTTCCGACGCTTTTTGGCGGACTTGAATGCCGCGCAGTATGCCCGCAAGACGATCGCTCGGCATCTCTCGACGCTGCGCTCCTTTTTTGCCTACCTCAACGAGCAGGAGGTCCTCACGACGAATCCGGCAGCTGCTGCCGCATCCCCCAAGATAGGACGCGACCTGCCGCGCAAGACTTCCCAGGCAGAGGTCGAAAGTCTCCTTTCGGTCTGCGATGTACACGACACCATCGGCCTGCGTGACCAGGCCTTCCTCGAACTCCTCTACGCCTCCGGGGCACGCATCTCCGAGGTCGCCGGCCTGCAGCCGGCCGCCATCGACTTCTCGTCGGGGACGGTGAGGCTCTTCGGCAAAGGGTCCAAGGAGCGTATCGTGCCGCTCTACGACCTCGCCCTGCACCTCCTCGACCGTTACATCTCGGAGGCGCGTCCGCTTCTCTTGGACGGCAAGACCTCAGATGCCCTCTTCATCTCCTCGCGTGGCAACGCGATGAGCGATGCGGCCCTGCGGGCGGTCTTCAAGAAGCGCGCCGCCCAGGCAGGTCTCGACGCCTCGCTGCATCCCCACGACCTGCGTCACGCTTTTGCAACGACCCTGGTGGAAGAGGGGGCAGACCTCCGCAGCGTCCAGGAGATGCTCGGCCATGCCAGCCTCTCCACGACGCAGATCTATACCCATCTCTCACTCGAGCACATGAAGGAGACGCAGCGCACGACGCACCCGCGCGCTCAGTCCTAAGTCCGCATCCTCACGCCGTTCACGTCATCGTCTCCGCTTGGCCTCCACCCCCGCCTCGGAAGGAACCTACAATCGGAATCGAAGTGGGCATCCGCCATCGGCGCTTTCGCCGCCAGGCAACAGGGATGTCCGATTCGAAGAAGGAGGAGAGAGTATGAAGCAGCTGAACGAGAAGGTAGCAATCATTACCGGCGGCGGGCAAGGCATCGGCAAGGGCATCGCCACCTGTCTGGCCAAGCGGGGCGTCAATATCGTCATCACCGGGCGTCGCCCCGGGCCGATTGAAGAGAGTATCGAAGAGATAAAGGCGCTCGGCGTCGATGGACTCGCGCTTCCCTGCGACTCGTCGGACCGCGATCGGGTCAAAGAAGTGGTGGAAGAGACCGCTTCGACCTTCGGCACGGTGGATGTGCTGGTCAACAACGCCCAAGCGGTCGGTCCGTCCGCACCGGTGGAGGAAACGACCTACGACGCGATGTATCTTGCCTGGTCAACCGGGTGCATCGGCTCGCTCAACTTCATGCAGGAATGCTTCCCCTACATGAAGGAACAGCACGAGGGACGTGTTATCAACTTCGCCTCAGCCACCGGCATGTTCGGTTACGCCGGTCAGCTCGCCTATGCCTCCAACAAGGAGGCGGTCCGCGGTCTGACGAAGATCGCGGCCAAGGAATGGGGAGAATACGGCATCTGCGTCAACTGCATCCTGCCGAGTTCGGAGACCCCCGCCTCCAAGGAGTGGGCCAAGAAGTTCCCCGAGATGTATGAGGAAGAGATGAAGAAGAAGCCCATGGGCAGGATGGGGGATCCGGAAAACGACATCGGTCCGGTCGTCGCCTTCTTAAGCGGGCCGGACTCCTGCTTCTATTCAGGGCAGTGCATGCTGGTCGACGGTGCGTCTTCCATCGCTCCGTAAGCTCCGAGAACAGCAGCAGGGGTAAACGGCCGGCACGACGTCGGCCGTTTTTTTATGGCCACGGCTTTGTGCGAGAATGATATCCATGGATCTGGAGATTCCCGACAACATCCTGCATGTCCTCGAAGCACTCGATCGGAGTGGCTACTCCGCCTACGTCGTCGGCGGCTGTGTGCGCGATGCCCTGCTCGGGCAGACCGAACACGATTGGGATGTCTGTACCGATGCAACCCCGGACGAGGTCAAACACGTCTTTGAGGATACGCAGATCATCGATATCGGCACCGAGCACGGAACCGTGGCCGTCCGAAGCGGAGGTGACCTGGTCGAGGTGACGACCTTCCGCAGCGACGGTGCCTACGCCGATGGGCGCCATCCCGACCAGGTCACCTTCGAGAGCTCGGTCGAAGACGACCTCGCGCGGCGTGACTTCACCGTCAACGCGATGGCATACTCTCCCGTGCGTGGCCTGGTCGATCCCTTCGGGGGACGGGAGGACCTGCAGGCAGGTCGGATCCGCTGTGTCGGGAATCCCGATGAGCGCTTCTCCGAGGACGCTCTGCGTATCATGCGGGCCCTCCGTTTTGCCTCCGTCTTAGGCTTTGACATTGAGAAGGAGACCGCAGCGGCGCTCGACCGCCAGCGTGGACAGCTCAACAGGATAGCCTGTGAACGTATCCGCGAGGAGCTTTTCAAGATGTTGCTGGGCAACGACTTCGTCGCTATCGCGCTTGCCTACCGCGACATCCTCGCCGTCTGCATCCCGTACATCGAAAAGACCTTCGACTTCGACCAGCACAATCCCTATCACGCATTCGACGTGTGGGAGCACTGCGTGCGCAGCGTCGCTTTCGCACCCGCCGACGATCCGGTCATGCGCCTGACTCTGCTTTTGCACGACGTCGGCAAACCCGAGACCTTCTCTGTGGACGAGGCGGGCATCGGTCACTGCTACGGGCACGCCGCCGTCAGCGCCGACTACGCCCAGGAAATCTGCCGCCACCTGCGCATGAGTCGCGAGGACACGTCACGGCTGGTACACCTGGTCCGCTACCACGACTTCCATGATCCGGAGACGATGAAGCAGATGCGCCGGATGCTGGCAAAGCACGGTCTGGAGCGCACACGCGACCTCTACGCCGTGCACTGGGCGGACGTACAGGGGATGAAGCCTCCCGAGGTACCGATCAAGATGGAACACATCGAGCGCGCCCGTCAGCTCCTCGCAGAAGCGCTGGAGGAGGATGCGGCCTTCTCGCTCGCCGACCTCGCCGTCGACGGCAAGGACCTGAAGGAGCTCGGCTACCCCCAAGGACCTCTCATCGGCCAGGCGCTTTCGACCCTCCTGCAGCAGGTCGTCGACGAAGAACTCCCCAACGAGCGCGACGCCCTCCTTGCCGCCGCTCGCACCATCTTCACCGAATCCCTCTAAACGTTTAGAGTCCACAGGAGACGCAAGTGTGTCCGCGAAAACTTGCAACAGGTACCTCCCACTTCCCTTAGTGCCGATTCCAAGGGGTGCGAGTGTGTCCGCGAATACTTGGAGCGTGGCATCTCGCGCCCCCTTCTATGGAGTCCGAACCGCTAGGAGCGCCGCAGGTCTGTAATGGGGGTGGAGGGGGCGAAGCCCCCTCCTATGATCCCCC
>JAJQAN010000050.1:0-5114 GCA_021203765.1 Coriobacteriaceae bacterium | reverse complement strand
CGCCGCAGGTCTGTAATGGGGGTGGAGGGGGCGAAGCCCCCTCCTATGATCCCCCCTTTAGCGTTACAATCCCGACAGGATAAAGCAACAGAAAGGAACCCCCATGGCAGACGAAGTGCATTTCCAGGTTCAAGCTTCTCCGGAGCGTGCCTGTGGTCAGTATGCAAACGCTTCCATCGTTTCCACCACCAATGCGGAGTCACGCATCGATTTCCTCTATGTCGACCATGCCAACAAGAACGGCGACGAGGTCCCGGCCCATCTGGTGGCCCGCGTCATCATGCCGACCAGCTCGTTGGCGAATCTCTCCGAGACCCTCACCAAACACATTAGTAAGCATCTTGAGCAGGGAATGTAGTTGCCGTACGCTCCTGTGACCGCTTAGTGCCGGCCCTATTGTTCAAGATGCACCTCCACGTACTGGCGGAACCCACAGCGGTGGGTGCTGCTGCCTGTGTGCACGGATTGGATGAGACGCTACTAGAGGACGCAAGATAGATGACTGAGACACCCAATTACAAACAGAGCATGAATCTCCCGCAGACCGAGTTCAAGATGAAGGCCGGTCTGCCGCAAAACGAGCCGCTCCGCCTGAAGAAATGGGAGGAGATGGACCTGTACCACAAAGTCCTCGAGCAGAACAAGGACGGCGAGACGTTCATCCTGCATGACGGCCCGCCCTATGCCAACGGTCCGATTCATATCGGGCATGCGCTCAACAAGATCCTCAAGGACTTCATCGTCAGATACCGCTCCCAGCAGGGCTGTTTCGCTCCGTATGTCCCAGGCTGGGACTGCCACGGTCTTCCCATCGAAAACAAGGTCGAGAACAAACTCGGTCCCGAAAAGATGGCCAAAATCGATACGCCGACCTTCCGCCGCATCTGCCGTGACTATGCGACCGAGCAGGTGGACGGCCAGCGGGAAAGCTTCAAGCGTCTCGGCGTCTTGGGAGAGTGGGACGATCCCTACCTCACCGACACCCCCGAGTACGAGGCCGGCAATATCCGCATCTTCAAGGACATGTATCTGAACGGCTCGATCTATCGGGGCAGCAAGCCGATTCACTGGTGCACGCATTGCCATACCGCTCTTGCCGAGGCCGAAATCGAATATTCGGATGAGACCAGTCCCTCCATCTTCGTAAAGTTTTATTTCACCGAGATACCGAAGGCGTTTGCCCCCGCTATCGAGGAAGCCGGATGGGGCGATCTGCCGGTATCGGTCGTCATCTGGACGACGACCCCGTGGACCTTGCCGGCCAATTCCGCCGTCAGTCTCGCGCCGGATGCCGAGTACGTCGTCGCCAAGGTCGGTGACGAGCTGCTCGTCATGGCACGTGACCTCCTCGACGATGTCATGCAGACCGCCGGGATCGAAGATTTCGAGCTGCTGAAGACAGGCGGCGAGGTCTGCAGCGTACACGGCAGCGAACTGGTCTCCGCCCGCTATGTCCATCCCATCCTCGAAGGGGTAGAAGGCGTGGTCATCTACGGCGACCACGTCACACTCGATACCGGCACCGGTGCGGTCCACACTGCCCCCGGCCATGGCCAGGACGACTACCTGGTCGCACAGAACTTCGAAGGCGTGGAGATGCGCATGCCGGTCGACGACGACGGCGTCTTCACCGAGGCGGCCGGTTCGTGGGCGGGCCGTGATGCCGTCGGCTCCAACGAAGACATCATCTCCTGGCTCGACGAGCAAGGGGTCCTGCTTGCACGCATCGACATGGAGCACAGCTATCCGCACTGCTGGCGTTGCAAGGAGCCGGTCATCTTCCGGGCGACTACACAGTGGTTCGTCTCGATGGAGGCGGACGACCTACGTCAGAAGTCCTTGCAGGCGATCGAGAAGAACGTGCGCTGGGTGCCGTCCTGGGCCTCCAAGCGTATCGGCGGCATGATCGCCGAGCGTCCCGACTGGTGCATCAGCCGCCAGCGCTTCTGGGGAGTCCCCATCCCGGTCTTCACCTGCGCTTCCTGCGGAGCGACCATCGCGAGCGAGGAGACCTTCGACGCGATCATCGATCTCTTCGAAACGCAGGGTGCAGACGCCTGGTATACGACCGATCCGCACGACTATCTCCCGGCCGGCACCTGCTGTCCGGACTGCGGCTCTACAGATATCGTGCCCGGCACCGACGTCTTGGACGTGTGGTGGGAAAGCGGCGTGTCGCATACGAGCGTCTGCGAGGCACGCAAAGAGCTCCGTCGTCCGGCAGACGTCTATCTCGAGGGTTCGGACCAACACCGCGGCTGGTTCCAGTCATCGTTGCTGACCAGCATGGGCGTCTACGGCGAGCCGCCCTACAAGACGGTCGTCAGCTGCGGCTTCACCGTCGACGGGGAAGGCCGCAAGATGTCCAAGTCCCTCGGCAACGTCATCGACCCGCTCGACGTCATCAAGGCAAACGGTGCCGATGTCCTGCGCCTGTGGGTCGCCTCGGTCGACTATTCGCAGGACATGAGCATAGACGACGAGATCATCGCGCGTTCCTCTGAAGCATATCGTCGCATCCGCAACAGCTTCCGCTATCTGTTGAGCAACCTCTATGACTTCACCGTCGACGATTACGTGACCGCCGACGAGATGCTCGACTTCGACACCTGGGCGCTCGCACGGCTGACCGACCTGATTGAGGAGACCGAAGCCAACTACGACAACTATCGCTTCCATATGGTCTATCGCGGCTGGTACGACTTCATCGTCGCCATCTCCTCGCTCTATTTCGATGCGATCAAGGACCGCCTCTACTCCGCCGCCCCGACGAGCATCGAGCGGCGCAGCGCACAGACGGTCTTGGCGAACATGCTCGACGCCATGGTGCGCCAGCTTGCTCCGATCCTGACCTTCACCTGCGACGAGGTCTGGGAGGCCTATCCATCGGGTCTGTGCCGTGAGGACCGTCCCGAGGCCGTCCACCTCGCCGGCTGGTTCGGCGTACAGGACTGTTCTCCGAGTCTTTCATCCGATCAGCGTACGAAGAGCAACGAAGCCTTCGAGCCGGTGCTTGCGGCGCGTGAAGCGGTGACCAAGGCGCTCGAGGAGGCGCGCGATGCCGGCAAGCTGAAGAAGAGCCAGGAGGCCGCCATCAGATTGAAGGTCCCAAGCAAACAGGTGGATGCCCTGCGTGCGTGGGATCCGGAGCTGCTCGCCGAGATTTTCATCGTCTCCTGTGTCGCTATCGAGGAAGCAGCTGCTGTCGAAGAGGTCGAAGCGATTGTCGAGCCGGCGGCGGGGGAGAAGTGCCCGCGCTGCTGGAACTATCGCGAACTCGGCGAGGACGGCCTTTGCAAACGTTGTCATGACGTCGTCGAGGAACTCGGTTTTGAAGCGTAGCTCCTCCTTCATCCTCTTCATCCCCGTCCTGGTCGTCGTCCTGGTGCTCGACCGGGTCACGAAGATCCTCGTGCAGACGAACCTGACGGGCGGCTCATCGGTAGGCGGGGATTCCCCTGTGGTGTTCACCTTCGTCAAAAACGAAGGCGCAGCCTTCGGCATCGGCCAGGGCGCTCAGACCCTCTTCATCCTCATCGCTGTGGTCATCGTGGTCGTCGTCGTGGGCTGGCTCCTCATCGGAAAGCGCCACGGCAAGATCGAAGTCGTATCGCTCGCCTTGATCGTCGGGGGCGGCATCGGCAACTGCATCGACCGCATCGCCTACGGCTACGTCATCGACTTCATCAAGGTCACCTTCATCGACTTCCCGGTCTTCAACGTCGCCGATTCCTGTGTGACGGTCGGTGTCGTCGGCTTTCTGATCGCGCTCATCTGCGGTCTGCAGGCGTTTTCGCCTCGGGCACAGGAAGATGCGGAGGCTCTCCGCTCCGTCGACGTGGATGACGCGTCTGTGGCAGCGAAGCCCTCCGAGCAGGAATCGGAGACAGAGTCGGAAGATGTCCTTGCATCCGAAGGGAATGCGTCCGGGCGGTCATCGTGAGCAGTTTCGAGCACAGGGTCACCGACGAGGAACAGGGGATGCGCCTCGACGCTCTGGTCGCGACGTTTGCCGCCGAAGGGGTCGCCTCCCGATCCGCCGCGGTGCGTCTGATCGAGTCCGGTCAGGTGCTCGTCAACGGTGAGCCGACGGTCAAAAAGCGCCTGGTCCTGTCGGGCGACCGCCTGCAGGTTGAGATAAGCGATCGGACGGGTGAGCCTTCCGAGCTCGAACCCGACCCCTCCATCCCCCTCGACATCCGCTACGAGGATGAGCACATCATCGTCCTGTCCAAACAGGCCGGTCTGGTCTGCCATCCGTCCCGTGGGCATTGGGACGGGACCCTGGCAAACGCCCTGCTGGCACACTGCGGACAGGGTCATCTGGCCGAGGTGCAGGGGGAGGACCGCCCCGGCATCGTCCATCGTCTGGACCAGGACACGAGCGGTCTCATGCTCGCCGCCAAGACGGATGTCGCGGCAGCGCGTCTCCAGGAGGAGATCCGTATACGTGACATCGATCGCCGCTACCTCGCCCTCGTCCATGGCCATATCGCACCCGATACCGGCATGGTCGACGCTCCGATCGCCCGGGACGTGCAGGAACGTACGCGGATGAAGGTGAGCGACGAGCCGGATGCGCGCTCCGCGATTACGACCTTCACGGTTCTCGAACGCTTCGACGCTTCCGCAAGCGATGAAGGCTACACCCTGATCGAATGCAAGCTCTACACGGGCAGGACGCATCAGATCCGTGTGCACATGGCCTACATCAAGCACCCGGTCGTGGGAGACCAGCTCTACGGACGTGCCGCCAACGCGAAGGCGCGCAACCGCGACCGCTTCCTCAAAAGCGAGCGGGGACTCCGGCGACAGTTCCTGCATTCCTATCGTCTGAGCTTCCCCCATCCCATCAGCGAGGAAGCGATGGACTTCCACGATGATCTCCCCGAAGACCTGCAAAGCGTCCTCGATGATCTGGCGCCCGATTCGATGGGACGCACCGCGGCGGGGGAGGAGGTCCTGTAGGATCCGCCTTGCCTTTCGATGCGCACCGTCTTCGGCCCAGGTAGCGCTGTGTCGCCGGCTTCATCTGCTACAATTCCCTCTTGCGCGCCCTCGTAGCTCAGGGGATAGAGCACCGCTCTCCTAAAGCGGGTGTCGGCGGTTCGAAT
>JAJQAN010000011.1:59377-78889 GCA_021203765.1 Coriobacteriaceae bacterium | reverse complement strand
CAAGAAGGATCCGCGCCGCTTCTACATGATGGCGACGCTTGTGCAGGATGCAGACGGCGTCCCGGCCGTCACGGCGCAGGCAAAGCAGTCATCGGCGCTGCTCGGCACGCAGAACGCCAGCAACTGTCTGTTGCTCTTTCCCGAGGACTGCACCGCGCTTGCGGCAGGCGAGATGGTGGACTGCTACCTCATCTGAAGGCCCGGGACGGAAAGGAAGGGTCCGGCAAACCATGATCGACCGCTTCGGACGCAACATCGACTACCTGCGCATCTCGGTGACCGACCGCTGCAACCTGCGCTGCGTGTACTGCATGCCCGAGGAAGGCGTCCCCTTCAAGTCGCACGAGATCATCCTGAGCATCGAGGAGATCGCCCGCGTCGTGCGCGTCGCGGCCGAAAACGGGGTCACGCGCGTGCGTCTGACCGGCGGGGAGCCGCTCGTGCGCAAGGGCATCATCGCCCTGGTCGACGACATCTCCCACACCCCCGGCATCGAGGACGTCTCGATGACGACCAACGGCATCCTCCTGCCCCGCTTCGGCGAGGACCTGCGGGAGGCGGGGCTCACGCGCGTCAACATATCGCTCGACACCCTCGATCCGGAGAAATACAGGCAGATCACGCGGCTCGGGCATATCGACGACGCGCTCGCGGGCATCGACTGCGCGCTTGAACTGGGCTTCGATCCCGTCAAGATCAACGCGGTCGCCGTCCGCAGCCTCGACCAGGACTTCCTCGCCTTCGCACGGCTTTCCATCGACCGCCCCCTGCACGTGCGCTTCATCGAATACATGCCGGTGGGACTTTCCAGTGGCGGCACGGGGGCGGGCTGGACGGCCGAGGACAGCATCCCCACCGACGAGCTCATCGGGCGCATCGACACCGAGGCCGAGGCCGCCGGTATCGGGGCCCTGCAGCCCGTCGAGGCAGAGGATGCCCCGGGCGGCACCGGACCGGCGCGCTACTACCGCTTTGCAGGCGCCCAGGGCACGGTCGGCTTCATCTCCGGCGTCTCCAACCACTTCTGCAGCACCTGCAACCGCCTGCGGCTCACCGCCGACGGCAAGCTGCGTCCCTGCCTGTTCAGCGACCGCGAGGTCGACGTCGTGCGCGCCCTGCGCGAGATCGGCACCGACGAGGCGATCGAACACGCGCTGTACGAGGCGGTCGGCATCAAGCCCGAGGAGCACGAAGGCGACGAGGGCACCGAGCGGCGGATGAGCCAGATCGGCGGCTAAAACCGCAGGTGAGCGCCTTGTACCCCCTCACGCATCTTTTATGGCGTCATACAAATGTATTCATTGCCTGGAGAAATGCCCGCTATAATGGCACCGTATCGCCAGCACAGCACAACGATTGCAGGTGAGACCGTATGAGCGAATCCACACCGGGCGGGCTTGAGGCCGGCAGCGCGCAGAACACCGACGCCGACAGCGGCAGGCTCAGCCACGTCGACGAGAAGGGCCAGGTCCGCATGGTCGACGTCTCCGCCAAGGACGACACCGACCGCACCGCCATCGCCGAGGGCTGGATCTTCATGCATCCCGACACGCTCGACCTCATCGTCGAGGGCAAGGCCGCCAAGGGCGACGTCCTGGCCTGCGCACGGGTCGCCGGCGTCATGGGCTGCAAGCAGACCTCCACGCTCATCCCCATGTGCCATCCTTTGAACCTCACCAAGTCCAAGGTGGAGCTTGAGCCGGTCACGGCAGGCGAGCGCGAGGACGGCCGGGTCGGAATCCATGCGACGGTCACGACCGGCGTCACCGGCAAGACCGGCATCGAGATGGAAGCGCTCACCGGGGTCTCCGTCGCCCTGCTCACGGTCTACGACATGTGCAAGGCGGTCGACCGCGGCATGGAGATCTGCGATATACGCCTGCTGCGCAAGGAAGGCGGCAAGACCGGCCTGTGGACGCGCGACTAGGCGCCGTCCGCTCGGGATAGGGACACCGACATGGATCTGAGATTCGCGATCATCACCTGCAGCGACACCCGCTCGATAGAAGAGGACAGCGCCGGCAAGCGCCTGGCCGAGCTCATCGAGGAGCGCGGCTGGACCTGCGCAAGCCACGTCGTCGTCAAAGACGAGATCGACCGGATCGCCGACGCCATCGTAAGCGCCTGCGACACCGATGCAGCCGACGTCGTGCTCACCTGCGGCGGCACGGGGCTTTCCCTGCGCGATGTGACCCCGGAGGCCACCCGCAGCGTCTGCGACCGCGAGGTGCCCGGCATCGCCGAGGCCATGCGCGCCTATTCCCTGACCAAGACCGGACGTGCGATGCTCTCACGCGCCCTGTGCATGCAGCGTAAGCGCTCCCTCATCATCAACTTCCCCGGCAGCACGAAGGCCGCAGAGGAGAACTGGGAGGCCGTCGCCGACCAGCTCGAGCACGCCGCCGAGATGATGGCAGGGGGAGGCCATGCTTAAAGACCATCGACAGGACAAGCGGCAGGAAAAGCGGCGCAAGGCCGACAGCGAGTACCACACCGGCCGCCTGAACATCTCCTGCCCGCCGTCGAAAAAGGACAGCATCGCCGCCGACGCGACCGCCCAGGGGCAGTCCATCAGCCAGTACATGATGAGCCTCTACGACAAGAGCCACGAGGCCGGCGGCTCGGAGCATCTGGCCCGCATGGGCCTGGAACTGGTCGGTATCAAGAAGAAGATGGTCGACATCGACGCGCGGCTGACGCGCACCCTGCAGCGCAGCGGCGGTACCATCGACGCGCGCACCGCCGAGGAACTCCAGCGTATGCGTGAGACGAACGCGCAGATCGACGAGACGCTCCGGGAGATCCTCGACGCGGTCAAGGAACTCAAATCACAAGGTAAATAAGCTTACGCATCGGCGGCTAGCTGCGGGCGTCGTCTGTTTCGGTGGCGTCCAGCTCCTCCTCGAGGGCGTCGAGCGTGCGCTCGGCGCGCCCCACACGCCTGATCAGCACGAACACGAAGATGAAGAAGGCCACCATCACCAGCACGTAGGCGGCGATCACGTAGGGTGCCGCGGGGATGACGGTGCTGTAGATGTCGGCGAGGATGCTGTTCATGAGGGGTCCTTTCCGTTTGCGGCGGCGGCCGGTGGCGCCGTCTGGGGATGCGCGGTCGGGGATGTGGCCGTCTGTTCGCGTCGCTCGATACGCTCCTGAAGCGCGACGGTGCGCTGGGTGATGCAGGCCTGGCGCAGGCGCAGGCGGTAGAGCACGTAGGCGATGAGCAGGATGCCGACCATGCAGACGACGACGGTGAGCGCCATGTCGCCGCTCATGCCGCCGTCCCGCACGACGACGGGGTGGAGGCTGTTGGGCACCAGGTAGGTGATGAGGTAGCAGACCGGCACGTCGACCAGCGCGAGGATGCCGACGACGGCCGCGTAGACCCCGCGACGCTGCGGATCGTCGACGCCGGCGCGCAGCACGAGGTAGGCGATGACGAGGAAGAGCAGGACGAGGTAGGTCGTCAGGCGCGCGTCCCAGGTCCACCACACGCCCCATTCGAATCTCTCCCAGCACTCGCCGGTGATCATCGTGCAGATGACGAAGACGAAGGCGATCTGCATGGCGCAGGCGGCGCAGGTGTCGTAGCGCTCGTTACGCGAGGCCAGGAAGCGGATGCCGTAGTAGCAGGAGATGACGATGGCGATAAACGAGGCGATGGCGACCGGCATGTGCAGGTAGAAGATCTTCTGCGAGATGAGGACGACGCCGGTGACCATCGAGTCCCCGACGAGGGCGGCGCCTTCCACCGTAGAGCCGGTGACCGGCGCGGCGTACAGAAACGCCATCAGGAAGCCGGCGATGCAGCAGATCCCGCCGACGAGCAGCGCCCAGGGCACGAGCCTGTCGGGCACGCCTCCCGTCTTCGGTATATGTGCTGTCTGCTGCTCCATCGTCTCCTCAGTCTGCATGATAGCCTACGCCTCCACGACGTAGCCGTAGAGCAGCCAGGCAAGCGCGATCATGATGATGTCGTAGCCGGCGGCCAGCGCCGACGCGATCCAGAAGGTGCCGGTCCAGCCGATGCTGCCGATGAGGAGGACGCTCGTGGCTGCGACGCAGGCGTACAGCAGCGGGAAGGCGATCGGGATGAAGAGGAGCGCGAGCAGGACGTCCTTGCCGCGCGCGTTGGCGGTGATGGTGGCGAGCAGGGTGCCGACCGCGGCGATGCCGATGGTGCCGAGGATAACGGGCACGAGCAGGAGCCACCAGCTCACGTCAGGGGAGGTGTTTCCGAGCAGGAAGAGCCCGCCCAAGAGGATCGCGACGATTTCGACGATGAGCAGGACGATGCAGTTGACGGTCGCCTTGGCAAAGAAGATGACGCTGCGGTCGAGCGGCGCGAGCAGCAGGCCCTCCAGGCAGTCGTTTTCCCTTTCGCGGGCAAACGAGCGGGCCAGGCCGACCAGCGAGGTGAAGATGACGAGGGCCCAGAGCAGACCGCCGGCGATCTGCAGGACGTCGAAGCCGCTTGAGACGTAGGCGAAAGCCACCCCGTAGACGATGAGGATGAGGACGGCGTAGATCAGCATCGAGATGAGCAGGCTGAAGCTGCGCAGCTCCTGGCGCAGGTCCTTGGCGACGAGGATGCGCCAGCCGGTGAAGGCCGAAGGGGCATGTGTGCCGGGGCGGCTCATGCGGCCACCTCGCCCTGCAGGACGGCGCGGAGCTCCTCGAGGCTGCAGTCCTGCGCCTCGCCGACAAGCGAGATGCGGCCTTCGTCGAGGACGAGGAGGTGGTCGGCCAGGTTATAGCCGCGTTCGAGGTCATGGCAGCTCATGATGACGCTGCGGGTATCCGCCAGCCCGGCCAGCAGGTCCTCGACGAGTGCGAGGTTTTGCGGGTCGAGGCCGGAGAAGGGCTCGTCGAGCAGGAGGAGTTCCGCATCGCCTGTCAGCGTCCGTGCGATGGCGAGGCGCTGGAGCATGCCGCGCGAGAGGTTGCCGACCCGTTCGTCGGCGCGACGTGTCAGCCCAACCGTCTCGAGCAGCTCGGCTGCACGCTGTTGTGGATCCTCGACGCCGTAGAGTCGGGCGTACAAGACGAGGTTTTCGGCGGCGGTGAGGTCGGGATAGAGCAGGGATTCGTGGGCGAGCAGCCCAATGCGGCCCCGTACCTGTTCGGGGTGTTGCGCCAGGTCGATGCCGCAGATCTGCGCCGTGCCCGAACTCGGACGGCTCAGCGTCGCGAGCGTGCGCAGAAGCGTCGTCTTGCCGGCGCCGTTGGCACCGAAGACGGCGGTGAAGCTCCCGTGCGGCAGCTCGAAGCTGACGTCATCGAGCGCCCGCTTCCTGCCGAACGTCTTCGTCAGCCCGCTTGTGGTGACTACCGGATCCACGCATTCCTCTCCGCCGGCCCGGGGCCTGCCCCCCGGTCGCTTCGTGTCTGATTATGGTAGCAGGAGATGGTGGTTGCGGGGCAGACGGTGGTATCGTCACCCTCAGGTTTGTCCTTATTCCCCGAAGGCGAGCTCGTAGGTGTCGAAGATGCCGTCGGCGGCCAGCGCCCCGGTCAGCACGAGGCGGAGATCGCCTCCGACCTCGTCGGGCAGCGCGCCCTCCCAGCGTACCGCCAGCGTGCAGGTCGGGTCGGCCTCATCGACCAGGACGAAGCGTACGTCGCTGCTCGCATCCTGCAGGCTGCCGTCCTGGATCCCTCCGGCGACCTTGACGGTCGTGTCGATGATGCTGTCCCCGTAGCCGAGCAGCTGGGAGACGGTGAGCGCCTCGGCCGAATCCTCGTATTTCGACGGGCATTTGGTCACCAGGTCCGTGCAGGTCAGCGTGCCGTCGTCTCCGACCATCCCCGTGCAGATGGCGGTCATGTCGGTGCCGAAGGTCGCCGCGACGCTGCCGCCGTAGGTGACGGCGACCTGCCGGTCTGGGTCGTCGTCGGGGTCGTAGATGCAAAAGACGATGCCGTCGTCGGTATCCTCGTAGGTGCCGGCGGCCACCGAGCCGGTCACCTCGACGCGTTTGCCGTCGTAGGCGCCGCCCGCGACATCGGCGACGGTCGCGATCCGTGCGTTCGTCGCGTTTCCGACGACGATCACGAGCGCGACGAGCACGACGACGATGATGATCGCCACGATGATGAGACGGCGTTTCATCTGTGTGCTCATCGGGCCGTCTCACTATTCCCAACGCCGGCAGGCATCCGCCGCCTGAAACTGCCGATAAAGCAGAGCAGCCCTCCGAACAACAGCAGGGTCAGCCCGAACCAGAGGTAGTCGATGAGTGGGCTGACGCGCACGGAGAGCGAAAATCCCCCGTCGGTCCTGAGACCGTTGTAGAAGACGACAAGCTCGTCGGTCCAGGAGGGGCGGATGACGGGGACGACCTTGGCGCTTTGGGAGTCCTCGACGGTCTCGACGTAGGGGGTGATGGTGGTGCGGTACGTTCCGTCGCGGTAGATCTCCACCTGCAGGACGTCCCGGCTCGTCGCCTGCCCCGTGTTTCTGTCGCTTCGATTCCCCGTCGAAGCCATGCCGGCGCCCGCGTAGGCGAGCGTGTAGTCGCCGACCTCGCAGCTTGTACCGGGGTCGTCCTGGCCGCCCGCTGTCAGGCTCGTGTTCAGCTCGGTCCCATACATGGATGAGCCGATCAGGCCGACGAGGACGAAGGCCATGCTCATATGCACGAGGATGCCGCCGATCGATGAGAGCGATACGCCTCCGACATGCCCGAAGGTACGGACGGCGCTCACGATCGCGGTGCCGAAAAGGACGCTTGCGACCAGGAAGCCGAGGATGGCGAGGCCGTTGTAGTAGACGGCGGGTCCTTCGGCGACAAGCAGCGCCGATGTCTCATCTCCGGCCTGTACGGCGGCCTGGTAGGCAGGCAGCAGCTCGAAGAAGAAGGCGAGCATCAGGAGCGCGAAGACGATGAGGGCGCAGATGCCGCCGGCGATGAGCGGTCCGCGGGAGCTGCCTTCGCCGCGTCGCCGCCGTCTGAAGAGGGGTGCGAGCGCGAGCAGGGCGAGGAGGAGTATGCCGAGCGGGCGTGCGACGGCCTCGAAGGTCTGCGACGAGACGTCCGTCGAGATCTGCACGCAGATAAGGACCACCAGGACCGCCGCTGCGATGAGGAGCAGGATGTCGAGCAGGCTGCCCATGACAAGCAGGCGCGGGGAGGCGGCCTCTGCTACATCGGCATCGGATTTCAGACGGCGCCAGCGGACGATAAGGCCGATGACGGCGAGCACGAGCGCGGCGATGAGCAGCACGAGGAAGACAAGCGCCGAGAAGCTGCCGCCGCTGAACGTGTGTACCGACGAGAAGTCGCCGCGTGCAACGTAGGATGCGGCGAAGACGGCGCAGGCAAGCAGGCAGGCGATTGCGATGGAGAGCCGCTTGAACTGCCCGCCCCTGCGGCGGATGCCGGCGGTATGCAGCAGCGCAAGGCCGCCCAGCCAGGGAAGCAGGCTTGCATCCTCCACCAGGTCCCAAGCCCAATAGCCGCCCCAGCCGACCATGGAATAGGACCAGTAGGCTCCGAGCGCAATCCCGGCAGTCAGCAGCAGCCAGCCGACGAGGGCGTAGCGATGCGAGCGTGCGGCCCAGGCAGAAGAGGCTTCACCGCAGATGAGGGCGGCGAAGGCGTAGGATGCCGGCACGCAGCAGAGGGCGTAGGCGATGAGCGTCGCCGGGGGATGCAACGCCATGGCCCAGTGTTCGAGCTCGGCGCCCATGCCGGCGTTCGCCGCTCCCGTGGCTTCGGCATAAAACGGCGAGGAGAAGCCGAGGAGCATCGGCACGACGAGGACGGCCATGACGGCGCACAAGACGAGCAGGGCGGCACAGTCCAGACGTTCGGGGTGCCTGAAGTGGACGGCGCAGATAAGCGTGGCGCAGCCGGAAAGCGCCCAGACCAAGACGAGGAGCGAACCTTGTTCCCCGGCCCAAAGCCCCGCCACGTGGTAGAGCCAGCCGATGGAGCCGCCCGTCGTGGATTGGTGTGCGACGACGTAGGGGATGGAGGCGTCTTCGAGCAGGAAGCAGGCGATGAGGATCACACAGCAGCAGGTCAGAACCGCGAAGGTGATGAAGACGCAGGCCTGTCCGATGCGGACGGGGATACCGACCGTACGCTCGTCCTTGCGACGGGGAAGGCCGGCGGCCATGCAGGCGAGGGCCACCACCGCCGCCACGAAGGCGATGAGGACCGCGATGCTGCCGACTGTGACCATGACCGTCCTTTGAGATACAAAAATGGCGCGCCCAGCAGGATTCGAACCTGCAACCTTCGGATTAGAAGTCCGATGCTCTATCCGTTGAGCCATGGGCGCGCACAAGCGTTCATTCTACCATTGAGCCTGCTGGCACGGGGAGGCGTCGGTCTCCTGCGCTACAATTGTCGCTGTCGCAAACGAATGCGGCGCAGGCCATCCGGCCGCACCGGCCATGACGAAAGTGAGCAGACATGAGTGACTTCCTCGCCCGTACCATCCAGCGTGCACAGTCCGACCGTCAACGCATCGTCCTGCCCGAAGGCAACGACCCCCGTACCATCGAGGCGGCCCGAAGCATCATCGACCAGGGCATCGCCGACGTCATCGTCTTGGGCGCCGATTGCGAGCTTGCAGACGGCGCCGACGGCCTCGAAGGCGCCACCCTCATCGACCCGGCCACCTCGCCGGATGCCGAGGCCTACGCCGCCAAGCTCGCCGAGCTGCGCGAGAAGAAGGGCATGACGCTCGAGGAGGCACGCGAACTCATGCACGACGTGACCTACTTCGGCGTCATGATGGTCTACATGGGCGATGCCGACGGCATGGTGAGCGGCGCCTGCCACAGCACGGGCGACACCCTGCGCCCCTGTCTGCAGATCCTCAAGACCGCCCCCGGCGTCAAGATCGTCAGCACCTCGTTCGTCATGGACGTGCCGGACTGCGCCTTCGGCGACGAGGGCCTCTTCGTCATGGGCGACTGCGCCCTCAACCTCTACCCGGACGCCGACGAGCTCTCCGAGATCGCCCTGGCCTCCGCCGACACCTTCAAAAATCTCTGCGGCGGCGACCCGCGTGTCGCGATGCTGTCGTATTCCTCGTACGGCTCGGGCAAAGGCGAGCACGTGGATCTCGTCGTCGAGGCCACCAAGCTCGCCCAGGAGAAGCAGCCCGACCTGTCGCTTGACGGCGAACTGCAGGCCGATGCCGCGATGGTCGAGTCGGTCGGCAGCCTTAAGGCCCCCGACTCCCCGGTCGCCGGACACGCCAACGTCCTGGTCTTCCCCAACCTCGATGCCGGCAACATCGGCTACAAGCTCGTGCAGCGCCTGGCAAAGGCCGAGGCCTACGGTCCGGTCACCCAGGGGCTCGCCAAGCCTGTCAACGACCTGTCCCGCGGCTGCAGCGCCTCCGACATCGTCGGAACGGTCGCCATCACCTGCGTACAGTCCCAGGCTCGCAAGGCGAATTTGTAAAAGCTTCCCTTTCTCCTGCATATGGCATGGTATGCTCTCTGTCGGGGTTGGGACGCCCCGCTGCAAGGTCCCGCACGCTGACCGTCATCTGAGCCGAGGAGATCATGGCCGACAAACTCGTCACCTACGCCATACCCTGCTATAACGCAGCGGAGTACATGGACCAGTGCATCGAGTCGATCTTGGCCTGTCAGGTCGACGACATCGAGATCCTTATCGTCGACGACGGTTCCACCGAAGACGACACCCTCCAAAAGGCCCAGGACTGGGAGGAGCGTCGCCCCGGCATCATCCGGGCGATCCATCAGGAAAACGGCGGGCACGGCGCCGCCATCATGAAGGCCTTGGACGAGGCGGCCGGCACCTACTTCAAGGTGGTCGACAGCGACGACTGGCTCGACGACGAGGCAAACCGTACGATGCTTTCCACCCTGCGCACCTTCGAGGACGACCCCCTCGATTTGATGCTCGTCAACTACGTCTACGAGCACACCGTCGACGGCACGCAGGAGCTCGTGCGCTACCACCGCATCCTGCCGCAGGAACATGTCTTTTCCTGGGAGGACATCGGACGTTTCCCGCCGACCAAGTACATCCTCATGCACTCGGTCGTCTACCGTACGCAGATGCTCCGCGAAAGCGGCCTGCAGCTGCCCCGTCACACCTTCTACGTCGACAACATCTTCGTCTACGTGCCGCTGCCCCTCTGCAAGCGCATCTACTACCTGGACGTCGATCTGTACCACTACTTCATCGGACGCGAGGACCAAAGCGTCAACGAGTCGGTGATGATCGGCCGTATCGATCAGCAGCTCCGCATCACCCGCATCATGATCGACGCGTTCAACCTGGAGACCGACGTCGAAAGCGACAAGTTGCGCTCATACATGCTCAGCTACCTGGCCATGATGATGACGATCTGCACGGTCTTCACCATGCTGAGCGACCGCGACGACAAGGAGGAACTGCGGCAGGGGATCTGGAACCACCTCCAGGAAGGCGACCCGTACGCGTATCGCAAGATCCGGCGCAGCGTTCTCGGACGCGGGACGAACCTGCCGGGGGACTGGGGCGACAAGACCATGATCCGCGGGTACCGCCTCACGCAGAAGATCTTCAAGTTCAACTAGGGGAGCCATGTACGACAAACTCCAAAAGATCATCGAGGCCTACGAAGAACTCGAGGCCCGTCTGGGCGACCCGGAGGTCGTCGCCGACCAGAAGGAATACACCCGCCTGGCCAAGGAGCATGCCGACCAGACCGAGCTCGTCAAACGCGCCCGCCACTACATCGCCCTAAGCGACCAGCTCGCCGAGGCCAAGGAGGTTTTCAAGACCGAAAACGATCCCGAGCTCAAGGAGCTCGCCTCCGAGGAGATCGCCGAGATCGAGCCGCGGCTTCCCGAGCTCGAAGAGGAGATCAACCTGATGCTGCTTCCGGGCGATCCCAACGACGACAAGGACATCATCGTCGAGATCAGGGCCGGCACCGGCGGGGAGGAGGCAGCCCTGTTCGCCGCCGACCTCTTCAAGATGTACTCGCGTTTCGCCGAGACCCGCGGCTGGAAGGTCGAGGTCTTCGATTCCTCGCCCTCCGAGCAGGGCGGCTACAAGGAGATCAGCTTCAAGGTGACCGGCGACAAGGTCTACAGCATCATGAAGTTCGAATCCGGCGTCCACCGCATCCAGCGCGTCCCCAAGACGGAGAGCCAGGGGCGCATCCACACCTCGGCGGCCACCGTCGCCGTCCTGCCCGAGGTCGACGAGGTCGAGGTCGACATCAAGCCCGAGGACCTGCGCATCGACGTCTACCGGGCGAGCGGCCCGGGCGGCCAGTGCGTCAACACGACCGATTCGGCGGTGCGCATCACGCACCTGCCCACCGGGCTGGTCGTGCAGTCCCAGGACCAGAAGTCCCAGATCCAGAACCGCGCCGTGGCCTTGGAGGTCCTGCGTGCCCGCCTCTACGACAAGATGCTCGCCGAACAGCAGGCCGAACTCGGGGCCGAACGCCGCAGCCAGATCGGCAGCGGGGACCGCAGCGAGAAGATCCGCACCTACAACGCCCCGCAGGACCGGGTGACCGACCACCGCATCGGCTACAACGGCACCTACAGCAACGTCCTGCTCGGCGGGGACTTAAGCGACCTCATCGAGAACCTGGCCGCGGCAGACCGTGCCGAGCGGCTCGAGGCGGCCACGACCGCCGCCGCCGAGTAGGCAGCGCAGGCCCGTGGCAGACGATACCTGGACGGTTCAGGCGGCGCTCGACTGGTGCCGCAACTATCTCCAAGCCCATGACGACGAAAACCCCCGCAGGTCCGCCGAGGTCCTGCTCGCCGACGTGACCGGCCTGTCGCGCGTCGAGCTCTACGCCTACTTCGACCGCCCGCTTTCCGACGAGGAGCGCGCGGACCTGCGCGAGGCCCTCAAGCGCCGCGGACAGGGCGAGCCGCTGCAGTACGTGGTAGGGGAGACGGGCTTCCGGCACATCATCGTCCAGACCGCCAAGGGCGTCTTGATCCCCCGGCCCGAAACGGAGGTCCTCGTCGGCTGTGTTCTGGATTGGGCGGCCGCACAAAAGACGCCCGCCGCCGAGATGCACGTCCTGGAGGTCGGCTGCGGGACGGGCTGTATCGCCTGCTCGCTTGCCAAGGAGGCCGGCATGCAGGTCGTCGCGACCGACATCGCCCCCGAGGCGCTGGAGTGCACCCGCCGCAACGTCGAGACCCTGCATCTGGACGACCTCGTCGAGATCCGCGAGTCCGATTGCGCGACCGGCATCGACGGCGCTTTCGACATCCTTATCAGCAACCCGCCCTACATCCCGACCGACCTGTTGGAGGAGATCCCGGCCGAGGTGGCCGACTTCGAGCCGCGCCTGGCGCTGGACGGGGGAGCCGACGGCCTCGACTTCTTCCGCCGGCTCCTGCCCGAGGCGGACCGGCTCCTACGCAGCGGCGGGCTGTTGGCCTGCGAGCTGCATGAGACGACGCTCGAGGAGGCCTCCGAGCTCGCCGGAAAGGCCGGGCTGGTCGATATATCGGTTACCGAGGATCTGGCCGGCAAGCCGCGCGTCCTTCTCGCCTGCCGCCGGTAGGGCGCCTGAAGCCTAGCTCCTGGAACGTCTGAAGCGGCCGAGCAGACGGTCTGCGATACCGTTCAGCTCCCGTACCCGGAACAGCACACAGAGCCCGTAGGCGATGATGAGCGTCGGGATGCCGACGGCGCAGACGAGGATGAAGCTCGTCAGGATGTTCGTGTCGGCGAAGAGCCCGCTTAAGAACCAGTGCCAGAGGAGCATGAGCGCGCAGGTGATGATGCAGGCGACGAGCACCTTGACGACGTTTAAGACCAGGGTCCTGATCCCGAACGCGCCGATGCGGCGTCTCAGGATGATCAGCAGGATGATGAGCATGCAGGCGTAGAAGATCGTGTCGGTCACGGCGATGCCCTGCAGGCCCATCTCCACGGCGCCGCCCGTGTCGATGACCCCGGTGAAGAGCATGTACATCGTCACCTGGAAGCAGGTCATGATGAGGTTGCAGATGGCGACCGTCTTGAGGTCTTTGAGCGAGGAATAGGCGCGGTAGACGTACATGTAGCCGGCGTAGAACGGCAGGGTGACCGCCCAGGTGCTGAGCAGGGTGGCGATCGGCGCGATGTCCTCGACGGTGAAGCGCCCGGCGGTGTAGAGGCCGATGAGGTCGCCCGCGCAGACGAAGACGGCGACGGCCATGGGGATGATGAGGACCCAGGTCGTGCTCAGCCCCGAGACGAGGTAGGACTTGAACCCCTTCCAATCCTTGCGGGCGGTGCAGTCGCTCATCTCGGTGAAGAGCGCCGTGGAGAGCGCGACGCCGAGGACCCCGTAGGGGAACTGATACCACATCCAGGCATACGAGACCGAGGCAGGCCCGTTGGCGGCGACGTGCAGGGCGCACGAGTTCATGAAGCTCAAGGCGACGAGGTTGATGGCGGTGCAGGCGATGGCGGGAAGCGCGAGGCTGACCGTGTCGCGCAGGCCCTCTCCGTGCAGGTCGATGGTGAAGTGGAAGGAAAAGCCGGTCTTGACGAGCGCCGGTATCTGGACGGCGGCCATAACGAGGATGGAGAGCGCCGAACCTATGCCGAGCCAGGTCATGCCAGCGACCTCGCCGAACGAGGAGATGGCGGGGTAGCCGAAGAAGGTGATGATGGCGACGACGTTCATGAAGACGGAGCTGATGGCCGGCCAGAAGAAGCGTCGCTGCGCGTTGAGCAGGCCGCTGAAGAGCGCACTCATGCCGTAGAAGATGATCTCGAAGGCCAGGAAGCGGAAGAGCCAGACGGCCATGCGCACGGTCTCCTCGTCCGATCCGCTGAAGAGGCTTTGGGTGACCATGACCTGCGGGGCGAAGATGGAGGCCAGAATGGCGATGACGCCGAGTAAGACGAGCACGATGGAGAGCAGGTTGTTGGCGTAGGCGTTGGCGCCCTCCTGCTTGCGTTTGTTGTACTGCTGCAGGTAGATGGGGAGGAATGCTGCGCTCAAGACGCCCCCGGCGACGAACTCGTAGATCATGTTGGGGAGGTTGTTGGCAAGCGAGAAGCCGGCCGCAAGCAGCGTGTTTCCGAGCGCGAAGGCCATGGCCCAGGTGCGGATGAAGCCGGTGATGCGGGAGACGAGCGTCAGGCTCGATATGACGGCGGTGGAACGGGCGACGCTCGGGTTGTCCGAAGCGGGTTCTTCGGCCTCCTCCGTCGTCTCGAGTTCTGTGTCCTCGCTCTGCATGGGAAACATTCTACTATGAACGTCCCTCATCGGCGGAGGCGTTTCACGAGGAGGTGTGGAGCCGTTTGCGCAAAACGCTACGGGGCGCCTTGACGCTCTGTCACCTCCTTTTTATCATCGGGTGACAATTTTCCCCGACCGAAAGGATCCCCATGGCCACCCTACGGCAACGCTTCAACCGCAGTTCCCGCACACGCACGATCGTCCTCTGTGCGTTGTGCGACGCGTTGCTCATCGTCTCCTGCTTCTTCACCGTCCCGCTCGGACCGGTTCCCTTCACCCTGCAGACCCTCGTCGTCCTCCTCATCGCCTTGATCCTGACCCCGCGACAGGCGGTCGTGACGGTCGCCATCTACCTGCTGCTGGGCGCGGTCGGGCTGCCGTTCTTCTCCTCGATGACCGGCGGGCTCGGCCATCTCCTCGGTCCGACCGGCGGCTTCCTCTTCTCGTATCTGATCATCGCCTTCGGCGGCTCCTGGCTGCGCGGCTTCCTCGTCCGCCGGCACCTCAACATGCTCGTCACCGACGTCATCGTCATCATCCTGATGTTGGCGGTGAGCTATCTCATCGGCTGGGCGTGGTACATGGTCGTCGCCGGCCTGACGCCGCTCGAGGCCTTCGCCGGCGCCGTCGCCCCCTTCATCGTCATCGACGTCTGCAAGGGCATCGCCGCCGCCATCGTCGCCTCGCCGGTGCGGATTGCGGTCGGTCCCGGCGTCGTCGGATATGTCATCGATGAGTCGGACATACCGGATGAGGAGGACTTTGAAGTCCCTGGGGAAGAGGCGGGGGAGGAGACTGCTGCCGAGACCGCGGCGGAGGAGACCCCGAGTGAAGAGTCGGCAGGGACTCCGGCCGATAAGACGGCGACGGAAACCTCGTAGCGGAAACGGCCCTGTGATGGGAGATACCTCCAAAGACGCGGTTCTGGGCGCGCTCGAAGCGTGCAAGGGCGACTTCGTCTCCGGCGAGCAGCTCGCCTGCGACCTCGGCCTTTCACGCAACGCGGTCTGGAAGGCGGTACGCTCCCTCGAGGGGTCGGGCTATGCCATCGAGAGCGTGACGGGGAAGGGCTATCGCCTCGCGGCGGACTGCTCCATCCTGTCCCGCCAAAGCATCGAACGCTATCTTCAGAGTAACCCCGACAGCCTGCGCGTCGAATACCACGACAACATCTCCTCGACCAACGACCGCTGCAAGCAGCTGGCCGAGGAGGGCGCCCCCGAAGCCGTCCTCGTGGTCGCCGACCAGCAGTGTGCCGGCCGAGGGCGTCAGGGGCGTGCGTTCTTCTCGCCGGGCGGTACCGGCGTCTACTTCAGCCTCCTGCTGCGCCCGGATTTCGCACTCGAGGAGGTCACCTTCATCACGACCTTCGCGGCGGTCTGCGCCACGCAGGCGATCGAGGAGCTCTTCGACGTCGAGGTCGCCATCAAGTGGATCAACGACCTGTTCGTGGACGGCCGCAAGGTCGGCGGCATCCTGACCGAAGCCTCCTTCGACGCCGAGACGCGCGGCCTTGCCTACGTCGCCTGCGGTATCGGCATCAACGTCTTCACGCCTGCGGGAGGTTTCCCCGAAGACCTCGCCCCGGCCTGCACGGCGCTCACCGATGAGACACGCGATGTCGCCGATCTCAGGTCGCGTCTCATCGCCGGCACCGTCGATCGCTTCTTAGACGGGTACGGCCGCATCGAATCCCGCCCGCATCTGGAGGAATATCGCCGGCGTTCGTTTCTGACGGGCCGTGACGTCCAGATCGAAGCGCAAGGCGGTCCCCAAAGCGTCCATGTCGAAGGCATCGCCGATGATTTCTCCCTGCTCGTGAAAGACGAAAACGGCGATAAGCGCGCCCTGCGCAGCGGCGAGGTCCACATCCCGGCCGCATCATTCGCGCCCGAGAATACAGCTATCTAAAACTTGCTATAATCCACACGTTTTGAAATCGAGAAGCGACCCGGACGGAACCGCCCCACACGGCCATAAGACAGGGAGTCTCACAGACCTATGAGCAAGCAGAAGGACGATACCGCCCAGGAGGACTCCGGCGTCCTGTCCTCGCCCGAGATCATCGACGATAGCCCTGCAGGCGACGAGGAGCCGCCCAAGGAGCATCACCGCTTCCGCACCTTCATCATCATCTTCCTTATCGTCATCGTGGTCCTTGCGCTGGCCGTGGTCGGCTGCGGCGCCTACCTCTACTACGACGACCAGGAGCAGATACAGTACGCGCCCGAGAACACGACGATCGACGGCACGCTCGAGGTGGGCGGGATGACCCGCGACGAGGTGGGAGAGGCCCTCGACGGCCTCTTCGAGCGGGGCTATGCCGGCAAGATCACCCTCACCAACGGCCGGGACAGCTACACCATATCGCTCGCAAACATCGGCATGGTCGACACGGAGGCCACCGTCGACGAGGTCTTCGAGCCGTATAACACCGACACGATCGAGCGCATACGCAACCGCGTCACCGACCGCATCGAGGACGAGACGCCTTCCTACGACGTCTCGATCGTCTACACCCTCAATCCCAAAAAGCTCAAGAAGAAGGTCAAGAAGCTCGCCACAAAGATCGACACCCCGGCGACCGATGCGACCTACAGCTTCAACGAAAAGAAGCTCAAGCCGGTCGTCGTCAAAAGCAGCGACGGCGTCAAGGTCGATGTCGACGAGACGGTCATGGACATCCGCCGTGCCTTCGACGGCGTCGGCATCAGCTTCGCCGTCCCGATCGTCACCGAGACCGTCAAACCCGAGGTCACCAAGCCCGGCAAGGCCATCGTCGTCGACATGTCGGCCTGCCGTCTGTCCCTGTACAAGAACGGCAAGCGCATCAGGCAGTATCCCTGCACGCCCGGCCAGCCCGGCTATCCGACGCCGACGGGGGACTGGAGCATCGTCGCCAAGGATCCGGCACCGACCTGGTACAACCCGGGCAGCGACTGGGCCAAGAGCATGCCCGACACCATCCCGCCGGGGGAGTCCAACCCGCTCGGCCTGCGCTCCTTGGAGCTCAGTTGTGGCGGGGGCATCTACATCCACGGGACGACCTCGCTTTCCGAGCTCGGCACGCCCGCCTCGCACGGCTGCATCCGTGTCGCCAACGAGAACATCGTCAAGCTCTACGACCTGGTCGATGTCGGCACGCCGGTCTACGTGCGCTAAAGTCCGTCTCCCGTAACGTCTGCGTATCTCCTGCTCCCCCGCGCCGTCTGCGGCATCCGTCCGTGCTAGAATCACTGCAGTTCATACGTGCCGTCTGTCCATCCCGGGCATGACGCACATCCCGCATCGGTAGAAAAGGGGCGAGCGGACCATGGCGGTTGACACCTACCACTTCGACTTCACCGAAAACGCGACGCGCAAGCACATCCTCGGCACGATGATCGGCGAGTTCGAGGAGATGCAGCGGGCGATGGTCGGCCGTGTCGTCGGCGACCTCACCCTGCCGACCAAGGCCTGCTACGACGACATGGCCAAGATCGAAAGCGCCATCAACCGGACGGTCGCAAACGACGCGGTCAAGGAGACGGCCAAGGAGATCTACCGCATCCTGGCAGAGGCCGAGGCCACGGCCCACGGCTGTCCTGTCGAGGAGGTCCACTTCCACGAGGTCGGCACCGGCATGACCCTGCGTGAGGTGCTCGGCATCTGCACGGCGTTTTCGCTGCTCGAGGCGGACAAGGTCACGGCGACGCCCGTCCAGGTGGGAAGTGGCACCGTCGAATGTGCGCACGGCACCCTCGACATCCCGGCACCGGCGACGGCAGCCATCATCGAGAAGTACCAGATCCCGGTCTGCGAAGAAAAGCTCGAGGGCGAACTCTGCACGCCGACCTCGGCGGCGCTCATCGCCCACTTCGTCGACGAGTTCACCGACTGATATCTCTTTGGCCTTTGCGGGGTTCCAAGGCTTTATCTTCCGCTAAAATGAATAGGTTCGATTCGAGAGATGGCGTGCCCTGTACGTTCTGTTGACGCGCACGCGCAAGTGACAAGCGCTGGGAGGTAAAAGATGGCGCCGATCACGAGCCAGGAACGTATCCAGCCCGTCGTCGATTCCCCGATTCCCCAAAAAGCAAAGACGCCGCGTTATGCCTGGGTGATCCTGCTTGTCACCTACCTGCTCAGCCTGACGGCACCGTTCGGGCAGTTCAAGGTCACCGCGCTTTCCGAGGACATCATCGCGACCTACGGCATGAGCTACGCGAACTTCGGCCTGCTCATGAGCGCCCTGTCCATCATCGGCGTGATCTTGGCCTTTCCCGGCGCCTTCATCTGCCGGCGTCTCGGCCTGCGTGCGACCTTGGCGCTTTCGGCGGCATGCGTCGCCCTCGGCGGCATCATCGAGGTCCTGCTCACCGGTCCCGAGTTCGTCGCGCTGCTCTACATCGGGCGCCTCTTCGAAGGGGTCGGCATCGGACTCATCGGCGTGGCCGCCCCCACCCTCATCTCGCTGTGGTTTCCCGACCGCACACGCGGGCTCGCGCTCGGCCTGTGGTGCACGTGGTATCCCCTGGCGATCACGATCGACCTCAACGTCGCCCCCATCGTCTCCGCGGCGGCAGGCTGGCAGATGATGTTCTGGATCATCTCGATCTATTCCCTCATCGCCCTGGTGCTCTTCGTCGTCTTCTTCCGCGTCCCGAAAGGCGACGTCATCAACTACAACGTCGAAGGATCCTTCAAGGACTGCTTCAAGTACCTCAAGAACAAGTACATCTGGATACTCGCCGCGGCCTGCGTCATCTTCAACTTCACCCAAAGTGGTGTCATCAACACCTACTACCCGCAGTTTCTACAGACGCCCGTCGAGGCCGGCGGCTGGGGCATGACGGCCGCCGAGGCCGGCTTCATGACTTCGGTCATCACCCTCATCGGCCTGTTCGCGACCCCGATCGGCGGCTCGATCACCGACCATCTCCGCAGACCCAACCGCTTCATCTTATTGGCGGTCGCCATGGCGCTTTCCACCATCTCCTGGTTCCTCTGGGCGCAGCTTTCCGTCGTCTGTCTCTGGGCCTTCGTCATCATCATGGGCTTTGCCGCCGGTGCCGGGGGCGGTGGGACCCGTCCGCTTGCACCGACCATCATGTCCTCTTCGGCGATGGCGGCGACCATGGGCATGGCCACCATGCAGTTCTCCCAGTGCCTCGGCACGATGGGATCGCCGATCTTCGGCGCACTCCTCGACAGCGGGATGAGCTACAACACGGCCGGGCTGGTGCTCCTGGTACCGCTCACGGCCATCGCCTTCGTCCTTTCCTTCTTCATCCGCCCCGGCAAGGATGAGGAGCGAGGCGCGCCTGAAAA
>JAJQAN010000011.1:29809-59277 GCA_021203765.1 Coriobacteriaceae bacterium | reverse complement strand
CGAGGCGCGCCTGAAAAGAGCGACGCTTCTTCCTAAACATCTCGTAACAAAACGCTGAAGCGGCATCCACGTGCGCGTTTTGTGGTATGTTGACTCAGCAATCCGCAAATTCTCACGGCATGCTTCAAGGAGGGTGGAGTCCGTGGCCCTGTTCAGAAGGACAATTTTGCCGATCATCATCGCGGTGGTCATCATCGCGCTGTTCTATTACCTGTCGATCCCGGCTATCAACGTCCACAACATGCAGTTCTGGTGGTTCGTGTTCTGGTCCGTCATCATCGTCATCGTCTGTCTGGCCGTGCCGCGTATCGCCTTGTCCGGCCTCTCGTTCTTCGACAACATCCGTTCCCGCGGTGCCCTCTCCAGGCGCAGGAACCGTGAGAACAGGCCGAGGAGGCATCGTCCCGCCCTCATCGTCTCCGTCATCGTCCTTGCGGCCCTGCTGCTCGGCATGATCGTCGGCTCCATCGCCTCGTCCACCTTCTTCAACGCGCGCAGCTACTCGAAGCTGCTCCAGGTCGAGCAGGGCGACTTCGCCGAGGACATCGCCGAGATCTCGGTCAACACCGTGCCGGTCGTCGACCGTGACAGCGCCGTGCGCCTCGGCAGCCGTACCATCGGCGAGATCAGCGACCTGGTGAGCCAGTTCACCATCGACGAGAGCGAGAACGCCTACACGCAGATCAGCTACCGGGGAACGCCCTACCGCGTCTCCTCGCTGCAGTACGGCGACATCATCAAGTGGTTCAACAACACCCGTCAGGGCCTGCCGGGCTATGTCACGGTCAACATGGTCACGCAGGAGACCGAGCTGGTCCGTCTGCCCGAGGGCAACTACATGCACTACTCGACGGCCGAGCACTTCAACAACTATCTCTACCGCTACGTCCGCTTCCGCTATCCGACCACGATGTTCGGCGATGCCGCCTTCGAGATCGACGATAACGGCACCCCGTACTGGATCGTACCCACGATCAAGATGCGCATCGGGCTGTTCGGCGGCGAGGACTACGACGGCATGATCCTGGTCAACGCCTGCACCGGCGAGATGCAGCGCTTCAGCATCGACAGCACCCCGTCATGGTGCGACAAGATCTTCACCGCCGACATGGTCTACAACCAGCTGTCCTATTTCGGTCGCTACCAGAGCGGCTTTTGGAACTCCATGATCGGGCAGTCCGGCGTCCTGGTGCCCTCGGGCACGAACCTGAACTCGATCGTTTCCGACGACGATGCCACCACCACCGAGACCGTCTCCAGCTCGAGCGGCTGGGGCTACAACTACCTCGCCATCGGGGATGCCGTGTGGATGTATACCGGCATGACCTCGGCAAACAGCGACGAGTCATTGGTCGGCTTCGTCCTCATCAACCTGCAGACGAAGGAGACCAAGTGGTACGACTGTGCCGGCGCGACCGAGAACTCCGCCATGTCGTCTGCCGAAGGCCAGGTGCAGCAGATGTCGTACGTGGCGACCTATCCGCTGCTGCTCAACATCGCCGACAGGCCGACGTACTTCCTGTCCCTCAAAGACGATGCCGGGCTCGTCAAGATGTTCGCCTTCATCGACGTGCAGCAATACCAGATCGTCGGTACGGGGGCGACGATTGACGAGGCGGAGGCCAACTACATCAACGCGCTAGGCAGCGACGAGGAGGTCGATGTCGATCTCGAGGACCGGGAGGAGGCCGACGAGGCCGTCGAAGAGCAGCCGAAGGCCACCGGTACCGTCGAGAGCATCCAGGCCGTCGTGCTCGACAGCAACACGGTCTACTACTTCATGCTCAAGGGTGATGAGAACGTCTACACCGCAAACATCGGCATCAGCGAGCACCTGCCGTTCATCGAGCCGGGCGACAAGGTCACCGTGCACTACAACCAAAACGAGAACGTCCGCGAGGTCACGGAGTTTCTGTAGGCTCCGCATCCTCTGAGGCGGCCGACGCGCCCGCACCGTCCGTGCCGGCCGAGGCCGTATCCGCATCATCCGCATCGTCCGTCGGGAGCTTGCCCTTGTCCTTGTGCGCGTTCGTCTTCTTCGGCGGCGTCGCGTTCTCGTAGAGGACCTGCGGCTCATCGGCAAGCAGCGTGTCGGCCATGATGCGCCGGTCGTAGACGATCGCATGTGACAGGCACATGTTCTTGCACAGCTCGCATCCCATGCACAGCCGCGGTGAAAACGTCAGCGTCGCCGTACCGTCGTCCTCCTTGGAAAATTCGAAGGCCCGGGTCGGGCAGACGTCGGCGCAGTTGCCGCAGACATGGCACTTCTCCGTCTTGATGTAGACGTTGCCCCAAAACGGCGTCCGCAGCTCCTGGCCGTGCGGGCTGGTGCCGATGCGTTCGAGCATGTTGAGCAGGCGCACGCTCTTGTAGCTGTCGGGCGGATAGATATCGCGTGAGGTGACGTTCACCCGGGGGTTGGCCGGCTTGCGTCCCTCGATGAAGCCGGTGATGGCATCCGAGGCCGCCCCGAACGCGCTCGCCCGTACCTGGTTTAGGGCCCCGCGTCGGTCGCTGGCGATGACGGGCGCGCTCGGCTTTCCGCCGGTCAAAAGCTCGTCGGGGATCTTCGAGGCCACGATCAGCCTGCCGGGGACCTGCCAGATCCCCATCAGGTCCTTGACGTTGTCCACGATCTGGTCGAAGTAGGGAGGGTTCGAGCCGACCGGGCAGCCCTCGCAGTCGGGCTTGAGGACGGCGACGCGCTCGTAGTCCTGTCCGAACAGGCCGACGAGGAGATACTCGTCGAGATAGTTGAGGCAGGGGAGTACGCAGACGCGCCCGGTATCCAGACCCTTGTCCTCGACCAGACGCGCACAGGCGAAGCAAGGGGACCCGCCGCAGCGCTGCGCCGACATCTCCGCCTGCTGTACGATCTGTGCGGCGCTGGGCGCGCCCGGCAGAAACGTCGAGGTCGGGCAGACGGCCGCGCAGGCCGCGCAGTCGGTGCAGGCCTCGGAATCGATGTCGAGGTGTCCGGCGGTCCGCTTGATGGCGTCGTGCGGGCAGATGTTCAGGCAGCGGCGGCACTTCGACTTCCAGCTGCGCATGTACGAGCAGCGCTTGCGCTCCAGGTTGATGGTCGAGGCGGTCAGCTGCTGCGAGATGGCCTCTATGTTCTGGATCCGGTTGTTCATGCGGCGTAAGGGGCTAGTCCTTGCCGGCGGCGATCATCTCGGCGACCTGGGCGGCGGTCTCCTTGCGGGCCTTGCCGCGCACGTCGATGAGCTCGGCGATGATGGAGATGGCGATCTCGGCCGGGGTCTTGTCGGCGATCGCGACGCCGATGGGGGCGTGGATGCGTTCGAAGTCCTCGCGGCTGCAGCCACGGGCGACGCTGTCGTCGATGACGCCGGCGTTCTTGCCCGGGTTGCCCATCATCCCCACGTAGAAGGCGTCCGACTTGACGGCGTGGACGAGCGCGTCGGTGTCGTGGACGTGCCCGCGGGTGACCACGCAGCAGTAGTCGTCCTCGTCGAGGGTCACCACGTCGTCGAGGTTGCTCCAGTCGGCGTCGACGAAGACGCGTTCGGAGAGCGGGAAGCGCTCCTCGGTGAGAAACGCCTCGTCGTCGTCGATGACGAGGCTGGTGAAGCCGCAGTCGTCGGCGTAGCGCGCCAGAAAGACGCTCACCTCGCCGGCGCCGTAGAGGACGACGCGCTGGGTCGTGAACAGCGGGACGGAGCACCAGGTGACGCCCTCGAACTGGTCGACGTGCATAGACGGGCCGCGCGTGACGTCGAGCATCTGCTTGCGGTCGCGCTTGTTCCAGGGGCGCGAGGCGACGATGTCCTTGCCCTCGTTGGCGAAAAACAGGGTCGACACGTCGTCTTCGGAGGGCCCCATGTCGAAGCTCTGGTCGTCGGGACGCATGCAGGCCTCCGGGTCGGTGACGATCTTGAACCCGATCCAGGCCTGGTCGTTCAGGCGCAGGCTGGTGATGGCGCGCTCGAGCGCCGGGATGTCGTCCTCGGTGAGGTTTTCGAGGATCTGCGCGAGGTGCTCCTGCCGGATGACGGGGCTGTTGACGAGGGCCTCGGCCGAAAAGCACGGGATGTCTTCGGGGTCGACCTGCGGGGTCTTTCCTGCGCGGAGGGAATCGATGATGGACTGGATGGTGGCTTCGGTGATCATGGCGATGATCCTTTCTTCTGGGACCTGCCTCGCGTTCCGCCGAGGAGGTGCGCACAGCCCGGCTTTAGGCGGCTTTCGGGCTGCAGACGGCGCGACCGACAGGGTCCGACTTACTGACAGGGCACAGTATACGCTTTGAATGACAAAACCCGCTGAATAGAAGTAGAATAGCCGTACTGCCCGCCCACCAGCGCAATCAGGAGCGTGAGCCATATGAGCGATGTCAGCGCCATGAGTCGCGACTACGTCCTCAAGACCGTCAACGAGCGTAACATCCACTTCATCCGCATGTGGTTCACCGACGTCTTGGGGCAGATGAAATCCTTCGCCATCACCCCGAGCGAGCTCGAGGCGGCCTTCGAGGAGGGCATGGGCTTCGACGGCTCCTCCATCGAGGGCTTCGCCCGCACCGACGAAAGCGACATGGTCGCCTTCCCCGACGTGGACACCTTCCAGGTCCTGCCGTGGCGTCCGAGCGACGACGGGGTCGCCCGCATGTTCTGCGACATCCGCACCCCGGCGGGGGATCCCTTCGACGGCGACCCGCGCCAGGTCCTGCGTCAGGAGCTCTCCAAGGCCGCCGACATGGGCTATTCCATGAACGTCGGTCCGGAGGTCGAGTACTTCTACTTCGAGGACAACGCTTCGCCCAAGCCGATCGACCACGGCTCCTACTTCGACCTCACCCCGCTCGACAACGCCTCCGACCTGCGCCGCGACACCATCCTGACCCTCGAGCAGATGGGCATCCCGGTCGAATACTCCCACCACGAGGTCGCCGCCTCCCAGCAGGAGATCGATTTGCGCTACAGCGACGCGCTCTCCATGGCCGACGCGGTCATGACCTACCGCCTGGTCGTCAAGGAGATCGCCATCAAGCATGGCGTGTACGCCTCGTTCATGCCCAAGCCGATCGAAGGCCAAAACGGCAGCGGCATGCACATCCACCAGTCGCTCTTCGACACGGACGGCAACAACGTCTTCTACGACGCCGACGACCCGCTCGGCTACAGCCTCTCAGACACCGCCAAGCACTACATCGCGGGCCTTTTGATGTACGCACCCGAATACACCCTGCTCACCAACCAGTACGTCAACTCCTACAAGCGCCTGGTGCCCGGCTACGAGGCGCCGGTCTACGTCAGCTGGGCCAACCGCAACCGCAGCGCCCTGGTGCGCGTGCCACTCTACAAGCCCGGCAAGGAGAACGCCGCCCGCTTCGAGCTGCGCAGCCCCGACTCCGCCTGCAACCCGTACCTGGCATTTGCCGCCCTGCTCGGTGCCGGCCTCAAGGGCATCGAAGACAAGCTCGAGCTGCCCGACGCCGTCGACGACGACATCTTCGAGATGAGCGAGGCCGAACGTATCAGCCGCGGCATCAAGACGCTGCCTGCCAACCTGGGCGAGGCCACCCGGCTCTTCGCGGACTCCGAGCTCATGTGCGAGATACTCGGTGAGCACACGCATCACTACATCGTCCAGAACAAGCTCCAGGAATGGTCGCAGTACTCCGCGCATGTCACGCCGTGGGAGATCGAACACGACTTCCCGATCCTGTAGGGGGCCTGCAACGTGGCGCACCGCAAAACCGTCTACTTCGTCAGCGACACGCTCAAGTCGCCCGACCGCTACAACGACATCGCACACGACCTCGACGTCACCTTCGAGTGTTCGTCGTATCAGAACCTGCTCGCCTCGCCGGCCGATGCCGACCTGGTCATCCGTCCGATCACCGAGGCGAACGCGGATGCCTTAGGCGAGCTTGAGAACGCCTTGGCGGAGGCCGGGACGGTCTCGCTTCTGCTCGTCGTCGAACCCGAAGCGATGAGCCGCACCCGCTTCCCGGTCCGCATCCCCTGCGACTTCGTCTCATCCGAGGCGGGCTCCGCGGAACTCGAGGCACGCATCCGCCGCCTGCTCTGGCCGGGCGAGGAGGCCCATTCCGGCGACTTCCTTACCATCGATTCCATGACGATCAACTTCTCCACCTACCAGGTGCAGGTCGACGGCAAGCCGGTCGACTTCACCTATCTCGAATACGCCCTGCTCGCCTTCCTCATCACCCATCCGGGGCACGCCTATTCGCGCGACGCCCTGCTCCGCCGGGTCTGGGGCTTCGAATACTACGGCGGCTCGCGTACGGTCGACGTCCATGTCCGCCGTGTCCGTGCCAAGCTCGGCCCCGATGTCTCCGAACGTCTGGAGACGGTGCGCGGCGTCGGCTATATGTGGAACATGTAGGGGGTGGGCAGCCCATGGCCGATGCCTCCGACCGTCTGATCGCCGTCATCGACGGAAACTCCCTGCTCCACCGGGCTTTCCACGCCATGCGCATGGACCTGACGAGCCCGGACGGGGTCCCCACCAACGCCTGCTACGGCTTCATGCAGATGCTCCTCAAGATGATCGACCTGTACCATCCCGACGGGATCGTCTGCGCCTGGGACGTGCACCGTCCCGACTGGCGCATGAAGCTCCTCGAGCAGTACAAGGCCCAGCGTCCGCCCATGGACGAGAACCTGGCGGTACAGTTCCCCCTCATCCAGGACCTGCTCGAGTCCATGGACATCCCCTGCATCTCGATGGAGGGCTACGAGGGCGATGACATCCTCGGCACCCTGGCGGCCCGCGGCGAGGAGGAGGGGCTGCACACCTACCTCATAACGGGGGACCGCGACACCTACCAGCTGGTCACCGAGGACACGAGCGTCGTCACGACCAAGAAGGGTATGTCCGACGTCGTCATCTACACCCCCGACGCGGTCTTCGAGCGCTACGGGGTGACGCCTGAGCAGGTCCCCGACTACCTCGGGCTCAAGGGCGACACCTCCGACAACATCCCCGGCGTGCCCGGCATCGGCGAGAAGACCGCTGCACGGCTCCTCGGCGAATACGGCTCCCTCGAAGGCGTCATCGAACACGCCGACGAGATCTCGGGCAAGCTCGGCGAGAACATCCGCAGCCATATCGAAGACGCGCGCATCAGCCGCGAGGTCGCGACCATCCGCCGCGATGCGCCCGTCGACCTCGACCTGGACGCGCTGCACTTTCCCGACTATTCGGCCGCCTCGGTCAAGGAGGCCTTCGGCAAGCTGCGCTTCGTGCGCCAGCTGGACGAGGTCCTCGCCCTCATCGAGGATAGGGGCGACGACGCCGCCGGCGAAGCGGGCACGCAGCTTTCCTACGAGCTGAGCGATGATGCGGACGCCTTCTTCGAAGAGGCGCTTGCCGCCGATACGTGGGTGGGTGTGGCGCTCGACGAGCCGGAGGAGCTGTCGCTTTTCGACGACGAGTCCTTCGTGGTCTTTGCCACCGAGGACGCCGCTGTGCGCCTGTCACTTGCGGAAAGCACCGGCCACCTGCACGATCTGGTTGAACGCGGCCGCATCGTCGCACGGGACTACAAACAGATCCTGCGCGCCGTCACGGAGCAGACCGACAGTGCGGAGACGACCGGGGAGCTGATCGCCTGCCACCACCGGCGTGTCGAAGAAGACGGGGTGGTGCTGGCAGACGTGCTCTTCGACTGCATGGTCGCGGCCTACCTGCTCGACTCCTCCCGAACCTCGGCCGCCTACGACGAGCTCGTCTCCGACTACCTGCAGATCCAGGCGCCGAGCGGGGATGATGCGCCCACACACGGGGTCTTCGAGGCTGTCTCGCTCGTGGCGCTGCAGCCGGTCTTACACGATGCCCTGGAGAAGGATGACACGCTTTCGTGCTTCACGCAGATCGAGACGCCGCTCATCTTGGTGCTGGCCTCCATGGAGGCGATCGGCGTACGGGTCGACACCGACTTCTTGAAGCAGATGTCTGCGGACCTGGGAGCCCAGATCGACGAACTGCACGACGAGATCATCTCCTTGGCGGGGGAGGACTTCAACCTCGATTCCCCGCAGCAGCTCTCGCACATCCTCTTCGACGTCCTCGGGCTCGACACGAAGAAATCGAAGAAGACACAGCGCGGTTGGTCCACCAACGCACGGGTGCTCGAAAAGCTCGCCGAGGACCATCCGCTGCCGGCACGGCTCATGGAATACCGCGAGCTCAGCAAGCTGCGCTCGACGTATCTGGACACCCTGCCCGAGATGGTCTCGCCCCGCGACGGGCGGGTACACACCGTCTTCAACCAGACCGTCGCCGCGACCGGCCGGCTGTCCTCCTCGGATCCCAACCTGCAGAACATCCCGGTCCGCACCGATCTGGGACGCCGCATCCGCGAGGCCTTCGTCGCACCGGAAGGCGGTGTCTTCTTGAGCGCCGACTACTCGCAGATCGAACTACGGCTGCTCGCCCACCTGTCCGCTGACGAGCACATGATCGCGGCCTTCGAAAGCGGCGAGGACTTCCATACCCAGACCGCCGCGCGGGTCTTCGGCATCCCGGTCGAAGAGGTCACCCCCCAGATGCGCTCGCGCGCCAAGGCGGTCAACTTCGGCATCATCTACGGTCAGCAGGCCTTCGGGCTCGGTCAGACCCTGCACATTCCCATGGCGGAGGCCCAGGAGATGATCGACCGCTACTACGAGGCCTACCCCGGGGTGCGCACCTACCTCGATAGGACGGTGGAACAGGCCCGTAAGGACGGCTACGCCGTCACGCTCTTCGGCCGCAAGCGGCACATCCCCGACCTCAAGTCCAACAACGTGCACCTGCGCGGCTTCGCGGAGCGCACGGCCATGAACCATCCCATCCAGGGCTCGGCCGCCGACATCATCAAACTCGCGATGGTGCGTGTCGATGAGACGCTGCGCAGCTCGGAATCAGGTGCGCGCATGGTCCTGCAGGTCCACGACGAGCTCGATTTCGACTGCCCGGCAGACGAGGCCGACTCGCTTTCCGATACGGTGCGCGACATCATGCAGAACGTCGTCGACCTCAAGGTGCCGCTCGTCGCCGAGATCGGGACCGGCCAAAACTGGGCCGAGGCCCACTGACGACCTGCGCCGAAACCTCCTCGCAACAACGGAGAAACAAAGACTTAACCGCAGCTGCGGCTTTGTAACGCAGCGTTAACGAAACCCCGCCCTCCCTTTTGCACAATAAAAGACGTCATTCGTATAAGAACGTACTCGAAAGGGGAGAAAGGGTATATGGATACAGCGTTAACCGTGTTCACCCTGGTCTGCGCCATGCTGGTCTTTCTGATGACGCCCGGCCTGGCGTTCTTCTACGGCGGCCTGTCGCGGAAGAAGAACGTCGGCAACACGATGATCATGTCGTTTCTGGCCATCGGCCTGACGGTGTTCATCTGGATGATCTGCGGCTTTTCCATCGCGTTCGGGAGCCAGTTCAGCCCGGAGGACGGCTTTCTCGGCCAGATCATCGGCGGCTTCGACCAGCTCTTTTTGGCGAACACCGACACCATGGCCATCGATTCGTCCGTGGAGGGTCTGCCCGATATGGTCTTTGCCGCCTTCCAGGGGGCCTTTGCGACGATTACGGTCGGCATCATCACCGGCTCGGTCGCCGGACGTTTCAAGTTCGGTGCGATCGCTGCGTTTTTGACGGCGTGGATCATCCTGGTCTACACGCCGCTCGCCCACATGGTCTGGGGCGGCGGCCTCATCGGCGGAACCATCGGCGCGCTGGACTTCGCAGGCGGCGATGTCGTCCACATCTCCTCCGGTGTGACGGGCCTGGTGCTCTGTATACTCGCCGGACACCGTCGTGGCTACGGCAACTACTCCTACCGTGCCCACAACGTCCCCTTCGTCGCACTCGGCGCCGGGCTCCTCTGGTTCGGCTGGATGGGCTTCAACGGCGGCTCGGCGCTTGCCGTGGATGATGGGGTCGCGGGCATCGCGCTCGTCAACACGCTTGCCGCCTCGGCGGCCGCCATGCTCTCGTGGATGGTCACCGATAAGATAGCCACCGGGCATACGACCTTGGTCGGCGCCGCGACCGGCCTGGTCGCCGGGCTCGTCGTCATCACGCCGGCGGCAGGATTTGTCGCCACCTGGGCGGCGCTTATCATGGGCATCGTGGTCGCCCCGATCTGCTACTTCGCCATCTCGTGGATGAAGAAGAAGATCGGCTACGACGACGCGCTCGACGCGTTCGGCTGCCACGGCGTCGGCGGTATCGTCGGCGGCATCCTGACCGGGCTCTTCTGCGTGCCGGAGCTGTCCTGGACCGATCATGGCGGACTGTTCTACACGGGGGATGCGAGCCTGCTTCTCAGCCAGCTGCTCGGCATCGTCATCACCATCGTCTTCGTCACGATCATGACGCTCATCATCGGCCTCATCGTGAAAGCCTGCTTCAGGGGTTCGCTCGTCGTCTCACCTGATGACGAGGCGGCCGGTCTCGACAAGGCGGTACACGGCGAGACGGCCTATCCCGCATTCGACGGCTTGGACTAGGGGAGGTCATCATGAAGAAGATTCAAGCGATCATCCGTCCCGAAAAGCTCGAGCCGCTCAAGGATGCGGTCCAGGACGCCGGCATCGGCGGCATGACCGTCTCCAACGTGCACGGCTGCGGGATGCAGCAGGGCTACACCGAATACTTCCGCGGCACCGAGATCCTGCTCAACATGCGTGCGAAGATCCAATGCGAGTTCGTTGTGGACGACTCGGCGGTCGACGGCCTGGTCGATGTGATATGCGAGACCTGCCGCACCGGCGAGGTCGGCGACGGCAAGATCTTCATCATCCCGATCGAGGACGCGATCCGCATCCGTACCGGGGAGAGAGGCGAGAAGGCGGTCTAGCGCCTGCGTCGGTGTACCTTCGGAGCAGGGCATCTGCCGGTTGCTTCCTTGCGCTGGGTAGTATCGGGTGCTAGTATGGGCATCCGCGCGCAGCGCGCACCCATTGCGGGGTGGAGCAGTTTGGTAGCTCGCCGGGCTCATAACCCGGAGGTCATCGGTTCAAATCCGGTCCCCGCGACCATCAATCCAAGGCCATCGGCGCATCAGCCGGTGGCCTTTTCGTTTACCGGGCGTCTGTCCGCCCCCTCCGAACGCCTATAATGCTGTCCATACGGAAGGGGAGGACCCATGTTCGCCGATCTCGACTCGCAGGCCAGGCAGATGCTGATAGGCAATATCCTCATGGTCGTCTGCTGCCTGTTCTACATCGCCTGGTGGGCGCTCGCCCTGCATCCGACCCATCCCATCAGCGGCTTTACGAGCGGCTGGCTTTTGATCCCCGCCGCCATCTTCGGCCTGGCCGGGGCGGTGCTGATCGTGATGGGCAGCAGCAACGCCGAGATCTCCATGCCGATCCCCCGCGTCGCCATCGTCGCCGGCGGCGTCGTGCTCTACATCCTCCTGCTGGTCGGCACCTCCCTGCTGCTCCACCGTCAGGTGACCACCGAGCTCCTCCTGATCGTGGTCTGGCTCGTCGTCATGTTCTTAGAGGTCTGCGCCCTGCAGGGCCTCGGTCTGTTTTCGACCCCGGCGCTCGTCATCCTGCTCATCATCACGGTGCTCGTCGCGGCGGGCAGCCTCGTCTGCTACCTGCTCTACTACGGCCTCGCCCCGCTTCCCGGCTACATCGACGGGATGCTCCCGCTCATCCTGATCGGATTGATGATGGTGGCGATGTCGATCGCCATACCCGTGTCCGCACGCCTCTGAGCCTTCCGCGAAGGCGGCAAAATCGCGGGTGTCCCGAAAATCCCCCACGTCCCATATTGCAAACATTTGTTCGTATATCTATGATGGGACGACACGGCTTCAAACGAGAGGTTTGCGATGAGGGATCGGGCCATCCTGCACAGCGACATCAACTGCTGCTACGCACAGATCGAGTGCCAGGCACATCCCCAGCTGCGCGACAAGCCGGTCGTGGTCGGCGGGGATGAGGAGGCCCGCCACGGCATCGTGCTCGCCAAAAACCTCCGGGCCAAGCGCTACGGCATCCGCACCGCCGACACCCTGGTGGAGGCACGCCGCAAATGCCCGAACCTCGTCGTCGTCCCGCCGGACTACCGCCTCTACCTGCAGGTTGCCCGCGATGCCCGCCGCATCTACTACGACTATACCGACCAGGTCGAACCCTTCGGTCCCGACGAGGCCTGGCTCGACGTCGGCGGCTCCACGCGCTGCCTGGGGCTGACGCCTACCCAGATCGCCTACGAGATATCCGAGCGGATGAAGTCAGAGCTCGGCATCATGGTCAGCATCGGGCTGTCGTGGAACAAGGTCTTCGCCAAGTTCGGCAGCGAATACAAAAAGCCCGACGCGGTCACCGTCATCACGCCTGAGAACTACCGCTGTATCGTGTGGCCGGCCCCGGTGCGCGAGCTGCTGTACGTGGGCGCGGCGACCGAGCGCAAGCTGTATTCGGCGGGCATCCTCTCCATCGGCGATCTGGCGCAGGCGGGCGACCGCTACCTGAAAAAGACCTTCGGCAAGATCGGCTTCATGCTGCGCGCCTTCGCACGCGGGGAGGATATAAGCGAGGTCAAGCCGCTCGACCCGACTTCCTGGGACGTCTCGCGCCAGATCAAAAGCTACGGCAACGGCATCACCTTCCCGCGCGACATCACCGACGCGCACACCGCCAAGGCCGTCTGCTGGATGCTGGCCGAAAGCGTCGCGCAGCGGATGCGCGAAGGACGGGCCTGCTGCAAGACGGTCACCGTCGGCATCCGGAGCGCCGCCGACCTGCGCTCGAGGAGCTACCAGGCGCCGCTGCCCGCCCCGACCGACATCACCGCGGAACTCGCCTCGACGGCCTGGAATCTCATGGACGCCCGCTACGACTTCTGCGAAGAGGAGCCGGTGCGTGGGCTGTCGCTGCGGGCGAGCAACCTCGTCTCGCTCGACGACGGCCTGCAGATGAACTTCTGCGACCTGTTGCCGACCCGTCGCCATCTCCGCGCCTTGGACGTGGCGATTGACGATCTGCGCCGCCGCTTCGGCAACAACATCGTCATGTGGGGGCCGAAGGCATCGGATGTGACCGCCGCCTCCATGGACGCCAAGTGCGACAACGTCGTGCACCCCGTCGGATTCCTGCACCGGTGAGCGCCATGGTCTCCGGAATCGAAAGGCGCGAGAAACACTACGTGGAGGTCATCGTCGACGTCGACCCCGAAGGGGAGGTCACCCCGCTCGAACTCGTCTGGGAGGACGGTCGGCACTTCGAGATCGAACGCCTGATCGAACGGCGTCGTGCCGCCTCGATGAAGGTCGGCGGCTACGGCATACGCTACACGGTCCAGATAGGCGGGCGTCAGCGCCACCTGTGGCAGGACGACTCCGGCTGGTATGTGGAGGAGATCGTGCACGACGGGATCACGACGATGTAGGACGTCCGTGGGCTGAAGACAATCTGAACGGACAGGTTACGTTTCCGCTTCATTCGCCTCGCGGTCGTATAATGAGGGAGACGTTTTACGACAGCGCATTGGCCAATCGTTTGGAGGCTTCCATGGAATCCCGCATCCGTTCCGTCAAAGGCCTGAGCATCGCGACGATCGTCCTGTCCGGCTTGGGCATCCTTTCCCGCATCACCCTCGGCATCATGGTCGTCTGTTCGATTTCACTCCCCGGCGTGAGCGCCATCGAAGAGGGGACCCGGGCTGTCAGCGCTCCTCCGGAGATCTCTGCCGACAGCACCTACCAGATCGCCAACAGCAACAAGGACTCGGGCAGCTCGAGCAAGGACAACGACGCGACCGACAAATCCCAAAAGAACAGCGACAACAACAGCAGCAACAACAACGGCAACAGCAACGGCAACGGCAACGGAAGCGATAACAGCGGCAACGACAACGGCTTCGGCGGCATGCCCGGCATGGGTCAGTCCCAGACGCCGGATTCGGGCTCGCAGGGCTCCGGCCATTCCGGGAGCAACTCCGGCAACGGAAGCTCCTCGGCTGCCATAGGCGCGGCTGCCGGGGTCGCGGCCGGTCTCATCTTCGTGCTTATCGCCTGCTTCCTCTTCCTCTCCGTCCTCGCAGACGTGTTCATCCTGATCGCCGCCATCCTCACCCTGCGTGGTGTCGACAATCCCCAAAGGCGCCATTCGCTCTTCATAGTGACGGTCATCGCCGCGGTGGTCGCCTTCCTCTTCTGCCACATCGTCATGTGCGTCCTACTCATCATCTCGTCCGTCCTCCTGCACCGCCTGCTGCAGGAAGCAGGTCAGCAACCGACCGCGGCAGTTGCAACAGCCGGAGAGCTGACGCAGCCGACGGCAGCGGCCGCTCCCGTCCCGCCTGCGGATTCTTCGACCGATGCGGACAAGAAGAACAAGAAGGACAAGAAGAAGAAAAAGAAGAAGGACTAGGCCGCCTTCGGCGGATATACCCCTCGAGATCACGAAAGGCCATCGGCATCACGCCGGTGGCCTTTCGTGTACCGGGGATCCGGTACGTTCCGTTTCCATCTGGTAAGGTTCCGCGTTCGAAAGTGGCTTTATAGTAAGCGGGACGCGTGACAGGAGGAGGGGCATCGTGGAAATCCAGATTCGAAAAGCCGGGCCTGACGACCTCGATCTGCTGGTGCGGTGGCGCATGGAGGTGCTGCGCGAGGTCTTCCCCCCTGCGAACTACGCCTTTCCGGAGGATCTGGAAGAGGCCAACCGGGACTACTACCGCCGGGCCCTGCCGGCCGGTGAGCACATCGCCTGCTTCGCTTCCGTGGACGACCAGATCGTCGGCTGCGGCGGCATCTGCCTGCATCAGGAGCTGCCCTCCCCGGACAACCCCTCCGGCCGTTGCGCCTATCTCATGAACATCTACTGCTGTCCCTCCCACCGTAGAGAAGGGGTGGGCGAGGCCGTCGTGAACTGGCTGGTCGATCAGGCACGGGCGCAGGGCATCACCAAGATCTACCTGGAGACTACCGAGACCGGACGGCAGCTCTACGAGCAGATCGGCTTTTCCGATCTGCCGGACATGATGATCCTGCCGAGGCAGTAGCGGACGACATCCGCCCGCTCCGATGCCGGCGGTATCGGCGGCACCCCTTTGTTCTGGATTTCGTATAATGTTTCCCGAACAGAAGGGAACAGAACATCTCCTCATCCGCCTGTCATACGCGCGTCCAGGCCGCGCTCGCGGTCCTGTGCTGCACGGCGCTCCTCATCGGCGCCCTGCCCTCCGCCGCCCCAGCCGCCGACGACGACCTTGAGTCCTCATCCGTGAGCGATTCCGGTTCCTGCAGCGAGACCATCTCCTGGACGCTGTATTCGGACGGCCATCTCCTCGTCGAAGGACACGGCGCGATGCCGGACGGCCAGGTCATCGACAGCAAGAAGAGCCGGGTCAAGTCCCTGACTCTCGCCGAGGGCATCACCTCCATCGGCAAGGACGCCTTCCGCGGCTGCAAGTCCCTCGAATCCGTCGATCTGCCGGACAGCCTCACCGCCATCGGCGCGCGTGCCTTTCGCAACTGCCAGAGCCTGACGGGCGTCGACATCCCGAACGACGTGGACGTGATCGCACCCTACCTCTTCGATGCCTGCGACTCCCTGGTTTCCGTGCATCTTCCCACCGGCGCCGACAAGATTTCGCAGTACGCCTTCCGGGACTGCGTCAGCCTCAAAAGCATCGCCATACCGAAAAACGTCTCCATCATCGGCATGTATGCCTTCTACCAGTGCAGTTCGCTGACGCGGGCTACCATCTCGGGCACCGATGCGATCATCCGGCACTGCGCCTTCGAGGACTGCAGCGCCTTGACGGACGTGACCGTCTCGAAAGGCGTCACCTGCATCAGAAGCTTCGTCTTCGAGGACTGCACCTCGCTCCGCAACGTCTCCCTCGCGAGAAGCGTCACCATCATCGGCACCTCCGCGTTCTCCGGCTGCACGTCCCTGCGCTCCCTCGCCCTTCCCAAACGGCTCAAGAAGGTCCGTCGGAGGCTTTGCATCGGCTGCAGTTCGCTGCGCAAGGTCAGTGTGCCGACGAGTGTGAAGGGGATCGGGGAGCGGGCCTTCCGCGGCTGTTCATCTCTGCGGCATATCTACTACGGCGGGACCAAGTACGGCTGGAGGAAGGTCAGGCTGCACAGCGGCGTGGAACACGAACTGCGCCACGCGAGGGTTCACTACGCGAAGGTGCGCCCCCGCCTTACAAACAAGATCCGGCTGACTAAAAAGAAGATAAAGCTCAGGGAGGACAAGCGGGTTCGCGTACGCATAAAGGGAGCGAAGAGCAGGCTGGTGGCCCGGGGAGCCAACAAGAAGGCGAAAAAGGCCTTGAAGATCAGGACGGCGGGAAAGAAGCGGATCGCCGTCGTCGCCAAGAAGCGCGCCAAGCCAGGCAAGGTCTACAAGGTCAAGGTCTGGGCGAGGAAGACGCCCCGGTACAAGAAGTCCGCCGTCAAGACGCTCAGAGTCAAGGTGAAGGCGACCAAGAAGGCCGAGGTGAAGGACTAGGATTCGAAGGGTGGTGGAAATTCCTGCCCGCTTCTTGGAACTTGCCCCCATTCGTGCTAACATACGCGTTCGTGCTTTTGTTCGTTTCGGTGGATTCACCCCGTGTCTGCACCGGTTCAAGGAAGGTAAGACCATGGCAGTACCCAAGAGGAAGAAAGGTCGCTCCCGCGTCCATTCGCGTCGTTCGTCCCACGACGTCTGCGCGACCCCGTCCCGTTCCATCTGTCCCCAGTGCGGCGAGGTCAAGCAGCCGCATCGCGTCTGCCCTTCCTGCGGCTTCTACAAGGGCAAAGAGGTCATCGAGGTCGAATAGGATTTCCTTACGCCTGAATTGCAGAACCGGCGTTGCAAGGCGCCGGTTTTTTTATGCCTGCGATTCGGCTATGGCCGTCTGTGTCTTGTCGGTGTCATTTGGGAGACGCTTAACCGTGTCGTTACCGTCATGCGGTATAACAAGATGATTGTCATGAGGCAGCGCCGCACCCGTGCTTCGATCGTGCGCCGTTGCTCGTTGGAGGAAAGGTCTCTATGAGCGCTACAAAACTGGTGGTCGACGCGATGGGCGGTGACGACGCTCCGTCCGTCGTCTTGGAAGGTTCGGCCGCCGCCGTCGAGCACAATCCCGATCTTGAGGTCATCCTGACCGGTCCGGCCGATGTCATCGAGCCGTTCGCGGCCGAGCACGACCGCATCACGGCACATCCGACGACCGAGGTCATCGCGATGGACGAACACCCCGCCGAGGCGGTCCGCAACAAGAAGGACTCGTCCATCGTCGTCGGCTGCCGCCTCGTCAAGGAAGGGGAGGGGGACGGCTTCTTCTCCGCCGGCTCGACCGGCGCCTGCCTCGCCGCCGCGACGATCGTCATGGGACGTCTCAAGGGCGTCAAGCGCCCCGGCCTGGTCTCGGTCATCCCGTCCCCGCAGGCCCAGACCGTCATCTGTGACCTCGGCGCCAACGCGGACTGCAAGCCGGACTACCTCGTGCAGTTCGCGACGATGGGCAGCGTCTATGCCCAGGTCGTCCTCGGCGTCGAAAACCCGCGCATCGGCCTGCTCAGCATCGGTGAGGAGGACACGAAGGGCTCCGAGTTCGTCCTCGAGTGCAACAAGCTCATGCACGAACAGGTGCCGGGCTTCATCGGCAACGCGGAAGGCAGGGACATCGCGCTCGGCGGCTTCGACGTCATCGTCACCGACGGCTTCACCGGAAACGTCGCCTTGAAGACCTACGAGGGGCTCGGTTCCGCCCTGCTCAGCGGCCTTCGCACGGCACTCACCGCCAACACCCGTTCCAAGATCGGCGCCTCCCTGTGCATGTCCGGCATCAACGACCTGCGTGCCCAGCTCGACCCCGACGCGCACGGCGGCGCGCAGCTGCTCGGCGTGCAGGGCGTCTGCATGGTCGGGCACGGGAACAGCAACGCCAAGGCCATCGAAAACGGCCTCCTCATATCGGCCAACGCGGTCGAACAGAAGATGACCGAACGGCTTGCCGACCTCCTCGACGAGGGGGAGTAAAAAGCCATGGCCGACCCCTATGCTGTCGATCCGCAGCATATCCCCTTACTCGACAAAGCCCAAGACATCCTCGAGTACCGCTTCGAAAACCTCGTCCTGCTCGAGGACGCCCTGACCCATCCGTCCGCCGACAACACGCCCGAGGCGACCCACAACTACGAACGGCTCGAGTTTCTGGGCGACTCCATACTGGGCGCGATCGTCGCAGACGAGATCTTCGCCCGTTTCCCCGACCTCGACGAAGGCGGCATGACCCGCATCAAGGTCTCGCTCGTCTCCGGCTCGATGCTCTCGCAGGTCGCCGAGGATCTGGGCCTCGCCGACGTCATCATCTTCGGCGACAGCGAGATCGGCACGCAGGGGCGCGGTCTCCATTCCGCCCTCGAAAACACCTTCGAGGCGATCGTGGCGGCCTTGTTTTTGGACGGCGGCGTCGAGGCGGCCAGGACCTGGGTCATGCGTGTTTTGATCCCACTCATCAGCAAGGACATGGCGGCCGAGCCCGAAAATCCCAAATCGCATCTCCAGGAGCTTCTGCAGGCGCAGCACAAAAAGCCCATCTACCGCATCGTCGGCACCGACGGTCCGCCCCACGATCGTGTCTTCAAGGCAGAGGTCGTCGTCGACGACAAGCCCATCGGCAAGGGGCAGGGGCGCTCGAAGAAGGAAGCCGAAAGCGAGGCGGCGCAGCAGGCGCTCGAACTCCTCGGCTTCTATCGCGACGATGAGGAGAAGGACTAGGGCCTTCGTCTCGGGCCGCAGCTTGTGTCGCCCTGTTCACCCGCTGCGGTAAAACCGCTGCTCTGTGGTAGAATACGTCCGTTTGTAGAATTTCGGACCCGAGGGGCATCGTGTACCTCAAATCACTGGTTTTAAAAGGCTTCAAGTCTTTCGCCGACCGTTCGGTTCTGTCTTTGGAACCGGGCCTGACCGTCATCGTCGGGCCGAACGGTTCGGGCAAATCCAATGTCGCCGATGCCGTCCTGTGGGTTCTGGGCGAGCAGAGCGCCCGACAGCTCCGTGGCCAGGCCATGGAGGATGTGATCTTCGCCGGTTCCTCGGCGCGGCAGGCGGTCGGGGTCGCCGAGGTCGACATGGTCCTGGACAATTCCGACAACACGCTTCCGCTCGACTTCGACGAGGTCGTCATCACCCGGCGAATGTATCGCAGCGGAGAGAGCGAGTATCTCATCAACGGCTCGCCCTCGCGCCGCGTGGACATCCTCGACATCCTCAGCGACGTCGGCCTCGGTCGCGACGCGCATGCCATCATCTCCCAGGGTTCCCTGCAGACCATGCTGCAGGCCCGTCCGGAGGACCGCCGTGCCCTGATCGAGGAGGCCGCCGGGATCTCCAAACACAAAAAGCGCAAGGAACGCTCCCTGCGCCGGATGGAGAACATGGAGACGCAGCTCGACCGGGTCCGCGACATCGCCGCCGAGATCGATCGGCAGCTCAAGCCCCTCGAGCGCCAGGCCTCACGTGCCGAGCAGTACGAGGCGCTCGACGCCGAGCTCAAGGAGCTCGACCTCTCCCTGGCCGTCGACGACCTGCGTCAGCTGCAGGATTCCTGGCGTGACATCGAACAGCGGGAAAAGGAGGGCGACGCGGCGGTCGAACTCGCCCGCTACCGTGCAGAGGAAAAGAGCCAGGAGTTGGAGAAGTACCAGCGCCTGCTCGAGGAAAAGGGACTCTTCGTCGGGGATCTGGCCGAGCAGCGCCGCCGTTGCCAGGCCGTGCTCGAACGGCTCGACGCCGGCATGCTGCTGGTGGAGGAGAAGGGCCGCAACATGGTCACGCGTCTGTCGGAACTCCGCCAGACCATCCATCAGTCAGACTCGCGGATCGCCCAGGCGCAGGAGCAGTTCGAGGAGTTGCAGGCCAACAAGGCCGAGATCACGGGGCGCCGTGAGGCCCTCTATTCTCAGCTCTCGGACCTCCAGAAGGAGTCGGAGGGCGTCCGCAAGCAGCGCAAGGCGGCCGACGAGGACCTCTCCCGCCTGTCCTCGGCGCTGAGGGCGCGTGAGAAGGCGCTCGACGACAACAATCTCAGACTCGCCAAGATAAACGACCGTCTTTCGACGGCCGACACCGAAGACGAGCTGCTGCAAAGCCGCGACGAGCAGATCGACGACTCGCTCACGGCCACGCAGTCCACGCTCGCCTCCCGCCGCAGCCGCATCGAGGAGCTCGAGGAGGAACTCGAGAAGCTCGAGCGCGATTCGCAGCTGGCCAAGCTCGACATCGACAAGCGGGTCCGCCTGCTCGACGACGCGCGCAAGGATCTGGAGACCAAGCGTGATGCGCTCAACGCGATCAACGCCGAGATCAAAGGGCTCGAAGAGGTCGACCGCGCCTTCGAGGCGGCAAGTCCCACCCTCACGTGGATCGACGAGCACAAGGACGAGCTGCACGGCATCGTCTCGCCGGTGAGCGAGATCTTCTCCGCTCCCCCCGAATACGAGAACCTGGTCGAACAGCTCCTCGGAGCGGACATATTCGGCCTGATGATGGAGGACGCCGACGCCGCCGCCACACTCGCCGAACGCATCCTCGACGAGGAAGGCACCTCCGGCGAGGTCGCCCTTCTGCCGCTCGGCATCGACCACAAGCGCCCCAAATCCTCGAGCGGCAAGAAGCGCCTGCTCGACGAGTTGGATTACGAGAAGCGCTACGCGCAGGTCGCCGAGTCGCTGCTGGGGGACGTCTACCTGGTCGACTCCATCCAAGATGCCTTTTCCTCCGCCCGCTTGGACACCACCGGCGCCCGCTTCGTGACCGAAGAGGGTGCGGTGCTCTGGCCCAACGGCAAGCTGACGGTCGGCATGCAGATCTCGGACACCGAAGGGGTCCTGGTCCGCCGCCGCCGGCTCAACGCCTTGAACGAAAGCCTGCCCGCCGCCACCGAAGAGGTGAGCGATGCCGAGCTGGCGGTCTCGGAGGCGGACTCCAACCTGCAGGTCGCCCAAGCCGACGACTTCGACATCTCACAGAAGGCCGCCCAGGCGAGCGGTGAGGCCGACTCGTTGCGCGAGGAGGTCGGGCGCCTCGAACAGAACATCACGGCTCTGATGCAGGAGCGTGAGGAGATCGCGGCCCGCCGGCAGAAGGCCCTCAACGACAGCGCCGCCGCCCGCGGCGAGACCGACGACATCAACGACAAGATCAAGGAGGTCGAGGCCGAAAAGGCCGAGATCGAGGAGGAGCTTGCCGGCGTCACCGAGCAGCGCGACCGCCTCTTCGAGGAGGAGAGCGGCTATACCCAACAGACCTCGCAGATACAGGTCGATCTGGCGACGGTGCAGGAACGTGAGGTCTACACCAACAAGCAGATCGAACAGCTGGCCGCCGAGATCGAAGAGCTGCAGCATTCCCTGGACGTCTCCCGCGAGACGGAACGCAGCCTGGAGATCCTGCGCCTGCGCGTCGAACCCCTACACGAGCTCTACGCCGACATCCGCGAGGGGGCGACCGGTCTGGCCGAGCTGCTGCGCGACCGTGCCAACCTCGAGCAGGCCGGCCAGGGGGATCTGCGCGAGTCCATCGAGGAACTGCGCTCCGGCGTCCGCGACTACCAGGAGCGCCTCGACAAGGAGCAGGAGAAGCTCACCCAGGTCCGCATCGACAAGAGCAAGCTTGAGGTGCAGGTCGAAAACGCTGTCGACGTCATCACGAACGACTACGGCGTCCTCCTCGACATCGCGCTGGAAACGCCCGCCCCCGAGGACCGCGAGGAGGTCCAGAAGCGGGCCGACTCGCTCCGCCGCAGGCTCTCCCACATCGGGTCGGTCGACCCGGTCGCCGTCGACGAATACCGCTCCCTCAAGGAACGCCGCGATTTCATCAGCGTGCAGCTCGAGGACCTCGAAGGGGCCAAATCGGCGCTCGACCGCATCGTCAAGGCCATCGACCGCAAGCTGCGCAACCGCTTCGTCGACACCTTCAACCTCGTCAACGAGAACTTCCAGGAGATCTTCAGCGAGCTCTTTCCCGGCGGCAAAGGCTATCTCGAGCTGGACACGCCGGAAAACCCGGAAGAGTCCGGCGTGGAGGTCTATGCCCAGCCGCGTGGCAAGATCGTCAAGCAGCAGATGCTGCTCTCCGGCGGCGAGAAGGCCATGGCCTCCCTTGCCCTGCTCTTTGCGGTCTACCGCACCCGCTCGACGCCGTTTTACATCCTCGACGAGGTCGAGGCGGCCCTCGACGACACCAACCTGCGCCGTCTGCTCGCCTATCTCGACAGCGTCCGGGAGGTCTCGCAGGTCATCATGATCTCGCACCAGCGCCGCACGATGGAGATGGCCGATCTGCTCTACGGCGTCTCCATGCGCAGCGACGGCGTTTCCAAGCTGGTCTCCCAAAAGCTCGATCAGGCGCTCCGCCAGGCGACGGACGCTCCCGAGGAGATGGATGTCGAAACCTTCTCCGGTGCTGAGTGATGTCGTTCCGCGACCAGATCGCTCGGAGCCGCTCGGCGCTCACCGAGCGGATGAACCTCGTCTTGAACCGCGGCCCGAACCTCGACGAGGGCTTCTGGGAGGATCTGGAGGAGGCGCTCATCTTAAGCGATCTGGGCGCCGAGGCCGCCGACAAGATCGTCTCCGACCTGCGCGACCGTGCGAAGCGCCAGGCCCTGCCCGATGCGGACGCCGTCCTCGACCTGCTGGCCGAGACGATCGCCGCGCAGTTTTCCACCGCGGAGACAGATCCCTTCGACGAATCCCCGGTCTGCTTCCTCTTCGTCGGCATCAACGGCGCCGGCAAGACGACGACGGTCGGCAAGCTGGCTAAACAGGCTGTCGATGCGGGACGCCACCCCCTGATCGGCTCTGCCGATACCTTCCGCGCCGCCGCCATCGAGCAGCTCGAGGTCTGGGGGCAGCGCAGCGGGGTCGAGGTCGTCGAGCGCGAGCGGGGAGCCGATCCCGCAAGCGTCTGCTACGACGTCATCGAACGCGGCGAACAGGCGGGAAGCGACCTGCTCTTAATCGATACGTCGGGCCGTCTGCATACCTCCGAGGATTTGATGCGCGAGCTTGAGAAGGTCGTCAACGTGACGCGCAAACGCGCCCAGATGCCGGTCAAGGTCGTCCTGGTCGTCGACTCGACCAGCGGGCAGAACGCCCTGCAGCAGGCACGTGAATTCGACAAGGTCTTAAACCTGGACGGGGTCATCATGACCAAGCTCGACGGCACCGCGAAGGGCGGCATCGCCGTCGCGATCTCCTCGGAGCTCGAACTGCCGATCCTGCGCATCGGCGTCGGCGAGGGCATCGAGGACCTCCGTCCCTTCGATCCGAACGAGTACGCCGAGGCCCTCTTCGGCGAGATGCGAGAGGAGTCCTGATGCTCGATTCGCTCAGCTCGAAGCTCCAAAACATCTTCAGCGGCCTGCGGGGCAAGGGCCGCCTGAGCGAAGAGGACATCGATGCGGCCATGCGCGAGATACGCATGAGCCTGCTGGAAGCCGACGTCAACTACAAGGTCGTCAAGGACTTCATCGCGCGCACCAAGGAGCGCTGCCTGACCGCCGAGGTCATGGACTCGCTCACCCCGGCGCAAAACGTCGTCAAGGTCGTCTTGGAAGAGCTCACCGCCCTGCTCGGCGAAGACGCCGTCCCGCTGACGCTTTCTTCCAACCCGCCCAGCGTCATCATGCTCGTCGGGCTGCAGGGCGCCGGCAAGACGACGGCGGCCTCTAAGCTCGCCTACCTGCTCTCCCAGCAGGGCCATGTCCCGCTGCTGGTCGCCTGCGACGTCTACCGTCCGGCTGCGGCCGAGCAGCTGCAGACACTCGGTGACGAACAGGGCGTCCGCGTCTTTCGCGGCGACGGCACCGACCCGGTCGCCATCGCCAAGGCCGGCGTGCAGGATGCCATCGACTCCATGCGCGACGTCGTCATCATCGATACGGCGGGGCGTCTGCACGTGGACGAGGAGATGATGGCCGAGGCGGCGGCGATACGCGATGCGGTCGAGCCGAGTGAGATCCTGATGGTCGTCGACGCGATGACCGGCCAGGACGTCGTCAACGTCGTCGAGGCCTTCGCCGAACAGGTCGACTTCGGCGGCGTCATCATGTCCAAGATGGACGGCGACGCCCGCGGCGGCGGCGCGCTCTCCGTCCGCGAGGTCACCGGCAAACCCATCAAGTTCATCTCCGCAGGTGAGAAATGCGATTCGCTGGAGGTCTTCCATCCCGACCGCATGGCGCGGCGCATCCTCGGCATGGGAGATGTCGTCTCGGTCGTGGAAAAGGCCGTCGCGACCCAGGATGCCGAGATGGAGGCGGAGGCCGCCGAGCGCCTCGCCAAGGCCGAATTCACGATGGACGACTTTTTGGACGTCATCAACCAGACGCGCAAGATGGGCGGGCTCGGCAAGCTGGCCGAGGCGCTGCCCACGAGCGGGGGACAGGCGGTCGACACGAGCAAGATCGACGAGGGCGAGCTCGACCGCATCGAGGCGATCATCAACTCGATGACCAAGGAGGAACGCGCCAAGCCGGGCATCCTGAACGGCTCGCGCCGCGCCCGCATCGCCGCCGGCTCCGGCATGGAGGTCTACCAGGTCAACCAGCTCGTCAAACGCTTCAACGACACGCGCAAGATGATGAAGAAGATGATGGTTGCCCAAGAGCAGTCCGGCGGCAAGAAGGGCAAGAGAGGCCGCCGCGGCATGAACATCCCCGGCCTCGGCAACATCGACCCCAACGCATTCAAAGATATGATGTAGCGCCGCGGGATCCGTCTGCGGCTTTTACGCGCAGGCATCCTCGATCGTACGGCGCAGCTGGTCCATTCCCTGGCCGGTGACGGCCGAGGTGATGATGACCTCGGTTTCCGCTCCCAGCCCGAGCTGTCCGCGCAAGGCCTTCTCCTGCTGTTTGAGCTTCGATTTGGCGAGCTTGTCGGCCTTGGTCAGCGCGACGATGAAGGGCAGCTCACAGGCTCTCAAAAACTCGATCATCTGCTCGTCGAGTGCACTCGCCTCATGGCGTATGTCGATGAGCGAGACGACGAGCGCGTAGTAGCGGTACTGCTCGTAGTAGCCGTTGATGAGCTCGTCCCAGCGTTCCCGTTCCGCACGGCCCACCTTCGCATAGCCGTAGCCGGGCAGGTCGACCAGATCGATCGTGTCGTCGACGGTGAAGAAGTTGACCGTGCTCGTCTTGCCGGGGCTCGAAGAGACCTTGGCGAGCGCCTTGCGGTTCAAGAGTTTGTTGAGCAGCGAGGACTTACCGACGTTACTGCGCCCGACGAAGGAGACCTCCGGACGAACCGATGCCGGAATCTGCTCCGAGGTCCCAAACGACCCGCTGTAGCAGGCGTTCTGGTAGTTCATGCCGCATCCCCGGCCGGATCGTCGGCATCGGCCTCTTCGACCTTGACGAGGATGCTTTGGGTCTGCTGTGCGTCGCCGAAGAAGACGCCGCGTTCGATGGGGCAGTCGCTCGCGTCGCGTCCACGGGCGAGCACGATGTAGGAGTCACCGGCCTCGCAGTCGTTGGTGGGGTCGAGCCCCCACCAGGTCGTCCCGTCGAAAAACTCGACCCAGGCATGCGTCGCCCCTTCGCCGAGCATGAAGCCGGAGACGTAGCGGGCGGGTATGCCCCTCAGACGCAGGACGGCCGAGAGGATGTGGGCGTAGTCCTGGCAGACCCCCTTACCGCCCGTGAGGGCTTCTTCGGCATCGGTGGCGACGGTGGTCGCCCCGGGCGTGTACTCCATGGCCTCGGCGACGAGCTGCCGGCAGGCGACGGCATCGGCGAAGACCGCCTCGGCATCGCAGTCCCCATCGGGAAGGGGGCTGGACTGCGCGAGCTTGAGTATGGTCGGCCCGGTCTGGGTGAGGGGGGAGGGCACCTCGAAGACGGGGTTGTCATCGCTGCCCCGGCCGCATCGTGCGTCGACGCAGGCGGTGCCGATGCACTCGTAGAGCATCTCGTCGTGTTCGGCGTCGGCCGAACCGACGTAGAGACGATTTCCCCAACCGTCCGTCTGCTTCGCCACCTTCTCGCAGGGGACGACGCGCACCGTCTCGATATCGATCTTCTGCGACGGATCGTCGTGCGGGATGATGCGCAGGGTGAAGTAGTGCTCGATGACCGGGGTCGTGAGCGTCAGTTCGCAACGGTAGATGAAGTGCAGGTTCTTCATGGCTTCTAAAGGGTGACGAGGTTGTTCACGTCTGTCAGGAGCTCGGGGACATGATACTCCCAGTCGCCTTGCTCGAAGCACTCCGTCAGGTGCTGGAAGGACTCGGCATCGTAGGCGACCTTGCTGCGATACAGGCGGTTGGCCAGACGGGTGACCTCGCCGGGGAGTTTTTCGTCGCGCCTGCGCAGACGCAGGGACAGGTCGATGGCCTCGACGCTGCGGCCGGTGCGCATGATGTAGCGCGTCTGCGTGTCGGGCACGTAGTCCTCCACGGCGCCCCAGAAGGCATAGAGGTAGTCGAGGACCTGCTGGATCTCGAGCATGGGACTTGTGGACTTGGCCGCCCGCTTCATGGTGGAGGTGGCAAGCTGTATGTAGCTGATCACCTCCGAGGAGATGAGGGATCTGAGCGTGATCGCGTTGTCGACGGCGCGCTCGAGGTTGGCATAGACCGAGTTCGGGTCATCCTTGTCGAAGAGGTACTCGGAGATGAAGTCGTCAGCGTCTTCGTAGATGTCGGGGATGGCCAGGCGACGGCAGAGCGAATGCACGTCGTAGTCTTCCTCGCCGTCGAGCATCAGGTCGTAGATCTCGCTGGACAGGTCCAGCATCATCATCACACGTTGGATGTAGCGCCCCAACCAGAACAGCTCGCTGGCCTGCGCTACTGCGAGAGGAGCACCCATGTGTCCTTGAAACCTCCTCCCTGCGACGAGTTGACGACCGAGGAGCCCGCCTCACGCGCGAAACGGGTCAGACCGCTCGGCCAGACCTCGGTCGTCTCACCACTCAAGACGAAGGCGCGCAGGTCGGCCTTGCGCTCGGGGCGGAATTCGTTTGGATCGTCCTGGGGCAGGACGGGCAACTCCTGAAAGTCGATGGTGTCCTGGGCGATCCAACGGCGCGGATTCCGCTTGATGAGGTCGCGCAGGTCGTCGAGATGCTGCTTGCTGAGGTCCGAGCCGAAGATGACGCCGTAGCCGCCGGCCTGTGAGACGTCCTTGATGACGAGTTCTGAGAGGTGTTCGAGGATGTAGGACAGGTCGCTTTCGTCGGCGGCCAGATAGGTCGGCGCGTTTGCCAGGATCGGCTCCTCGCCGAGGTAGTACTCGATCAGCTTCGGGACGTGGTAGTAGATGCCCTTGTCGTCGGCGACGCCGTTTCCCGGCGCGTTGAGGATGGCGACGTTGCCGGCACGGTAGGCGGACATCAGGTTGGGGATGCCGATGACGGATTCGGTGAGGAAGGTCGTCGGGTCGAGGTACTCGTCGGACAGGCGCCGGTAGACCGCCCCGACGCGCTGCGCCTTGCCCTGGTAGCCCCTGAAGTAGAGCTTCTCGTCTTCGACGTAGAGCTCGTTGGGGAAGGCCAGGACCGCGTCGCTCACCTCGCTGAGGTAGCTGTGCTCGAAGAAGGCGGCGTTGTAGCGCCCCGGCGTGAGGATGACGTTGATGCCGCCGCAGTTGACGTAGTCCATCGTCTTGCGAAGGCGCTCGCCGTAGTCGCGGTTGTCGTACATCGTGTTCTCGCGGAAGGTCTTGGGGCTCGCCTTGCGCGTCAGCTCGCGCGCGATGAGGGGATAGGAGGCACCCGATGGGATGCGCAGGTTGTCCTCGAGGGCGTACCAGGTGCCGTCGCGGCCCTGCACGAGGTCGATGCCGCTGATGTGGCTCATGATCTTCTTGGGGGCGACGATGCCCTCGCAGGGGCCGAGGTAGCCGCTCGAGTTGAAGGCGAACTCGGCGTCGATGACGCCGTCGCGGACGATGCGTTTGTCGGTGTAGATGTCGAACAAAAAGCAGTTGAGCGCCTGGACGCGTTGGACCAGACCGCGCTCGAGTGGCTTCCACTCGTCTTCTTGAATGAGGCGGGGAAGGGGATCGAAGGGGAAGAGGCGCTCTTCGAACTTGCCGTCCTTGCCCACGCCGAAGCGGACGCCGTAGCGTTCCATCAGCCGGTTGACGGCTTCGGCATGCTGTATGAGCAGGTGTGGCGTGGCGACTCCCTCGTCTCGCTCCTCCGATGATGTGTCCACTATAGCCGCTTGCTGCGCGTTTTGCGTTTATAATCTCAAGAAACACGAGAAAGGGGTGTGTGCGGACGTGGCGGATACGGTTTTGATGTCCCATGGCAGCGGCGGGACGATGATGCGCGACATCATCGAGCAGCTCTTCTTCGATGCATACGCGGGGGATATCCTGCGCCGAGCCGACGATGCGGCACGCCTCGACCTGGACAGCGGAAAGGTCGCCCTTAGCACCGACACCTACGTGGTCTCTCCGCCGTTCTTTCCCGGCGGCGACATCGGACATCTCGCGGTCTGCGGCACGGTCAACGATATCGCGACGAGCGGGGCGGTCCCGCGCTACCTGTCCTGCGGCTTCGTCTTGGAGGAGGGCTATCCCCTCGACGACCTGCGGCGGATCTGCGCCAGCATCGCCGATGCCGCACGCGAGGCCGAAGTCGAGATCGTCACGGGAGACACCAAGGTCGTCAACCGCGGACATGGCGACGGCGTCTACATCAACACCGCCGGCGTCGGCGAGTTGCGCGAGGGCATCGACCTGTCCGGCGCGTACTGCAAGCCGGGCGACGTCATCCTCATCAGCGGCAGCATCGGCGACCACGGCATCGCGGTCGTCTCCACGCGCGAGGAACTCGGCTTTGCCACCGAGGTCAAAAGCGATGCGGCACCTCTCAACCATATGATCGCTGCGGTGCTCGACGCCTGCCCGGCGGGCAGCGTGCGCTGCTTTCGCGACCCGACACGGGGTGGGCTCGCCTCGACTCTGAACGAGCTGTCCCGTGCAAGCGGGGTGGACATGCACGTCGATGAGGAGGCCACCCCGGTGCACGAGCAGGTACACGGCGCGTGCGAACTGCTCGGCTACGACGTCTTCCAGGTCGCCAACGAGGGCAAAATGGTCTGTGTGGTCGCCCCCGAAGCCGCCGATGCGGCGCTTAAGGCCATGCGTGCAGACACCTACGGTGCCGAGGCGGCGCGTATCGGCGAGGTATGCGAAGGGGAGGGGCGGGTGTATCTGCGCACCGGCTTCGGGAGCGAGCGCATCCTCGACATGCTCGTCGGCGAGCAACTCCCGCGCATCTGCTAGCGACGTTTCTTAAGAAGAGGTGTGAGGTACCCTCTCCAAGTTTTCGAGGGCACACTCACACATCCCAAAGCCGGTGCGCAGATGCGCCCGTTGTAGGAGATGGGAATAAGGAAAGTGCGAGCACTTCAGGCTCGAATTTCGTCTATAATGCCGCTTTGTGAATTCGGTCATGGTGGGTGTAGCGCAGTTGGCTAGCG
>JAJQAN010000011.1:0-29709 GCA_021203765.1 Coriobacteriaceae bacterium | reverse complement strand
CTATAATGCCGCTTTGTGAATTCGGTCATGGTGGGTGTAGCGCAGTTGGCTAGCGCGCCAGATTGTGGCTCTGGAGATCGGGGGTTCAAGTCCCCTCACCCACCCCAAATTCACTTCGTGCGCGCGTTCGCATCGCTGGTCTTTCAAGCGGAATTGCGTATAATGGCGTAGCGCTTTTATGGGTCGTTAGCTCAGCTGGGAGAGCAGGGGACTCTTAATCCCAAGGTCCAGGGTTCGAACCCCTGACGGCCCACCATCGACACTCCAAGCCCGGAGGCTTCAAGCTTCCGGGCTTTTTTGTTGTTGTGGGATACAGGCGCATGAAAAAGCGCTACAAAAGGTAAAGCCGATGGGGTGACCCCTCAACCTAAGCGGAGCGCCCATCGGCTTCATGTGGGCCACCATAACACGTACGATTCCGGTGTCAAGTGTCGATGAGGCGTTGTATGGGACAGGGCCTCAGACCAGGGCGGTTTTCTTCGGGCGGCCGACCGCCTGTGGCTCGTTGAAGCGCTTTTTGACGCTTTCGGTATCGATCAGGACGGAGTTTCCGACCTTCGTCGCATGCAAGATGCCGTCTCGCACCATCGCGTATATGCGTGAGCGTGACACATCGAGCACCTCGGCCGCTTCCTCGGCTGTCATGGTCTCGACTTCGGGGGCGTCTTCTTCGCAGTCGACGACCACGACGAAGACATAGCCGTTCTTCGGTGCCCTCCTCCCCATGACAGGATTCGGAAGCTCCTGATTGCGCTGAAGCGCGGCGATAATCCAGTTTTGCAGCAGATCGGCCGCCATGTTCGCAGCATCCTCTACGTCGTCTCCGAGGGTGACGATATCGAGGTCGGGAAACTCCACGTCGAAGCCGCCCAGTTCGTTGGGGGTAAGCACCGCCTCATACAGATACCGCATGTCAGAACCTCCTAGAGCAGCCCCAAAGCACGCTTGATACTTCTTTCCACACCGGCAGACAGGTCGCCGGGATGCCGCGGCACCGAGATGATCTTTCCGTCTGCCGTGCAGTACAGATCGTGATTCGCTCCATGACGCACGAAGACTCCGCCGTTCTCCTTGATAAGTTTGACTGCGGATCGATACGTCAGTGGCACGAAGCCTGCTTTCTCTCAAAAACTATATAACCTTCCAATAGTTTAGCATAGTTCGCGTAAGAGGCGTGAACTTTAACGAAGAGAGCTCCGGCCAATTCATAACGAACATACACTCTGTCCCGAATATCGGACAGGCATGGCCTGTCGGACGATGGTAAAATAGGGCACACGGTTTCAGTTTGCAGCAAACGTCGGCAGGAGGTGCCGCATGGCTCGCCAAGATGACTACAAGCTCACGCGCGAGGAACTCCAAGAGCTGATCGACATCAGCGGCATGGACTTCACATTCTCAGACGATGGGCAAACGGCCTCCCAAGTACGGGTTACGCCGGATCCCCAGGCTCTCATGCAGCAAGCGGTCCGCACCCTGTTCACAGAAGGGGGAACGGCCTTCGCCTACTGGGCCACCGACCACTACACGGACTTCATGTCCTGCAGTGATTCCCATCCCGAGGTCATCGATACCCTCGTCCTCTGTTACCGCCTCGGCATCGCCGCCGGCAACGGAGACTGCGCCTGCAATCTCGGAGCGCTCTACTACATGGGGCAGCTGCTCGAGCAGGATTATGAGAAGGCCGCCGAACTCTACGAGCTCGCCGACGAGCTGGGCTGCAACCAGGGCCTTGTCAACCTCGGCTACATCTACGAATACGGACGCATCGGAGAGCCCGACTACCAGAAGGCCTACGAATGCTATGCACTGGCAGCGGCGGGCGAGGAGGATGCCGAGGCGCTCTACAAACTCGGGGACATGTACAGCAGGGGTCAGGCCGTCGAGCAGAACAAGCTGAAGGCCTACCGGCTGTGGCAGCGCAGCTTGGACGTGGCAGCAGATCCCACCCTGCGCGCACAGCCCTCGATCCGTATCGCCCAGCTGCTCATGTCTCCTGAATGTGAGGAGCTCGGCATCGAGCACAATTATCTGCTCGCGTTGAGTTTGTTCCAGGATGCCGAGATCGGCCTGCGCATCGACATCACCGAAAACGGGTTGACCTACTACGAAAAGCGTCTTGCGGAGGCAATCGATGGGCAGGCGAAAGCCCGCGAGATGCTCGAGCGCGATGAAGATGGATTGTCGGAAGGCGCCTAGCCCTGGTTGTTGAAGAGGTTGTTCGTTCCGTAGACGTTTTGGGCCAGGCTCATGTTGAAGGCCTCGTTGTAGGTCGGCATCTGACCGAAGTTCTGCTGTGTGCCGGGCATCTGCATATGCGGCGTCTGCACGTAGTTGGTCTGCACGGGCGTATAGGATGCCATCGGCGTCGGCGGCGCATACGGCGCAGGCTGCCCGCCGGGGTTCGGGTTGCCGAAGTTGGCCCCGTACGGTTCGTTGATCCTATCGAAGAGTCCCATCTTGCACCTCCGATCAGTTCCGATACGTCCATGGTGCGCTTTAGCTGCAGCAAAATCAAGCGCCGCCTGTCCCATCTGCAGGACGCGTGTTTCGTCTTCCCAGGCGCTCGCAAAAAGGTGCCGTCCGCGCCTCCGTCCGCAGACCGAATAAGATACCTAGATTTCATCTAAGCCTCAGACCGATTCCGCTCCAAGACGCTTATACTGTCAAAGGAGTTTTCGACCCCACCTCTTGCAGATTTCAGCCACGCGCATCCACGGAAGGGAGCATTCCACATGGCCAAGCACATCTTTTTCACCGGCGGCGTCGTTTCGTCTCTGGGAAAGGGCATCGCCGCCGCGTCCCTCGGCCGTCTGCTCAAGTCGCGTGGTTACAAGGTCACGATGCAGAAGATGGACCCGTACCTCAACGTCGATCCCGGTACGATGAGTCCCTTCCAACACGGCGAGGTCTTCGTCACCGACGACGGTCTCGAATCCGATCTCGACCTGGGGCATTACGAGCGCTTCATCGACGAGAACCTCACGCGTGAGTCCAACGTTACCCAGGGTTCGGTCTACCAAAGCCTCATCGCCAAGGAACGCCGGGGCGACTTCCTCGGCGGCACCGTGCAGGTCATCCCGCACGTCACCGAAGCCATCAAGGAACGCATCCGCCGGGTCGTCGAACAGACGGGCGCCGACGTCGTCATCACCGAGATCGGCGGCACCGTCGGCGATATCGAATCCCAGCCGTTCATGGAGGCCGCGCGTCAGTTCCGCCAGGAACGCGGCTCCGAAAACGTCTGCTTCATCCACTGCACGCTCGTGCCCTACATCGCGGCGGCCCACGAGCTCAAGACCAAGCCGACGCAGCACTCGGTCAAGGAACTGCAGTCCGCAGGCATCCAGCCGGACTTCCTCGTCCTGCGCAGCGACCGCCCGGTCCCCGAAAAGCTCCGCTCGAAGATCGCGATGTTCTGCGACGTCGAGACGGCCGCGGTCTTTGCGAGCGAGGATTCGCCGAGCATCTACGACGTCCCGGTCCGTTTCCACGACCAGGGCTTCGACGAGAAGATCTGCGAACGCCTCGGTCTCGCCCCGCGCGAATGCGATCTCGACGCCTGGAAGTCCTATCTCAGCAAGCGTGACGCCTGCAGCGACGAGGTCGACATCGCCATCGTCGGCAAGTACACGAGCCTGCCCGATGCCTATCTCTCCATCTTCGAAGCGCTCCGGCATGCCGGCACCGCGCAGGACCACGTCGTCAACGTCCATCTGGTCGACGGCGAGGAACTGACCGACGACAATATCGCCGACGAGCTCGGCGACATGGACGGTATCCTCGTGCCCGGCGGCTTCGGCAGCCGTGCCTTCGAGGGCAAGATCTGCGCCGCCCGCTATGCGCGCGAAAACAACGTGCCCTTCCTCGGCATCTGCCTCGGCCTACAGGCGGCGGTCTGCGAGTTCGCCCGCGACGTCGCAGGACTCGAAGGAGCCAACTCGGCCGAGTTCGAGGACGAGGTGGACGTCAAGCATCCGGTCATCGACATCATGCCAGAGCAGGAAGACGTCGACGACATGGGCGGCACCATGCGCCTGGGTGCCTATCCCTGCAAGCTCGTCGAAGGTACTTTGGCGGCGAGCATATACGACGATGAACTCATCTACGAGCGCCACCGCCATCGCTACGAGGTCAACAACCAGTACCGCGCCGACCTGATCGATGCCGGCATGGTCGTGAGCGGCCTGTCTCCCGATGAGCGCCTCGTCGAGATCATCGAACTGCCCAACCACCCCTACTTCATCGCCAGCCAGGGGCACCCGGAGTTCAAGTCACGCCCCACCCGTCCGCACCCGCTCTTCGCCGGACTCGTCGGCGCCGCCATCGCCCGCAAAGAGGCATAGGCGTCATGGACGCGCAGCGTCTGCTCGACACCTTTCTCGAGCTTGTCACCATCGACAGCCCGTCCGGGCACGAGGCGGGCGTCGCCGACTACTGCACACACATCCTCCGCGACGAGCTCGGCTGCACGGTCACCGTCGACGATGCAGGCGAGCTGATGGGCTCGGACACCGGCAACCTCTGCGCCGTCTTCGGCGGTTCTTCCGCCGATTCCCCCGAAATCATCCTCACCGCCCATATGGACAGCGTCATGCCCTGCCTCGGCATCAAGCCGCAGATCTCCGACGGCGTCATCCGTTCCGACGGCTCGACCGTTCTCGGTAGCGACGACAAGGTCGGCATCGCCGCCATTCTCGAGGCGCTTCGCTGCCTGAAGGAGGAAGGCGGAGACCATGCGCAGGTCTGCGTGGTCTTGACCATCCAGGAGGAGGTCGGCTGCTGCGGGGCGAAGGCCTTCGAATTCACGCGGTCGCAAGAAGGAGTCCCCTGCTACGTTCTCGACATGGACGGAACGCCGGGGGCGGCCGTCACCGCTGCACCGTTTCACTATCAGCTGCGTGCCACGTTCACCGGTCGTCCTGCTCATGCGGGCGTCGAGCCTGAAAAGGGAATCAGCGCGATCGAAGCTGCCTCGCAGGCCATCGTCTTGATGAGACAGCGCGGCTGTTTGGGACGGATCGGGGAAGACGAAACCGCCAACATCGGCACGATCGAAGGCGGTACCGCAGACAACGTCGTTCCGGCCGAATGCAGGCTTGTCGGCGAATGCCGCGCCTTCGAGCGTGAGGCCGTCGAAACGATCGTCGACTCGATGCAGGCCTGTCTGCAAGAGGCGGCGGACGCATACGGTGCACGTCTCGAAGTCGACTGGGACAACGAGTTCAGCGGCTTTTCCCTCGACGACACCTCGCCGGCGGTCGAGCTCTTCTCCCGCGCCGTCACCTCCCTCGGCCTCACCCCGACCTTTCAGACCAGCACCGGCTGCAGCGATGCGAACGTCTTCTTCGAATCCGGCCCCGAACCGCTCGTGCTCGCCACCGGCATGACCGACTTCCACTCGACGAGCGAATCCCTCAAGGTCGCCGACCTGGAGACGATGACCCGCATCGTTCTCGCTCTCGCCCGCGAGGCGGTCCGTTCCTAGATACGCGACGGCTGAAAGACGGGCATCGGATATGGCATACCGTCGTACACCCAAGCCAGCGCAGTCTGTTGACGTCGGTCCCTTCGCCGCCGACCTGGAGGAATACCTCGACTACCTGACCGTCGAGCGCGGCCTTGCCGAGACGACCGTCCAATCCTACGGGCGCGACCTGCGCGACTACTGTTCCTTCCTCCACGGCTGCGGAATCGACTCGCTCGACGCAATCGAACGCACGACCATGGCCTCCTACATCGAGGACCTGCGCGCCCGCGGCTACGCCGCCAGCAGCATCGAACGGCACGTGGCCGCCGTCAAAGGCTTCCATCGTTTCGGGGTACATGAAGGCGTCACCGAAAGCGATCCGACGGTGCGCGTCCCGCTGCCGAAGACACCCGACCGCCTGCCCGAGGTCGTGACGATCGACCAGATCGCCGCCTTGCTCGATCAGCCCTTCGACGACACACCGGCCGGCATACGCGACCATACGATCCTCGAAGTGCTCTACGGCTGCGGTCTGCGGGTGAGCGAACTGTGCGGCCTCGACTTCTCGAACCTGCTGCTTGACGAGGACCTGCTGCGCATCCGCGGCAAAGGCAGCAAGGAGCGCCTCGTCCCCATCCTCGGCACCGCGCGCGACGCCCTCGACGACTACCTCGCCCACGCGCGCGAGCAGCTGCACACCGCGACCCGGCAGCCGGATCCTGCCGCCATCTTCTTAAACGCCCGCGGCGGACGTCTGACGCGCCGGAGCGTCTGCGACATCGTCGAGCGTTACGGCAGACGTGTCGGCCTCGAAGGGCTGCACCCTCACACGCTGCGGCACAGCTACGCGACTCACATGCTCGAAGGAGGGGCGGATTTACGGGTCCTGCAGGAGATGCTCGGGCACAGCGACATCTCCACGACCCAGATCTACACGCACGTCGACCGCAGCCACATCCGCGAGGAGTATCTTTCGACCCATCCCCGTGCCAAGATCAAGGACTGGTAACCGCCTCCGTTGCCCGCCTTTTCTCTGTTACTTACCCGTTACGACCTCGCAGGTCTTGTGCAAATAGGAGTATCATGTACAGTCCTGCGTCTATTTAAACAGGAACACATGCGAAAGGGGCATATCCATGCGTTTGAAAGAAGGTGACATTCGCATACCGAGCGGCTGCGCGATCTCGGCGATCATGGATCGCAGCGGCAAGCGCCACGACGGTTCGGACATCATCCGTTCCATCGCGCTCATGCACGATCGTGGCAACGGCTTGGGAGGCGGATTCGCCGCTTATGGCATCTACCCCGATTATGCCGATCTGTACGCCTTCCACATCTTCTTGGATGACACCGCCGCGCGGACGGCCGCGCAGGCGTTTTTGGAGGAGCGTTTCGAGCTGGAGGCCTCCGAGGTCGTCCCGACCCGTCGGGTCGCGGCCATCACCGATGCGCCGCTCATCTGGCGCTTCTTCGTCAAACCGAAGGCGGATCTCATGGACGAGCTCAACGACGGCGACGAGGAACAGTTCGTCATGGACGCCGTCATGTACATCAACGCCAACATCCCCGGCGCGTTCGTCTCCTCCTCCGGCAAGAACATGGGCGCCTTCAAGGGTGTCGGCTTTCCCGAAGACATCGGCGAGTTCTACCGCTTGGAGGACTACGAGGCGTGGTTGTGGACCGCGCACGGTCGTTTTCCGACCAACACCCCCGGCTGGTGGGGCGGTGCCCATCCGTTCTCTTTGCTCAACTGGTCCGTCGTCCACAACGGGGAGATATCCTCCTATGACGCGAACCGTCGCTACATCGAGCAGTTCGGCTACGACTGCGCCCTGCGCACCGACACGGAGGCCATTACCTACATCTTCGACCTGCTCGTAAGGCGTCACGGTCTTTCCGAGGAGATGGCCGCCCACATCATCTGTGCGCCTGCCTGGGACGAGATCGACCGCATGGACGAGAAGGACAAGCAATTCGAGACGGCCCTGCGCCAGGTCTACGGACCGGCACTCGTCAACGGGCCGTTCTCCATCATCTTGGGCATGGAGGACGGGCTGCTCGCCTTAAACGATCGCCTCAAGCTCCGCGCCCTCATGGTGGGGGAGAAGGACGACATGGTCTACCTCGCCAGCGAGGAAGGTGCCATCCGCATCGTCTGCGACGACGCCGAAAACGTCCGGGCGATCGACGGCGGCGTTCCCTACATCGCCAAACTCTACGACGCGGAAGGGGACTGAAGCCATGATCGATTACATCCTGCCCGAGTACAAGGTGGACCGCGACTTCACCCGCTGCGTCGGCTGTCAGGCCTGCGAGCGCCAGTGCTCGAACAAGGTCCATTACAAGGACTTCGACCTCGACGTGATGAAGGCCCACGAGGAGAACTGCGTCAACTGCCAACGCTGCGTCCTCATCTGCCCGACGCATGCCATCACCATCAAACGCAACGACCAGGCGCAGCCGACCTCCAACAACTGGACTGGCGAATACATCCAAGACATCGCCCGCCAGGCCGAAAGCGGTGCCGTGCTGCTCACCGGCATGGGCAACCCGCGGCCGTATCCCATCTACTGGGACCACATGGTATTGAACGCGAGCCAGGTCACCAACCCGTCCATCGATCCGCTGCGCGAGCCGATGGAGACGCGCGTCATCCTGGGTTCCAAGCCGCAGAAGCTCGAGATCGACGAGAAGAAGCGCACCATCAAGACCCCGATGCCGCCGAGCCGCCAACTCGACGTGCCGGTCATGTTCTCGGCCATGTCCTTCGGCTCCATCAGCCTCAACGCCCAGAAGTCCATGGCGATGGCCGCCCGCGAGCTCGGCACCTTCTTCAACACCGGCGAAGGCGGTCTGCACAAAGACCTACGCGAATACGGGGACAACGCGATCGTCCAGGTCGCCTCGGGCCGTTTCGGGGTCGATCAGGACTATCTCAACGCCGGCTCCATCATCGAGATCAAGATCGGACAGGGCGCCAAGCCGGGCATCGGCGGGCATCTGCCGGGCGAGAAGGTCAACGAGGAGGTCTCGACGACCCGCATGATCCCGGAGGGCACCGACGCCATCAGCCCGGCCCCGCACCACGACATCTACTCCATCGAGGACCTGCGTCAGCTCATCTACGCCCTGAAGGAGGCGACGCGCTACGAGAAGCCGGTCTCGGTCAAGATCGCGGCCGTCCATAACGTCGCCGCCATCGCCTCGGGCATGGCCCGTGCCGGAGCCGACATCATCGTCATCGACGGCTTCCGCGGCGGTACCGGGGCCGCGCCGACCCGCATCCGCGACAACGTCGGCATTCCCATCGAGCTCGCCTTGGCCTCCGTCGACCAACGACTGCGCGACGAGGGTATCCGCAACACGGTCTCGCTCGTCCCGGCAGGCTCCTTCCGCTGCTCGAGCGACATCGTCAAGGCCATCGCGCTCGGCGCCGACGCCGTCTACTGCGGCTCCGCACCGCTCATCGCGATGGGCTGCCACATGTGCCAAAGCTGCACGAAGGGCACCTGCAACTGGGGCATCGCCACCCAGGACCCCGTGCTGACCCGCCGCCTGAACCCGGAGATCGCCTCCGAGCGCATCGTCAAGCTCATGACCGCCTGGAACCACGAGATCCAGGAGATGCTTGGCGGCATGGGCATCAACGCCATCGAATCGCTGCGCGGCAACCGTCTGGCCCTGCGCGGCGTGGGACTGAACGAAAAGGAACTCGAAGTGCTTGGTATCAAATATGCCGGGGAGGTGATGTAGATGAAGCGCGTCTACTCCCTCGAAGACCGTTGCCTGAACTGCCGCCTCTGCGAGGTCGCCTGCAAGACGGCGCACTCGGCCACCGGCGACACCTTCAAGGCGTACAAGTGGGAAGAACCGGAACCTTCGGCACGTGTCCACGTCGAAGGCACCAACAAGGCCTCCATCGCGGTCAACTGCCGCCACTGTGCCGAGCCCAACTGCGTGGAAGGCTGCATCGCCGGCGCCATGAAAAAGGACCCCGAAACCGGCATCGTCACCTGCGACAAGGACAAATGCGTCGGCTGCCGCACCTGCATGGCGATGTGCCCGTTCGGTGCGGTCCGCGTCGAGGAATACGCCCTCAAGTGCGACCTGTGCACGACCGGCTACGGCGACGGGGATCCGGCCTGCGTACGTGCCTGCATCAACCAGGCGCTCATCTTCGTCGAATCCGACGAGGCGGAGCTGCTCGCGGTCGAAAGGTCGGGTGAGTAGCATGGACTACCTGGTCTTGGGTAATTCCGCTGCCGCCTGCGCCACCGTCGACGGCATCCGCACGCAGGACAAGGAGGGCACCATCACGATGGTCTCTCCCGAGCCCTACGACGCCTACGGCACCCCGCTCATCAGCTACATCCTCAAAGGGTCGGTGGATGCCGACAACGTCTTCATCCGCAAACCCGAATGGTACGAGAACAACGGCGTGGTCAAGGTCTTCGGCGAAGGCAAAGGCGCCGCCAAGATCGATCCGAAGGGCCAGACCGTCACCCTCGAAGACGGCACCGAGCTGTCCTACGACAAGCTCTGCGTGGCCACCGGATCCGTGCCCTTCACCCCGCCGATCGAAGGCATGCCGGAGGATGCGCCGAACCGCTTCACCTTCCTCACGATGGATGCGGCGCTCAGCGTCAAGGAGCACATCGACCAGATCGCGGCCGATAAAGCTGCCAAAGGCGAGCCGACCCGCGCCGTTGTCATCGGCGGCGGTCTCATCGGCGCCAAGGCGGCCGAAGGCCTGTGCTACCACTGCGACGAGGTCACCGTCCTCGAGCTCGGCCCGCGGATCCTGCAGGCCGTCCTCGACGACGATGCCTCCGCGATCCTGACGAACCTTCTGCGCGAGCATGGCATCACCCCGATGTCGGGCGTGACGGCCAGCAAGATACGGGTGGCAGACGACGGTCAGACCATCATCGGCTGCGAACTCACCAACGGCGACTACCTCGACTGCGACCTGCTCGTCACCGCCGTCGGCGTCCGCCCCAATTCCTCGCTGCTCGTCGAGGCCGGTGCCGAGGAAGGCCGCGGCATCATCTGCGACGAGTACATGCAGACAAGCCTTCCCAATATCTACGCGGCAGGCGATCTGACGAGCGTCCACAACGTCCTCACCGGTGCGGACGCGCCGCTCGCCCTGTGGCCCAATGCCAACGAGCAGGGGAGGGTTGCCGGTATGGCGATGGCCGGCTACACCGACCTCACCTACGACGGCTCCTTCGCGGTCAACGCGGTCGGCTTCTTCGACGAGATGGACATCCTCACCTGCGGTGTCATCAATCCGCCCGAAGACGACGACTCCTACGAGGTCCGCATCGAAACCGACGGCGAGGTCTATACCAAGTTCGTCACCAAGGAGGATGCGCTGCAGGGCTACATCCTCATGAACCGCCCGCAGGGCGCCGGCATCTATACCAACGTCGTCCGTCAGGGCATCCCGCTTTCCAAGATGACCGACGAGATCTTCACCCGCCCGATCGAGGAGCTCGACATGCCGAAGGAATACCGGGCAGCTCATATGCGCAAGGGCTACGTCGAGAGGAGCGCATCATGAGCAAGAAGATCGAGGTGAACACCACCTACTACCGTGACCTCAACGAAGAGATCAACCAAGACGTCCGCGACGGCGAGACGGACTTCGTCCTGACGAAGGTCTACGGCCAGCGCTACATCGGCTCCGCCCTGCAGGCTCCCGTCCACATCGACATCACCGGTACGCCTGGAAACGACATGGCCGCCTTCATGGACGGTGCGACCATCGAGGTCCACGGCAACGCCCAGGACCAGATGGGCAACACCATGAACGACGGCGAGATCGTCGTCCACGGACGCTGTGGCGATGCGACGGGATACGGGATGCGTGGCGGTACCATCTTCGTCAAGGAGGGCTGCGGCTGGCGCTGCGGCATCCATATGAAGGAGTACCAGGACAAGTGCCCGACCATCGTCATCGGCGGCGATGCCGGGTCGTTTCTGGGCGAATACATGGCAGGCGGCATCATCGTCCTGCTCGGACACTCCACCCACTACTTCGCCACCGGCATGCACGGCGGGGTCATCTACCTTGCCGAGCCGCTTCCCGACGACGAGGTCAACTCCATGCTCATCCAAGAGAAGCTCGACGATCACGACACCGAGGTCGTCAACGGCCTCCTCGAGCGTTACAACGGCTACTTCGACGACAAGCGCAAGATCAGCAAGGATTTCCGTCGGCTGCGTCCGAAGAGCTCACGCCCCTACGGCGGCATGTACACGTAAGGTCATCCAGGAAAGAGGGTCTGCAAAGATGGCATTGCCGGAAGTGGAATACATCTGGAAGAACGGCGAGTTGATCCCGTGGGCCGATGCGACGACGCATGTGCTCTCGCATTCGCTGCACTACGGCTCGGCCGTGTTCGAGGGGCTCCGTTGCTACGACTGCGCCGACGGCTCGGCGGTCTTCCGCATGCAGGATCACTACGAGCGTCTCCACCGTTCGGGCAAGATGGTCTTCATGGACATCCCCTACACGGTCGACGAGCTCTGCGATGCGACCTGCGAGCTCATCCGCGAAAACGGCCTGAAGTCCTGCTACATCCGCCCGCTCGCCTACCGCGGCTACGGGGTGATGGGGGTCAATCCGACCGAGGCCCCGATCGATGTCATCATCGCCGCCTGGTCGTGGGATTCCTACCTGGGTGAGGACGCCTTGGAAAACGGCATCGACGTCTGCATCAGCTCCTGGCGCCAGCGTTCGGCCAACTCGACGCCCCCCGGCATCAAGGCCGGCGGTGCCTACTTCAACTCCGCCATGGCGAACATGGAAGCGACCATGAACGGCTACTCCGAGGCCATCCTCTTAAACGAGGACGGCAAGGTCTGCGAAGGCTCCGGCGAAAACCTCTTCGTCTACGCCAACGGCAAGCTGACGACCCCGCCGCTTTCCGACGGGCTCCTCGAGGGCATCACACGCGATTCGGTCATCACCATCGCGCGCGAACTGGGCTACACCGTCGAGGAGGCCTCGCTCGTGCGTACCCAGCTCTACACGGCCGAGGAGGCCTTCTTCACCGGCTCGGCCGCCGAGCTGACCCCGATCGGCTCGGTCGACCGCCGCGTCATCGGCAAGCCCGGCCCGGTCACCAAGGCGATCCAGGACGCCTTCTTCAAGGCCATGAGGGGCGAGGATCCCGCTCACAAGGACTGGCTCACCTACCTCTAGGCCACCCCATCGGGCCGCGGGCATGCTCTTTTGCGACATAGACATACTCGACGAGGACCTCAACCATCTGACACATCGCTGGGTCGGTGTCGAGGGCGACACCATCACCTACATCGGCGAGTGCGAACCGCCCGACCCGTCCGTCTACGGGGAGCGTTACGACGGCCACGGCAAGCTCTTGATGTCGGCCTTCTACAACACGCACGCCCATACCCCCATGACCCTGCTGCGCGGCTATGCCGAAGATCAGCCCCTCCAGGACTGGCTCGAAAAGACGGTCTGGCCCTTCGAGGACAAGATCGGCCCCGAGCACAGCAAGGTCTCCTGCCAACTCGCCATGGCCGAGATGGTCCGCTACGGCATCGTCTCCTACACCGACATGTACTCCGACACGATCGAGCGCGTCGAAGCGACCATCGACGCCGGCATGAAGGCCAACCACTGCGACGGTGGGACCCTCTGCATGGTCGAGACCGACTACGACACCCTGCCGGTTGCCGAGACGAACAGGCACCTGTTCGCCGACTATCACGGGGCGGCTGACGGGCGTATCAAGATCGATATGTGCATCCATGCCGAATACACGACCCCCGAAGGGATGATCCGCCGCTGCGTGAAAGAGGCCAGCGAGCACGATGCCCAGATACATCTGCACCTGTCGGAAACCGAAAGCGAGCATGCGGAGTGCAAGGAACGCCACGACGGCATGACGCCGACCGCCTACTTCGACAGCCTCGGGGTCTTCGACGTTCCCGTCACGGCGGCGCACTGCGTCTGGCTCGAGCCCGACGACATCGACATCCTCGCGCGACGGGGCGTGCATGTGTCTTTGAACCCTGCCTCCAACTGCAAGCTGGCAAGCGGCACCGCACCGGTGCCGGATCTGCTCGCCGCCGGGGTCAACTGCTCGCTCGGCACCGACGGCATGGCCTCGAACAACACCCACGACATCCTGCAGACCGCCTACCTGCTCGCCTGCACCCAGAAGGTGGCGGCGATGGATCCGAGCGTCATCACCCCGACGGAGATCCTGCGGATGCTGACGGTCAACGGCGCACGTTCGCAGGGCCGTGAGGACTGCGGGGTGCTCGCTGTCGGAAAGAAGGCCGACCTCATCGTCTTGGATATCGATACACCCTGGATGCATCCCGTCCACGACCTGAAGGTCAACCTCGTCTACAGCGCGAACGGCTCCGACGTCGTCTTGACGATGTGCGACGGGCAGGTTCTCTATCGCGACGGTGAATATCCCACGATCGACGTCGAACGGGCGGCGGCGCAGACCGAGCAATCCGTCGAGGAGATCCTGGCGGCGCTGGCAGCCGAGCCGGAGCAGCATTAGGCGCCGTTTTCCGCCCTTTATGGGCCCTTATCTTTCCTGAAGAAGAATCCACGCTTTTTCTGCGACAGAGCGTGTCGGATTGCGTAGAATGGTACCCGCTGTTTGTTTGAACCCCGATGAAAACGGAGGATTGAATCTACCATGCTTTCCTGGTGTAAACGATTGGGCGTCGCGGCCTGTGCCTGCACGGTCCTGCTGCTGCCCTGCGCCGCTCTGACGGGTTGCGGAGAAAAGATCGCAGCCGATGTCAACGGCACGCAGATCGAAGAGGAGACCATCACCAACTACATCGAAAACGAGATGGCCACCGATGGCTACGACGAGGACGAAGAGGGTTGGGAGACCTACCTCGTCGACCGCGAGTACGACGAGGACGCCGATGAGGAAGAAGCGGACGAGGAGGACACGGATTCAGAGGACGCCGACGTCGAAGATGACGAGGCCGAGGACGAATCGGAGACCACGGAGGACCTCCACCAAGCCGCGCTCGACTACCGTACCTACGTCATCGACCAGTTCATCGAGACCGAGCTCATCCAGCAGGACGTCAAGGACAAAGGCGTCACCGTCACCGACGAAGAAGTCGATGAATACGCCGACGAGATCGAGTACTACTACGAGTACTACTACGCGGGCGGCATGGCCGGTACCGCCGAAAGCATCCTGCAGCTGATGGGCTACAAGGACCTCGACGCCTTCAAGGACGAATGTCGCACCGAGCTCGAGATCGAGGCGCTGCAGAAGATGATGTGCCCCGTCGAAAGCGACGAGGAAGATGCGGATTCCGATGAGGAGGCGGCCGACGAGGGCGAGGATGCCGATTCCTCCGATGAGAGCGACGACGAAGAAGAAGCCACTGATGAGGAAGACGCCGCCGACGAGGAAGAGACCGACGAGGAATACGACGAAGAGGCATGGGATGCCTACGTCGAACAGCTGCGGGCGGATGCCAACGTCACCGTCAACGATCCCCCGGAAAACCTCAGCTACGATCCGACCGTCATCAACGCCAACGGCGGCTTCGTCTCCACCGAGGATGCGGCCGAAGAGTCGCAGGATGAGGCCGACGAAGATGCCGACGTCGATGCGGTCGAGGAATCCACCGAAGATGAAGACGTTTCGGAGGATGAAGGCGTCGACGTCGACGACCTCGACGAAGACGCGGTCTACACTATCGACGAAGACGGCAATCTGGTTTTGGACGACGAGGAAGCCGACAGCGAGGACTCATCCAAGTAAAGCGGTCCTCGGCATTGCTTCCGCTCGTCGGGTAAGGGGGCCACATGCGCAATAAGAAGACCATCGAGGACGTCGATGTGGAGGGAAAGCGCGTCCTGCTGCGCGTCGATTTCAACGTTCCTCTCTACGAAGGGACCGTCGTCGACGACACCCGCATCCGCGAGGCGCTGCCGACCATCGAATATCTGCGCGACCACGGTGCGCGCATCATCATCGCCACCCATCTCGGCCGTCCGGCAGGCCACGGCGAGTTCGAAAGCCAGTTCTCCGTGATGCCGGCGGCTCTGCGTCTCATCCAGCTCATCGGTCAGCCGGTCACTGTCATCGGCGGATCCGAGATTGCGGGGGAGGAGGCCCTCTCCGCTTCCCTGGCCCTCAAAGACGGCCAGATCATGATGCTGGAAAACCTTCGCTTCGACGACGGGGAGACGGCGAACGACCTCAACTTCGTCAAGCGGCTGGCATCGCTGTGCGACATCTACGTCAACGACGCCTTCGGGGCGGCACATCGTCCCCATGCCTCCATCAGCGGCATCGCCGAGTTCGTTCCGGCCGTCGGTGGCAAGCTGCTTGCCAAGGAAGTCAACACCTTGCATGACATGCTGCAGAACCCCGAGCGTCCCTTCGTCGCCATCCTCGGTGGCTCGAAGGTCTCCGACAAAATCGGCATCATCGAAAACCTCATGGACTCCGCCGACACAATCATCATCGGCGGTGCCATGTGCTTTACCCTGCTGGCGGCTCAGGGCCATTCCGTCGGCACCTCCAAGATGGAGGAAGACATGCTCGACGTCGCAAAACGCCTGCTCGATAAGGCGGACAAACAGGGCGTCAACCTCATGATCCCGACCGACGTCGTCTGCGCCGAGGCCATGGCAGAAGGCGTCGAGACCAAGGTGGTGTCGGTCGACGAGATCCCTGACGACATGATGGGGCTCGACATCGGACCGGAGACCCGCAAGGCATATGCCGCCGCGATCGCCGATGCCGCCACGGTCTTCTGGAACGGCCCCATGGGCGTCTTCGAGTTCCCGTCGTTTGAGGTCGGGACCAAGGCGGTCGCCGAAGCGGTGGCGAGCTCGGATGCGATGAGCGTCATCGGCGGCGGCGATTCGGTCGCGGCGATCAAGAAGTTCGGCCTGGCCGACCAGGTCTCCTTCATGTCGACCGGCGGCGGCGCCTCCATGCAGCTGCTCGAAGGCAAGGACCTGCCCGGCGTCGTCGCCCTGCAGGACCGCGGCTAAGGAGGCGTAAGCAATGCCCCGTATGCCCCTTATCGCCGGCAATTGGAAGATGAACGAGACGACCAAGGAAGCCGTCGGGCTCTCCCAGTCCATCTCGTTTCAGTTCGAGCGGAATTTCGACGAGGTCGAGGTCGCCGTCTGCCCGCCGTTCACCGCTTTGAAATCCGTGCGCAACGTCTTCGACTTCGACCGCAGTCCGGTCAAGCTCGGTGCTCAGGATGTGTTTTGGGAAGAAGAAGGCGCCTACACCGGCGCGATATCGCCGCACATGCTCGAAGAGATGCCCTGCGAGTACTGCATCGTCGGGCATTCGGAGCGGCGGGAGTACTTCCACGAGACCGACGAGGACGTCAACCGGAAGGTACGGGCGCTGCTGGCCCACCAGATCTCGCCCATCATGTGCTGCGGCGAGAATCTGGAGGTGCGCGACGGCGGCGATGCCTGCGCCTTCGTGGTCGACCAGGTCCGCAAGGGCCTGGCAGGTCTGGATGCAGCTGACATCAGGCGTTGCGTCGTCGCCTACGAGCCCATCTGGGCGATCGGCACGGGACGGGCGGCTACGCCCGAGCAGGCCGAGGAGGTCTGTTCCGCCATCCGCGCGACGCTTGCCGAGATGGGATCTGCCGATACGGCCGAGGAGGTCCGCATCCTCTACGGTGGCTCCATGAAGCCGACCAACGCCGAGGAGTTTTTGAACATGCCCGACATCGACGGCGGCCTCATCGGCGGCGCCTCACTCGATGCCGATGCCTTTGCGCGTATCGTAAAGGTCGCGGAGGGCTGCCGACAATGAAACCCGTCCTGCTTGCGATCATGGATGGCTACGCCCTCTCCGAGCCGGGACCGGGCAACGCCATCAGCCTGGCCGACACGCCGTTCCTCGACGAGTGCTTCGCGACCTGTCCTCACATCTCCCTGCAGGCGTCCGGCCTGGCGGTCGGTCTGCCGGAAGGGCAGATGGGCAACTCCGAGGTCGGCCACCTCAACATCGGTGCCGGCCGCATCGTCAACCAGGAGCTGACCCGCATCAACAAGGCCTGTGCGGACGGCAGCCTCGCCGAAAACGAGGTCTTGATCGACGCCTTCGATGCGGCGATTTCAGCCGGCCGGCCGATACATTTTCTCGGGCTGCTCTCCGACGGCGGCGTCCACAGCAACATCGAACATCTCGAAGCCCTCATGACGATGGCCGCCGAGCGGGGCGCCCAGGACCTGCGCGTCCATGCCTTCATGGACGGTCGCGACGTCGATCCGAAAAGCGGTGCGGGCTATCTGCAGCGCATCGTCGACTTCTCCCATGCGCTCACCGAGGCCCATCCCCAGATGAACGTCGAAGTCGCGACGATATCCGGACGCTATTATGCGATGGACCGCGACAAGCGCTGGGAGCGGGTGAGACAAGCCTACGACGCCATCGTCTGCGGCGACGGCAAGCAGGCCTGCAGCGCCGACCCGGCCGCGGTGGCCGAGGCATCATACGCCGACGACGTCACCGACGAGTTCGTCATTCCCACCGTCCTCGACGAGCGGGGGATCAGCGACGGCGACACCGTCGTCTTCTACAACTTCCGTCCCGACCGCGCCCGTGAGATGACCCGTGCGATCGTCGACCCGGACTTCGACGGATTCGAACGCGCACGCCGTCCCGAGGTCCAGTTCGTCTGTCTGACCGAATACGACCCGTCCATCCCGGCGCCCATCGCCTTTCCCAAGACCTTCCCGGAAAACACCCTGGCGGATTATCTGGCCCAACAGGGCCTGCGTCAGCTGCACATCGCCGAGACGGAAAAATACGCGCACGTCACCTTCTTCTTCAACGGCGGTATCGAGGAGCCGAAGGAAGGCGAGCAGCGCATCCTGGTCGCCAGCCCCAAGGTCGCGACCTACGACCTGCAGCCCGAGATGTCGGCACCGGAGGTGACCGATCGGCTCGAGGCGGCCATCCGCGACGATGCGGCCGACGTCTACATCCTGAACTACGCGAACTGCGACATGGTCGGACACACCGGTGTCATCGACGCGACCGTCAAAGCGGTCGAGGCCGTCGACGCCGGCCTGAAACGCGTGGTCGGCGCCATCCTGGAAAAGGGCGGCGCGGCGCTCATCGGGGCGGACCACGGCAACGCCGACCGCATGCTGAGCGATGACGGGGTGAGCCCCTTCACCGCGCATACGACGGCCCGCGTCCCGTTCATGCTGGTCTGTAACGATCCGCATCTGTCCCTCGCGCCGGACGAGGACGCCTGCCTGGCGGACATCGCCCCGACGCTGGTGGACGTGTTAGGCTTGGACAAACCTCAGGAGTGGACCGGGGTTTCCCGTCTGATTTCCGTATAAGTGTGTTAGACTACCGTACCTGCGGCAAAAAGCGTGCCGCACGATTTCATCGAAGCAAGGAGAACGTTCCGTGAGTTCCGTCATCAGTTTTCTGCAGTCGACGCCCATCCTCATCGCGATCATCGTGATCTGGGCGATCTCCGCAGTCGGTCTCGTCATCCTGATCCTGCTGCATTCCGGCAGGGGCACCGGTGTTTCCGAGGTCATCGCCGGCAGCGTCTACGGAACGGAGACCGGTTCGAGCGTCGTCGAGCGCAACCTCGACCGCATCACGGTCGTCTTCGCAATCGTCTTCGGCGTCTGTCTCCTGCTGATGATGATCATCTACCCGCACGGAGGCGCAAGCTAAGGCTTTTGTGCTGCTTTATCTGAATGTCGGAGTGGCGGAATCGGCAGACGCGCTAGCTTGAGGGGCTAGTGCCCATTTTACGGGCGTAGGGGTTCAAATCCCCTCTCCGACACCAAAGCTGATTCAGAAGGCGAAGGATGCACATCCTTCGCCTTCTTGCTTTTCGGGGTCCATTCGATGCAGGAGAGGTCTTCTGACCCTTTCCCTATGCGTCCGCCGCCTTGTTTCCCAGATACGTCTCGATCGAATAGCGCATGATCTCGGAGCGGTTGACGATGCCGACCATCTGTCCTTCGTCGAAGACGGGCACCTTCTTGAGCGTCCCCTTGCTGAAGACCTTGCAGACCGTCGGGAAGTCATCGTGCAAATCGACACCGATCACGTGGCTGGTCGCGATGTCGGTGATGGGCAGCTGCATCAGGGTCTCCAACTTACCGGCGAGGTCGTGGTCTTCGGCATCGATGAGGAAGGAGTAGGGGCCTTGGAAGGCGGAATCGCGCCGCCTGAGGTTTTGGACGATGTCCCCGTCGGAGACGAAGCCGACCACCGTACCCTCCTCGTCGACGACGGGAGCCCCCGTCGTCCCTTTTTCCAGAAACAGGCTGAACGCCTCGAGGACGGTCGCGCTGTCCGGGAGCGTGAAGACGTCGGTCTCCATGACGGCCAGAAGCGACGGGTCGACCTGGTCGGATTTTTCAGGGGTGATGTAGCGGAAGAGGCGGAACGTAAGGATCAGGCCGACGACCACGGCGATCACCGCCAGCATGGCGATGGCGAAAAATCCGACCTCGTAGGCCTGCGTGCTTTCAAGCCCCGCCGAGATCCCCGAGAGGGATATGGCGGAGTAGACGCCGGTGAACAGCGATGAGCCCACACAGCCGGCGATCTGGAATCCGGTCGACAACACGATGACCCCGAAGGGATTCTGCTCGGGCGTCAGCTTGGAGAGACCGAAACTTTGAGCCGGGCCGGTTATCAGCAGGGCACCGCAGGCAATGGGGACGTAGATCAAAAAGCGCAGGGCCGCGATGTCGGTCCCGATGAAGAGGCCGAGCAGGATCAAAAAGACGCCCATCAGGATGAACCCGGTGGGGAGGAGCCCCCTGATCCCCCTGCGATCGTAGGTGCGCCCGGCCACGGGCGCGGCGACGCAGGCGAGCACGATGCCGGGGAACATGGTCAACGAGGCGAACAGCGCGTCGTAACCCATCACGCTTTGCAAAAACGTCGGGATGACGATGTTCATGGAAAAGGTGACGAGCAGCGCCAGCATGTTGATGACGACGACGATCGCGAAGGGCCGTACCCGCAGCACCGAAAGGTCGATGAGGGGATCGTCCGACCTGCCCTGTCGGCGTACGAACAGGACGAGGCAGACGATGCCGATGACGAAGGACGCAAGCGCGAGGACCATGCTGCCGGAAAAGACCGTCGAGATACCGTAGAGGATGCCGATCAAGGAGAAGGCGACCAGGACCACGGAAAGGGGGTCGAGACGCGGCTTGGTGAGCTCGACGACGTTGCTCAGCGAATAGGCCCCGCCGATGAGGCAGACCAGGACCAAAACGCCGAAGAGGAGCGGCAGGACGTGCCAGCTGAAAACGGCGAGCAAGAGACCGGAGAGGATGATCGCCGAGGAGATGCCGATGGTCGTCATGGCGGCCATGATGCCCAGGTAGGACCCGAGCTTTTCGCGCGGTGCGATGGCGATCACGATATTCAGACTCGTCGGGATCAACAGACCGGAGCCGAGTGCCTGGATGATGCGTCCGATGAGAAGCAGGGGGAAATTCACGGCGAAGCCGGCGATGACGCTGCCGAGGATGAGCAGGAGGGTGATGATGATAAAAAGCGTGCGGGTCGGGATGCTGCGGTAGCCGAAAGCCGAGATCGGCACCATGACGGCGGCGCCGAGCATGTAGGCCGTCGCGAGCCACTGGACCGTGGAAAGGGGGACGTCGAAGTCCACCATGATGGAGGAGAAGGCGATGTTGAGGATGGTCTCGTTGAAGGTCGAGAGGAACGTGGCATAGGCCATGACGACAAAGATCAGCGTCCGGTTGCGTATGGAAGGCATGTATGGAAGCTCTCTTTCGGAAACGTGCGTGCGGATTTCGGATGCGAGAGACAGCCGCCGAGGCAATCGCAGGGGACGTGACGGCACGCCTCGCCCTATCCCGCATCGGTGGGAAAAATGCCACGTGTGCTTGAGGGTGATCGCCGGCTGTTTCGCTCGCGTAAAATCGCCGCGCACGGCTATGCTACCAAGTGATTCGCAGAAAATCAAAGCAGAACCCCGGTCTGTGGAAGACCGCGGCCCCAACGGGGTATCCGCGCTCCGGGTGCCGGTGTGTCGGGGGCGGCATGGTGCCGATCGGCTGTTTTTGAGGAGAGCAGTATAATAACTGGTCTGGAAAATACCGCCTGTACGTTTAATCCGTGGGAGGGGGAGTGCATATGAAGATCATCATCGCACCGGATCCGATGCTGCGCGAGGTCTGCGCCCCCGTCGAGGTCGGCGACAAGTCGATCAAGAAGCTCTCACGTCAGATGCTGCGCGAGATGTACAAGGCCGACGGGGTCGGGCTGGCCGCCCCCCAGGTCGGCATCCTCAAACGCTTCCTCGTCTTCGACACCGACTGGGTCGTGGAAGACGAGGACGGCAACTATCTGCCCAGAAACCCCCACGTCCTGGTGAACCCCGAGATCACCGACCATCCCGAGGAGAAGGTCGCAGGTTCCGAAGGCTGTCTGTCGGTTCCCGGGCTTTCGGTCGAGATCGAACGCTACGACCAGATCACGGTCCAGGGCATGAACGAAGACTTCGAAGAGATAGAGGTCCGCGCCGAAGGGCTCGCCGCGCGCTGCCTGCAGCACGAACTCGATCACCTCGACGGGCTGACCCTGTTCGAACGTCTCGATCCGGTCGCCCGTATGTCGGCCCTGAAGGAATATAACGAGATCCTCGCCCAGGCAGAGGCGTCCTAGGCGGATACACCACCGATGCGTTGCAGCGAAAGAGGTGCGGTATGAAGGTCGTGTTCATGGGGACACCCGCCTTTGCCGTGCCTGCGCTGCGTGCGCTGGCAGACAGCCGGTATGATCTCGTCGCGGTCTACACGCGTCCCGATGCGGCATCGGGGCGCGGGCACGACCTGCATCCCTGCGAAACCAAGGCGGCCGCCGTGGAAGAAGGCCTCACGGTGTATACCCCCGAGGACCTTCACGACGATGCCGAGTTGCAGCGTCTGCGCGAGCTCGACCCCGACGTCATCGTGGTTGCCGCATACGGGGCGATCCTGCCGCCGGAGGTACTCGCCGTGCCACGCTATGGTTGTCTGAACATCCACGCCTCCGCCCTGCCGCGCTGGCGTGGGGCGGCGCCGATTCAGCGTGCCATCTTAGAAGGGGACGAGTCCGCCGGCGTCTGCATCATGCAGATGGAGGAAGGCCTGGACACGGGGAACTACCATCTGGTCGCCACGGTCGATATCGGTTCCAAATCCTCCGACGAGCTCTCCGAGGAACTGGCGGAACTCGGTGCCAGCGGCCTGCTCGAGGCCTTGGACGGCATGGAGGACGGCAGCTACGGATGGGAACGGCAGGACGAGGAGGAGGCCACCTACGCCCCCAAGATCAGCAAGGAGGAGGTCCTGCTTTCCCCGGAGCTTTCCGTCCACACGTTTCTGCGGCGTGTCCAGGCTGCGAACCGTCGGGCACCGGCGCGCTGTATGGTCTGCGGCAAGCCGGTCAGCGTCATCGCGGCGCGGCTGGCTCCCGACCGCATCGACGCCGGGATCGTGTTCATCGATACCTCCCGCCTCATCCTGGGCATGGAATACGGGCGGACCGCCGAGATCCTGCGTGTCAAGCCGGACGGCAAGCAGGAGATGAAGGCGCAGGACTGGACGCGCGGTCTGCGTGACGTCCCTCTTGAATGGTCGGAGGTCGGCTAGGCATGGCACCGACACACAGACAGGGCCAAGCCCAGACGAAAAACCAAAGGAACGGTCAGCCAAACCGTCGGGAAGCCTCGAATCAAAAGGACGCGGCGGAGACTCAGCCGAACGTGACCCCTGCGCGCCTGCTGGCCTTCCATCTGATCTGCACCGTCCGCGGTCGTGACGCCTATCTGCGGGATCTGATCGATGCGGAGCGGAAGAAGACGGACCTCGACCAGCGGGAATTCGCGTTCGCCCAGGTCCTCGCCTACGGTGTGGTGATGTGCAGCGGTATTCTGGATGAGGAGATCAACCGGATCGCAAACAATCCGGAAAACATCGGGGACAGGCTCCGTGACGCCCTGCGCGTCACTGCCTACGAGCTGCTCTACCTGAAAAAGCCCGACGAGATTGCCGTCAACCAGGGAATCGAGTTGGTCAAGACGTTTTCCACGCGCGCCGCGGGCTTTGCCAGCGCGGTCCTCCACAAGATGGCCGAGAGTTCCCAGATGTTCCCGTGGGGAGACCGTGACACCGATGCGGAGGCGCGGGCACGCTTCTACGGCGTGCCGTACTGGTTCGAGCAGGTCGTGACCGACCAGTACGGGGTCGAGACCTGCCAGAACATACTCGCCACCTCCATGGAAACGGCGCCGACCTATCTCGTCGACATCCCCTGGCAGGAAGGGGAGCAGTTCGCCGCCGACCTTTCCTCGCAGCAGATCGCCGATCTCGTACCGCTCAAGGGTCCCATCCTGGAGATCGGATCGGGCCGGGGCACCAAGACCATGCTGCTTTTGAAGCATGCCTACGAGGAGACCGGAAACTTCATCGAGATACATGCTGTCGACGACCATCGTTTCAAAAACGACATCCTGCACCAACGGATCAAGGACGCCGGTCTCGGCCAAGAGGAGGTGCACACCTTCACCCTCGATGCCCGGGACCTTTCCTCATGCCGGTGGCTGCGCAAGAGCTATCCCACCGTCTTCGTGGACGCACCCTGTTCGGGGACGGGTACGCTGCGGCGGCATCCCGAGATTCGGTGGCGTCTCACCCCGCAGGATGTCCTCGACCTCTGCAACCTGCAGATCGCCCTGTTGAATTCCGCTGCAGGCAAGGTCGCTCCCGGGGGAACGCTCGTATATTCGACCTGCTCCATCCTGCAGGAGGAAAACGATTTCGTCATCAGCACCTTTTTGGAAAGCGAGGCGGGGGAGGGCTTCTCCCGTGTCGGGGAGGCGTTCAAGACCGTGCCGACCCACGACGGTCCCGACGGGCATTTCGCCGTTCTGCTGCAGCGGGGCTGAAGTCCGGACCGCCGCAGCGGCCATTGTGCGACCTCTGCATCCCATCGCATCTTCTCCACATGCTTTTGCGCCCTTTTTCCTGCGGCGTTACAATGACGAGGCACGCAACACAAAAAACGGAGCAGCTCTGCGAGCCATCGTTCGGCCCGCTCGATTGCCCCAAACGTAGAAATGCGGCGAATATGGATTCGAACGAAGTGCACGTGCGGCACGATTCCGACTCGAGAAGGTTTCCCACCCCCTCCATAAAAACCCTCTGCGAGGTCCTGCTCTGCGGGGTCTTGGTGCTCTCGCTGGTGACGGTGGGCTTGTATACCATCCCGGTACAAGATGCATCGGAAACGGGGCAGACGGCTTCGGGCGCCCTTCGGGCCGACCGTTCTAGCGTGGTTTCTGCCGACGAAGGATCATCGCCGGCCGAGGCCACGGCCGATCCGTCCGCAAGCGACACAACGCAGCCGACCACAGCCGCCGATGCGGATGCGGCCGCGGACGTCGTCGGGACGGATACGGGGGATGCCGCCTCCGCGGCTTCACAGCCTTCCGATCTGGGCGCCCTCGCTGCGGTGGATGCTGATGCAACCGACGTGGTGGAGCGCTACTTTTCAATACGCGCACAGGAGGTAGTGGGGGCGGACGGCGCCGAGACGTCTGCCTCGGAGCTGGACTCCTCGGTCCTCGCGTCGAGCGAGGAGCGCAGTACCGGCTTTGCCCTCATGGCCGCCAACGCGAACATCGATGTGACCGATGCCGAGGTCTCGCTGCGCGTCGATGATGTATCCGAAGCAGACGGGGTCATAACCCTGGCACTCTACGAATGGACGACCTTCACCTATGACGACCTCAGCGACGAGGTCGTCGGCAACGACAGCGCGGCCTTCGGTACCGAGCATGAGTTGACGCTCGCCTTCGACGAGGCGACGCAGGCCTGGCTCATCCGATCGGATGCCTACGACGAATACGACCTCTGCGGCGTCGACACGACGGAGGAGGCCTCGCCTTCCTCGGCAGCCGCTGCCGTCAGCACCCTGTCCGTCACCGATGCGTCTTCGACGATCTCGACCTATGCGAGCAAGAAATACAATGCCTCGGCCGCGGTCAAGTATGCCGACCGCTATGCGCTGAGCTACAACAAGTCCTACCGCAACTTCAACAGCGTGGGCGGCGACTGTGCGAACTTCGTCTCGCAGTGTCTGGACGCCGGCGGCCTGAACCAGGTGGTCGGCTCGGAATACGCCTCTCCGAAGGTCTGGTATTACAAGAGCGGGTCGAACTGCAGCTCTTCATGGATCTACTGTCCGACCCAGGTCAACTTCATGTCCTTGGTCGGAACCTATGTCAGCAACCCCGGCAAGAAGAAGATTACCGCCGGGAATCCGGTCTATTACAAAAACGGCGGGGTGTGGGCGCATGCCACCATCTGCGTCGGCACGAATTCCGCCGGAACCCCGATCATCGACGCGCACAACAGCGACCGCTACCACGTGCCCTATACCTACTGGGACACCACGCGCTGCACCGTGCAGATGAGCTCGACCACGCTCATCATGACCGACATGGACGGCAACGAGGTCAGCGCCGATGCAAGCGCTCTCTTCTCCGAGGCCGATGCGAACTCGGAGCCCCGCTTTACCTGGAGCGTCATCAGCTCGACGAAGGTCTCCTTGGTCAACTACAGCGGGGTCGCCTCCGACATCACCGTGCCGAAGAAGGTGAAGACCAGTACGAACACCTACAAGGTCCGGGCGATTGCGAGCTACGCCTTTGCGGACAATACCACGCTCAGAAGCATCACCCTGCCGTCGACCCTGCACAAGATCTATTCCTATGCGTTCTATCACTGCGCCAATCTCCAGCGCGTCAAAGGGGGGACGGGAACCACGCGGATCGACGCAAGCGCCTTCCAGCACTGCGGATCTTTAGTGTCCGTGCCGACCTTTTCCGCACTCACAGGAATCGGGACCGCGGTCTTCGCCGGCTGCAGCTCCCTGCAGAAGATCAAGGTGACCTCCACGGCTTTGACGAGCGTCGGCAAGAAGGCTTTTTACAACTGCAGCTCCCTAACCAAAGCCGTGTTCAAGAGCGATCGTCTGAGCAGCCTCGGCGAGTGCGCTTTCAAGGGTTGTCGGAAACTGACGGTCTCACCGAAGCTGAGCGCGGTCACCTCCATCGGGAGAGGCACGTTTGCAGGCTGCTCTTCAATGCAGAAGCTCCGTCTCAAATCGAAGGCGCTCACCTCGATCGGGCAGCGGGCGTTTTACCAATGCTCCTCGCTCAAGCTGGTGACGATCTCTTCCAAGAAGCTGACGGCGATCTCCGCCCGGGCGTTCAGCAAATGCAAGAACCTGAAGCGGATGAGCCTGCAGTCGAAAAAGCTCTCCAGCGTCGGCAAGAAGGCGTTTGCCGGCTGCAAGAACCTGCGGGTGCTGAAGATCCACTCCAAGCATCTGAGGCGTGCGAACATCTCGCGCAAGGCGTTCAAAGGGATACACGCACCGGCCAAGATACGGGTCCGCTCCGGCAAGGTGCGCACGTACCGGAAGCTCATGCGCTCACGTGGCCTTTCACGGAAGGTCGGCGTCAAGAAACTCTAGGGAGCGCGTGCAGACGCCGCCTCTCGCGGTATACTGCTCTTCGGCGCGGACGGCAGTCCGGGCCGCCACTTACAATCAGTCTTTCATTCGGAGCATGTGGAGGGAAGCATTATGCAGAACGCGCTGGTGATGAATGTCTTGCAGGTCGCCGAGCAGGCGGCGATCGCTTCGGCTGCCTGGCGGGGCACCGGGGACAAGGTAAGCGCCGACCAGGCGGCGACGACCGCTATGCGCGAGGCCTTCAACGACATCGACTTCTCAGGTCGTATCGTCATCGGCGAGGGTGAGCGCGACGAGGCCCCCATGCTCTTCATCGGCGAAGAGGTCGGACGCGGTGGTGAGGAACTAGACATCGCGGTCGATCCCCTCGAAGGCACGAACCTCTGCGCCTACAACCAACCGAATTCCATCTGCGCGATCGCCATCGCACCGCGTGGGGCACTGCTCTATGCTCCGGACACCTACATGTGGAAGGTCGCCGCGGCCACCGACTGCGGCGGACGTCTGCATGTCGACAACACCCCCGCCGAAAACGTCCAGGCGGTCGCCGATGCCCTGGGCAAGCCGGTGAGCGAGGTCAACGTCTGCATCCTGAAGCGCGACCGGCACGAGGAGCTCATCCAGGCCGTCCACGATGCCGGCGCACGTGTGCGCCTCATCTACGATGGCGACGTCCACGCCTCGATCGCCACGACGGTGCCCGGTACCGGCATCGACCTGTACATGGGCTCGGGCGGGGCGCCGGAAGCGGTGCTCGCCTGCACCGGTCTGAAGGCCATCGGTGGATTCTTCATGGGCCGTCTCGACTTCGACATCGACCCACACGGCGTCGAAAAGCGCGAGCGTGCCGAGAAGATGGACACGGTCGACCTCGATGCTCCGCTTACCATGGACATCCTGGTGCGCAGCGACGATGCGGCCTTTCTGGCCTGCGGGGTCACCGACGGCGAGATGCTCGACGGCGTCGCCTTCGGAGACGGGGGAGCGACCACGACCTTCTCGATTGTGATGAACGCTTCGGACAACACGGTCCGCTTCATCAAAACGACCTATCGCGGGGAAGGCACCATCAGCTTCTAGCGCGCCCTCCGCAGCTCCCAATCCCCTAGAAATCCCCTTCTGAAACGGAACGGGCGGTGACGCCTGCGCCGCTCCCGTGTGTCATGGCCCCCACCGTCCACACTCATAATGTGGTATGAAATGTCATAAAATCCCATAAAAGTGTTGCATTGTGGGATAAATTCCCCTAGTATGGCACCTGCAATCCTCTACACGTATCAGTCAAACGCAGCCCAGAGGATTGCCCAATTCATGCGGAAGGGAGGGGAGCGCGTGCGTTTCTACGGAAGCCATGAACATACGGTTGACACGAAAGGCCGCGTCTCCCTTCCCGCAAAGTTCCGCGAGATCTTCCCTGCAGATTCGACCCTGGTCCTCGTCAAAGGTTTGAACGACATGCTCTGGATCTTCGATGCAGACCAGTACGAAGACTGGGTCGCCTCGCTGCAGGAGAAGAACGAGGACGGTTCGGTCGCCGCGCGCAGGGTCGACAAGCTCATCCAGTTCCTGAACGCCTCGAGCGACACCGTCAAGATCGATGGGGCGGGACGCATCATGCTGCCCCAAAAGCTGCGGGATGCGGTCGGTCTCGACAGAGACGTCACCATCCTCGGCAACGGCGACCATGTGGAGGTTTGGCCACGTCAGAAGTTCGACGAGGAGATCGACCTCGGCATGTCGCTCAGTTCGTTCCTGGAGTAACGGACATAGGACTTTGACACCTGAATACCGGCATACCCCCGTTCTTCTCAATGAGAGTATCGAGGGACTCGACCTGCATCCTGGGTCCGTCTTCCTCGACTGTACGCTGGGAGGAGCGGGACATTCCCACGAGGCAGCTTGCAGGATCGCCCCAAACGGCGTCCTGATCGGTATCGACCAGGACGACGCAGCTTTGGAGCGTGCGACGACTCGGCTTGCAGACTGTCCGCTCGAGGAGGTCCCCATCCTGATGAAGGGCAACTTCGGCGACCTCGACGAGCTCCTGAGCGATGCCTGTGTCGTCGGCGTCGATGCGGTCCTGTTCGACCTAGGGGTTTCCTCTCCACAGTTCGACGTGGCCGAACGCGGATTTTCGTATCGTTCGGACGGTCCGCTCGACATGCGGATGGATCCGGGCAGCGACGGCATCACCGCCGCCGAGATCGTGCAGACCTACAGCGAATCCGACCTTGCCGACATCCTGACGCGATACGGCGAGGAGCGTTGGGCATCGCGTATCGCGCAGCGCATCTGCGAGGAGCGCGCCCACCAGCCCATCGAAACGACGGGCCAGTTGGCCGACATCGTCAAGGAGGCGATCCCGGCGGCATCCCGCCGGAGTGGAGGACATCCCGCCAAACGCACCTTCCAGGCACTCCGCATAGCGGTCAACGACGAGTTGGGCGTTTTGGAGCGCGGCCTTGAAGCGGCGCTACGTTGGCTCAATCCACACGGGAGGATTGCGGTCATCTCGTATCACTCGCTCGAAGACCGCATCGTCAAGGAAACGTTCAGGCAGGCGGAGGATCCCTGCACCTGCCCGCCAGACCTTCCGGTCTGCACCTGTGGGAAGACGCCGGTCATACAGGTTATAACGCGCAAGCCGATCACGGCGAGCGCCGAAGAGGT
>JAJQAN010000059.1 GCA_021203765.1 Coriobacteriaceae bacterium | reverse complement strand
ACGCTGTTGATGGGTTTGTCGAGGCCGCAGGCGACCTTGAGGTCCTCGGCGAAGTCCTTGCCGCCGAGCACGTTCTTCATGTTGAGGATCAGCCGGGACGTCCCGCCTTCCGAATCCTTGTATTGGATGACGAGCGCCTTGATGTCCTTGTCCCCCTCCGTGGAGTTCACCGTGCACAGGCCGTAGAACACGTCGGTGATCTGGTCGTAGTCCATGAGCAGATGCGGCTCCTTGCGGTTTGAGAGCGCGCCGCCCTTGATCTCGACGTAGGTCCCGTACAGCATCAGCTTGACCGGGTCGCCCGCGGCGATGCGCCCGATGGGGGTTACCGTGCTGCAGGTGAGCGCGTTGCCCTTCTTGCCCTGCTCGGTCTTGGCGTCGAGCTTCGCCTTACGCTTTTCGTCCTTATCGTTAGCCACGGTTCTTCCTCCTCGTTCAAGATGGCGCAGCGCGTCTCGGCTTGTCCGTAGATGCTACTGATTCTAGCACCGACCGCACCGTCACTTTACGTTGAAACGCCGCAATAAAAAAGGGCCGCCGGTTTTCGCCGACGGCCCTCAACGCAACTCACGGGGTCTGCCTCCCGCAGGAGGCTGCCTCCCTACAGCTTGGTGATGGTGTTGTCTCCGATCGTTATCTTCGCCTTGTTCTTGGTATATGAGATCGCATCATCCTCGGACGACGCCTTGATGGTGTTGCCCTCGACCGTCGCCTTGACCGGCGCGGTCGCACGTATCCCCCACTTCCCGGACGTCGCCGTGAGCGTGTTGTTCTTCACGGTGATGGTGTAGCTGTCCGTAGCCGGGTTCAGGAGTATCTGCGCCTCTCCCTTGCATTTGGAGATCGTGTTCTTCTGGATCGTCATATTCGCGGTCAGCGAGTTGATCGAGATGCCGCGCCCCGCGCAGCCGCTGATGGTGTTGCCCTCGATGTTGTTGATCTGGCCGTCCTCGTTCACCCAGATGCCCGCCGATCCGCCGCCTGAGATCTTGTTGTTGGCGACCTTGCTCACCGTGGCGTTGTTCATCACGCGGATGCAGTCGCCGGAGGAGGTGACGGTGTTGTTCTGGCAGGTGGCGTTTTTCACGTCGGCCAGGCGGATGCCGTAGGACTTCCCCTTCTTGACCGTGTTGTTGGAGACGGTCACGCCGCTGATGTAGTAGTTGCCCTTGGGGACGTTGTCGCCGTAGGCCTTGTTCTTGATCTTGAGGGTCTTGGTCAGCTTCGTGCCCTCGACGTTGATGGCGCTCGGCTCGTACTTCGTGTACGGGTCCTTGCCGCTGCAGGCGACCGTGTTGTTGGAGATGACGATGTTCTGGTTGGACGACGGCTTCTTGTACTTGGACGAGGTCTTGGTCTTGATGTGGCCCTGCTTGGCGAGCGTCTTGCCCAAGAACATGCCGCCGGACTGCTGGATGGCGTAGACGGCGATGCCGCGCGTGCACTTCTTGATCTTGTTGCCGGAGATGGTGGCGTTGATCCAGTTGAGGCCCTGGACCGCGGCGCTGTCGCACTTGTTGAACTTGCAGTTGGTGATCTTGATGCCGTTGACCGGGTTGTTCAGCACGGCCGTGTGGCTGCCGACGCCGCGCGGGACGTTGGAGAACGAGCACTTGTCGATGGTGATGTTCTTGTTGGGCAGGTCCTGCAGCCTATAGCCGGTGAAGTGCGTCTTCTGCAGGATGTCGATCTGTATGGCCTCGTAGTAGAAGTCAGCGGCCTTCTTCTTGATCTTCTGGTTCTTGAACTTGCAGCCGGTGATCTTCAGGTTCTTGACGCCGGCGACCTCCATGAGGTGGGCGTTGCGCGTCTTCTGCAGCGTCGTGCCCGACATGGTGAAGTTCGCGGTGTGGGCCACCTTCATCAGGGTGCGGCCCTTCTTGTTCTCGTTGAGGTTGCCGCCCTCGACAGCGATGTTCTTGTAGTGGTAGCCCTTGTTCTTGTCGTTCCACGTGCCGACGACGATGAGGCTGTAGTCCTTGGTCATCTTGAGCTTGACGCCTTTCAGCGACAGCGTGGTGTTGCTGTAGAGGTGCAGGGCGGTGTTGAGATTGTAGGAGCCCTTGGCGACGACGACCTTGTACTGCTTGGAGGGCTTGGCCTTCTTCTTGGCCTTGTTCAAGGCGGATTGGATGGCGTCGGTCGCGCCCTTCTTCTTGATCTGCGCCTTGGTGACGTTGACCGTCTTGGTGGCGGCCTGCGCGGTGTTGGTGCCGAAGACGCAGACCAGGGTGCAGGCGCACGCGACGACCGCGGCAGCTAAGGCGAGCATGAGCAGCTTGGATGAGCGGTTTTGTACGGCGAACATCTCTCTTCCTTTCTCGTAAACTGGGAGACATTCAACCACAGCCAGACGCTTCCCTCAAGGTTTGTGAATATGCTATCTAAAGAATAAACACGGGGGAGAGCACCCTCATCGGCCGTGTCGGGAGGGCGTACCTCCCCTGCTTGCAGGAGGTTTCGGGGGTCGGTCCCGCGCGTGTCTGCTAGAATACCGTCTTGCGCATTCGGGTCGTTAGCTCATCAGGCAGAGCAGGAGACTTTTAATCTCAAGGTGCGGGGTTCGAGTCCCCGACGGCCCACCATCAGAAAACAAAAAGGCCGGGACGTGGTGTCCCGGCCTTTCCTTTACGCGGCTGTAAAGCGCCCTTGTATCTACCCTTGGGCCTGGGCCTGGGCGGCGCCGGCGGCCTGCTGCGCCTGGGGCAGCTGGGGCTCGTCCTTGAGCCCGATGATGGGCGAGCCCTCCCCGTTCACGTAGTCGCCCGTGATGACCACCTTGCCGATGTTCTGGTCCTTGGGCACCTCGTACATGATGTTGAGCATGAACTTCTCGATGATGCTCCGCAGCGCGCGGGCGCCGGTCTCCTGCTCGATGGCCTTCTGCGCGATCTCGTCGAGCGCGGAGTCCTCGAACTCGAGCTCCACCCCGTCGTAGGCGAGCAGCGCCTGGTACTGCTTGAGGATGGCGTTGTGCGGCTTGGTGAGGATGTCGTGAAGCATGTCGACCGTGAGCGCGTCGAGCGTGCACATGACCGGCAGGCGCCCGATGAACTCCGGGATCATGCCGTATTCCTTGATGTCCTCCACCGTGACCTTGTTCAGGATGTCGCGGTCCTCGCCGTACTTTTCCTTCAGGTCGCTTGAAAAGCCGACGCCGGCGGACTTGTTCAGGCGCTTGACGATGATCTCGTCGAGGCCGGGGAACGCGCCGCCGCAGATGAAGAGGATGTTGCTCGTGTCGATCATGGCGGTCTTGCCGAACGGCATCTTCATGCCGCCGGACAGCGGCACCTCCATCTCCGAGCCCTCGAGCAGCTTGAGCAGGCCCTGCTGGACCGACTCGCCGCCGATGTCGCGGCCTCCCCCGCCGACGCCTTCGGCCTGGGTCCTCTTGGCGATCTTGTCGATCTCGTCGATGTAGACGATGCCGTGCTCGGCACGCTCGAGGTCGCCGTCCGCGGCGATGACGAGCTTGCTGATGACGGTCTCGATGTCGTCGCCGACGTAGCCGGCCTGCGTGAGCGTGGTGGCGTCGCTGATGGCCAGCGGCACGTCGAGCAGGCGGGCGAGCGTGCGGATGAGGTAGGTCTTGCCGGTGCCGGTGGGGCCGAGCAGCAGGATGTTGCTCTTTTCGATCTCCACGTCGGAGCTGGCGGCCTGTGCGCGCTTGTAGTGGTTGTAGGCGGCCACGGCGACCGTCTTTTTGGCGAGCTCCTGCCCGACGACGTATTCGTCGATCTGGGCCTTGAGGATGTGGGGCGGCGGCACCGGGGACATGACGGGCTCGTCGTCCTTGCGCTTGCTGCGCTGATCGGTGTTGTCCTGGCCGCCGAAGTTCCAGCTGCCGTCGGGCATGCCGAAGATGGGGATGCCGGAGAACGGCCCCCAGCCGCCCTTCTTGTCGTCGTCGTCGTCTTCGGGGTCGCCGTTGGAGTCGACCGCCTCGCCGGAGACCTCCTCGATCTCCTCGGCGCTCTTCTTGGTGATAGACGAGGAGCGGTCCTTCTTCCGCCTGGAACGCTTCTTGTCCTTTTCGGACTCGTCCTGTTCCTGGCTCATGTTCTGCATCATAGCGGGGAACGCGCTCATCATGTCCTCGACCTGGCTCATCTGCTTTTCGAGACAGTCCGGGCAGATGTCCATGTTGGGCGGCATGTGGACGAGGGCGCCGCATTCCTCCTCGGTGCGCCCGCACACCTGGCAGGTGCGCGTGGATTCTTCGTTATCGTCTGACATAATCACACCTCTCAAACGTCAACAGACCGACCCTGCGGCCGGCCTGCTTCTCTTCCTATAGGATACCGCACAGAAGCATCCGGACGGGCGCTCCACACGTTTGTAGTCGTTTCGCAATAAAAGCGAAAAACACGCACGTCACGCAGGTCAGCCGTCCGAGTCGGACTTGGTCCGGAAGTCGCCGTAGAGGTCCTCGTAGAAGACATAGGAGTAGATGTCGCCGTCTATGGGGTAGCCGGAGATGGCGTTGTCGTTGTTCTCCTTGTCGAAGCCCTTGATGCCCTTGGTGAAGGACCGGCCGTTGATGAAGTTGTCCTTGACGACCTCGAAGACGTCCTCGTAGGCGACCGCATACCACGCGTCCCCCGTCCAGCCGGCGACGGGCACCTGGAAGCTCTTGATGCTGTCGACGTCCATGCCCCGCAAGTCGGTCGCCAAGTTGACGAGCTTCTCGATGCTCATGTTGGTGTCGACACATTCGGCCAGGCCGCTGATGAGGGAGGGGTACTCCGTGACGTTTTGGGCCAGTATCTTCTTGGCGATGGCCGCGATGAGGTTGCGCTGGTTTTGCGTGCGGCGGTAGTCGCCCATCGCGTAGGCGCCGGTGTCGGGCGGGTAGCCGTGGCGGCAGCGGGCGAGCGTGAGCGCCTCCTCGCCGTTGATCTCCACGTCCTTGCCGGCCGGGACCCAGACGCCGTTGTAGTAGGTGCCCTCCGGCACATCGACCGTGACACCGCCGAGCTTGTCGACGAGGTCCTCGAAGCCGCCGAAGTAGATGAAGGCGTAGTAGCTGATGTCGACGCCGAGCACGTCGGAGACGGTCTTCAAGGTGAGCTCGTAGCCGCCGTAGACGTAGGCGGCGTTGATCTTCTCATAGCCGTATTCGCCGAGGTTGACGCGCAAGTCGCGCGGGACGGAGATGAGCGAGACCTTCTTGTTGACCTCGTCGACGCGGGCGACCATGATCGAGTCGGTGCGGCTCGCCTCCTCCTCTTCGCTGTCGGTGCGCGAGTCGCTGCCGAGGAGCAGCACGTAGTAGGGCTCGTCCTCGACCTCGGGGACGATGCCCTCGCTGATGTCGTCGGAGCCCCTGAGCTGGCTGGACAGGTTGTTGTACCACAGCCCGATCGCCACGCCGGCGCCGACCAGGACGACGACCAGCGCGATGATGACGCCGATCAGGACGCGGTGATGGCCGCTTTTGGAGGTGCGGCCGGAACGGGCGGTGTAGCTGGAGGCGTTGGAGCGCGAGTAGCGCGAAAGCTCCGAGTCGTCCGCCGGACCTTCCGCCGGGGCGGCGTCGGCGTCCATGGTGGGGACGGACGCGGCGGCCGCATCGGAGGCGACGGCGCCCTCGACGGCGGTGTCGCCGACGGAGGCGGAAGGCTCATCCCCCTGCTGGGGCAGGCCCTCCGAGGAGAACGCCCCCGTATCCTCCGTATCGTGTTCTGCTGCGTATTCGGCCTGCGATGAGGCATGCCCGCTACGGCGGCGGGAGGCGTCTCTGCGACGCTTCGTATCTGAGTCTGACCTGCGGTTGTTTCTGGGCACCGTAACACCTCGTCGTCTGTGTGGTTTCTACCGTGTGGGCTGGCGCGTTTGCGCAGCCACAACGGTCGAAAAGGTTACCACTCAGTTCTGAAGATTTCTTGAAGGGGCAGCAGAAATCTGCGCTATATCTTGTCGAGGTTGGAGTGCTTTCCGTGGGTCTTCTTCTGCTTCTCCTGCTTCTTACGGCGGCGGCGCTCCCGGCGTGACTCGTAGTCGTATTTCTCGCGGGCGTCCTCGCCCATCTCGGCGATGAAGGCCTCGGCGTCGTCGGGCGGCAGCTCGTGGTCGCCGCCGACGTCGACCTCACGCAGCGGCCTGCGGTAGAAGATGTCGTAGATGATCGGGACGATGAACAGGGTCATGAGCGTGCCGTAGATGAGGCCGCCGATGACGACGATGGCCATGCCGCGCTCCATGCCCGAGCCGATGAGCGGGGAGAACACGAGCGAGAGCATCGCCATGATGGTCGTGATGGCCGTCATGAGTATCGGGCGCATACGGGTCCGGCCGGTCGCGATGAGGGCCGCACGTTTTGCCATGCCGCCACGTCTGAGTCTGCTGACGAAGTCTATGAACACGATGCCGTTGTTGACGATGGTGCCCATCAATATGACGAAGCCGAGAAGCGACATGACGGAGAGCTGCTCGCCGGTGAAGAAGAGCAGGAAGAGGCCGCCGGTGAAGGCCAACGGCACGGTGAATATGACGATGAACGGCGCGAGCAGGCTCTGGAACTGCGCGACCATGATGAGGTAGATGAGGATGAAGCCGAGCAGGGCGAGCATCATCATCTGCTGGAGCATGTCGTTGATGGTCTCGTTGGTGCCGGCGATGGTGACGGCGTAGCCGTCCGGTATGTCCATCTCGTCGATCTTGGGCTGCAAATCGCGTGCGAGCAGGGTGATGTTGTAGCCGTCGGCGACCGAGGCCGTCACATCCATGGTGACGGTGCCGTCCTCCTTGGTGATGGAGTTGAGGCCCTCCTCCTCCTGGAGCTTGGCGAACTTGCCGAGCTTGTATTCCTTGACCTCCGAGCCGTCGGGACTCGTGACGGTGAACTTGTAGTCGAGCAGGTTGTCGACCGTGACCAGGTCGCGCTTCTCGTTGGTGACCTCCACGTCGATGATGGAACCGTTGCGGTCGAGCGTGATGGAGCTTTGCGTGTCGTTTAAGTCCACGGCGAGCTGCTGGTAGATCTGGGCGACCGTCGTGCCCTTGCGGGCGACCTTGTTCTTGTCGAAGATGAGGTGCATGGTCGGATCGGCGTCCTCCTGGCCGTTTTCGACGTCCTCGTAACCCTCGACGGACTCGACGACCTTGACGACCTCGTCGGAGAGCTCCAGGACGCCCTGGGTGTCGTCGCCGGTAACCTCGACGGTCAGATCCTCACCTATAAGCGAGGTCATCTCGGACATGTTGTCCGAGGCGATGACGGAGACGTCCAGATCCGAGACCGAGTCCACGACCTCGGTGTTGAGGCGTTCTATCTGCTGCTCGGTGAAGACCTTGGAGGAATCCACCGTGGCGAAGAGTATGAACATACCCGAGAAGGTGTCCGAGCTGCCGGAGACGGCGGAGACAGCCGAGCCTCCGAACATACTCATGGTGGAGGTCGAGTCAATGATGCCGACCTCGTCCACGCCGTCGACCTGCTGCGCACGGTCGGCGACCTCGGTGGCAAGCGCACGCCCGTCCTTCTCGCTCATGTCCTCGGGAACCGAGACTTCCATGCGGATCTCGTTGGTGACCATGTTCGGCAGCATGACGATGCCCATGTTGACGACGAGGGCGACCGCCACGACGAAGAGGCCGGCGGCCACGATGAGGACCGGGGCCTTGAAGCGCAGGCACCAGTCAAGCGCCTTGGCGTAGGCGTTCTGCACGTGGACGAACCAGTGGCTTTCGTGCGGCTTGAAGTTCTTGAAGAGGCTCGAGCTTAAGGCCGGGACGACCGTGAGCGCGACGAGCAAGCTTGCGACCAGGCAGAACGTCATCGTCAACGCGAAGGGCACCATCAGCTGCTGGACCGTGCCGGAGGCGAAGACGAAGGGCAAGAAGACGCTGACGGTGGTGAGCGTAGAGGCGACGACGGCGGAGGTGACCTGCTTGCCGCCCTGTGCCGCGGCCCGCGACGAAGACAGTCCACGGGCGCGTAATCGATAGATGTTTTCCATCACGACGATAGAGTTATCCACCAACATGCCTATCGCAAGCGACATCGAACCCAGCGTCATGATGTTGAGGGAGAGCCCCCAGAAATACATGATGACCAGGGCGAACAAGACGGAAAACGGTATCGAGAAGGCCACGATGAGGGTCGGGCGCACCCTAAAGAGGAAGAGCGCGAGGACGATCATGGCCAGGATCGCGCCGGCGATGAGGCTTTGGAGGATGGTCGAGATGAAGATGTCGACCATGTCGCCTTGGTCCATCAAGGTGACCGAGTGGATCGAGGGGTTGTCCGCAGAGATCTGCTTCATCTCGGCATGGACCGCGTCTGAGACGTCGCCGGTGTTGGCGGTGGAGGTCTTGGTGACGGCGAGCAGGACGCCGTTGTCGCCGTTGATCTTGGCGAAGTTTTCGCCCTTGTTGTTCAAGATGACGATGTCGGCGATATCGTTTAAGGTGACGTCGCCCACGCCGTCGATGTGCGTGAGGACGGCCTTTTTGAGCTCCTTGACGCTGCTGTAGGTTTCGCCGACCTTGAGCATCCACTGGTCGCCGTCCTCGTTTTCGATGTAGCCGGCCGGCATCTCGAAGTCCTGCGCCACGATGAGCTGCGCGAGGGTGGACGGGTCGAGCAGGGAGTCGACGTTGGCGGCCTTGCGGGCGGTCTTGCGCGCATCCTTGTACTGCTGCCTGCCCTCTTTGAGCTGCGTCTTGCTGCTGTCGATGGTGGCCTGGGCGTCGTCGAGCTGGCTTTGCGCCTCGGCCAGGGTGAGGATGGCCGTCGTCTTGGCCGCGTCGGCCGCGATGAAGGCGTCGTCGCCGGCCTGCGAGTCGATGCCGTCGACGATGGAGTCGATGGCGGTGTCGGTACCGGTGACGGTCGCGTCCTCAAGCCCCTTGATCATCTCGTTGATCTGCGAGATCTGCTCGTTGGCCATCTGCTCGGCGGTGGCGTCCTGGGCGGTCTGGGCGATGGTCTTCTCTATCTCGAGCACCGCCTTCTGCGCCTGGTAGGCGTTCTTCTGCGCCAGGACGGTGTTCATCGCCAGGGAGGCGGAGGCGAGCTGGGTGCTGACCTGGTCCTTCTGCTTGTCGAGCTGTTTTTGGCCCTTCTTGAGCTGCTTTTCGGCCTTCTTCATCTGCTTGTCGGCCTTGTCGAGCTGCTTTTTAGTCTTGGCCAGGCCGTCGTTGACCTCGCCGAGGATGCCGTCGTTGACGTTGTCGATCTTGTCCTGGTTGAGTTGGACGCTGACCGTGTCGGTGATGAGGCCGGACGGAGAGACCTCGGCGACGCCGTCGAGGCGCTCGAGCCGGGGGACGATCTCGTCTTCGACGTAGCCGGACAGCTCGGCGATCTTCATGTCCTCGCTGGACACGCCGATGTAGGTCGAGGCGATCATGTCCGCGGATATCTGCAGGTAATAGGGGGTGGCGGCGGTGTCGGGCAGGGAGTCGGAGAGCTCGTTTACCTCCGCCGACACTTTGACCAAGGCCGCATCGGGATCGGTGTTGTCGCTGAACTCCAAAAAGACCATCGATGCGTTTTCCATCGAGGTGCTCGTGACGCTTTCGACGCCGCTGACCGAGGCGAGGCCGCCTTCGAGGACCTCGGTGACCTCCTCTTCGACCTTTTCGGGGCTGGCTCCGGGGTCGGCCGTGACGACGGCGAGGTAGGGCATCGACATCTCGGGGATGAGGTCGGTTTTCATGTAGGTGACGGAGACGCCGCCTAAGATGAGGATGATGATGACGGCGACCAGTATGAAGAACGGCCTTCTGACGGAAAACCTGGCCATCTAACGCACCGCCCTCTCGATCGGAAAACTAGTCACGGCGTTTTCTGTTCACATGATACAACGCCTTAGCAGGGCTGATATAAGTTTAAACGACCGTTGACCTTTTGTAATGTGGCAGATTTAGACAGCATGTATAGTTTAGAGAACGGGGCACAGACGGGCTATTCGGTGCGTTCGGAGCCCCAGAAGAAGACGGCGACCGTGCCCGGGCCGGAATGCGCGCCGATGGTCGGGCCGATGTTGCAGATGAGCTGCTCGCCGCTCAGGTGCGGAAAACGCTCCTTGACCTGCGCGACAAGCTCCTCCACGTCCGCGAGGCAGTCGCTGTGGCAGAACCAGGCCTCGCCGTCGTAGTCGGTGCCGTTGTAGGCGTACTCCTCCATCTTCTCGACAAGGCGGCGCGTGGCCTTCTTCTTGCCGCGCTTGCGTTCGCGGGGGATGAGCTTGCCTTCGGAGTTGATCTCGAGCACCGGGCAGATGCCGAGGAGGTTGCCGACGAAGCCGGTCGTCGGGGTGACGCGGCCGCCGCGCACGTAGTAGGTGAGGTCGCTCGAGTAGAAGCAGTGGTGCATGTGGAGGCGGTTTTCTATGAGCCAGGTGCGCGCCTCGTCGATGCCCACGCCGGCGGCGCGCTTCTTGGAAAGCTCGTGCATGACCATGCCGTAGCCGCTCGAGATGCAGAGCGAGTCGACGACGTAGAGCTTCTGGTCGGGGTACTTTTCGCGCAGCCCGGCCGCGGCGTCTTCGGCGGCCTGTTCCGAGGAGGTGATGCCGCTCGAGAGTGTCGCGTGCAGGACGTCCTTGCCCTGTTTGAGGAGACCTTCGAAGTATTCGCTGTACTCCCCCACGCTCAAAGCCGAGGTCTTGGTGTCCTCGCCGGCGACCATGCGGTCGTAGAACTCCTTGAGCGAGATGGACTGGCCCAAATCGTCGGTGTATTCGGTGCCTCCGAGCGAATAGTGGTAGCAGATGTATTCGAGACCGAATTCGTGGACCTTCTCGGGCGGAAGGTCGATGGTCGACTCACAGCTGAGGATATAGTCGCTCTCGGACATGGGCCACCAGCTTCCTCTCGACACGTCGTGCACGGCATCACGGCAAAAATCGTTCGGAGGTATTGTTGCAGAAAACGCGGGGAAACGCGCCTCACCTGCAAATTTTGCGCATACTTCCTACAAGCGGCGGGCGCGGAGGGAGCGGGGGTTTCGTCTGCGGGACTTTGTCCGGGAGCGAAGATGGGCGTACACTCGGGGTCTGAGCGGATGGAAGGGAGGACGCCATGGAACTCAAACTCTACAAGAAGAACAGCTGCCCGTACTGCCGACGCGTCATGCAGGCCATCGCCGATCTGGACGCCGATATCGAGCTCCACGACATCGAGGAAAGCGAAGAGGACCTGGACTGGCTGCTCGAACACGGCGGCAAGGGCAAGCAGGTGCCCTGCCTCTTCATCGACGGCGAGCCCCTCTACGAAAGCGACGACATCATCGAGTGGCTGCAGGCCAACGTCTGATCAAGCCCCCGTCAACCGAATATCAGCATGAAGAGCTGCGCGAGGGCGTAGCCGAGCACACCGCAACACGGAAAGGTCAGGATCCAGGCCCCCACCATGCTCCCGGCGATGCCCCATCGGACCTTGTGCGGGTTGCGCGCCGAACCGACGCCCATGATGGCCGAGGTCGAGGCATGTGAGGTGGAGACCGGCATGCCCGTCATGGTCGCGACGAAGAGCGTGATGATGGTCGCGAAGTCGGCCGAGACCCCCTGGTACTGCTGCAGGTCGACCATGTCCATGGCGACGTGCTTGATGATGCGCTTGCCGCCGACGGCCGTGCCGAGCGAGATGGCGAGCGAGCAGGCGACCATGAGCCAGAGCGGAAATCCCATGGTGGAGATGTCATCGACGCCGAAGGAGAGCGCGATGCCGAGCAGGGCGATGGACATGAACTTCTGCCCGTCCTGGGCACCGTGCATGAATGCGAGGAAGGCCGAACAGCAGATCTGGGTGACACGGAATCCCGTGTAGGTCTTGTTGCGGTCGAATCTGGCGAAGATCCTCGAGATGATGCGGACGATGATCTGCGCGAGCAGGAAGCCGGCCACCAGCGAGAAGACCATGCCGTAGACGACCATGAGCCATTCGCTGACCACCACGCCGCCCAAGCCGTTCAGGGCGATCGCGCCGCCGGTGATGCCGGCGATGAGCGAGTGGGACTTGGAAGCGGGGATCCCCATGATCCAGCAGAAGATGCCCCAGGCGATGGCGGCGACCATGGCAGCGCACAGCGACAGCAAGGCGGCATGGGTGTCCCCTGAGAAATCGACCATGTTGAACATCGTCTCGGCGACCGCCGTCGTGATGTAGGTCATGACGATGAGGCCGACGAAGTTGCAGACCGCGGCCATGGCGATGGCGATGTTGGGGCTGATCGCACGCGTCGAGATGGAAACCGCGATGGCGTTGGCTGCGTCGGTGGCACCGGAGATGATGGTGACGCCTAAGACCAGCAGCAGGATGATGATGAGTACAGGATTAGCGAGGACCTGTCCGATAAACGCACCGAACGTGAGGGTCATGGATGTCCCTTCCTACAGGAGGTCTGCTCGCGGAATCGCGGGTTATTGTAACGCAAGGCATGTAGGATGTGGGCACTCGGTTGCCGCGCCGACGATTTCTTTAGACTTTCCCCAGGAGAACCCTGGGCGGTGAAGCCCTACTTCATGAAGCGGTCGAGGCCGGAGCGGATCCTGGAGGAGATCCTCTCGCCGATGGTCTGCGCCTGACGCCCGGTGAGTTGTCCGTCCTCGAGGTCTTTGGCCGCCTGTTCCTTGAGCTTGTAGTGCTGCTTTTTGCCCGTGGCGGTGTAGGGCAGCTCGTCCACGATCCGGTAGTAGCGCGGCGCCTGGAAGGTCGAGATGCGCTCGGAGCCGTCACAGTAGGCGAAGAGATCCTCGGGTGTCAGGTCCTCGTCCTCGGCGATGACATAGGCGGCGACGACCTCGCCGCGCTTTTTGTCCGGGACCCCGCAGACCATGCATTCCTGCACCTTGGGGTGGCGGTTCAGGATCTCCTCGACGCGTGCCGGGTAGATGTTCTCGCCCTTGGAGATGATCATGCCGTCCTTGCGGTCGACGATCTTGATGCAGCTGCTTTCGTCCCAAGTGGCGACATCTCCGGTGTAGAGCCAGCCGTCGACGAACTTGTCGGCCGACATCTCCGGGTTGTCGACGTAGGTGTAGGTGGACTTGAACGGGGCCTTGATGATGACCTCGCCCATGGTCCTGCCGTCGCAGGGGACCGTCTCGCTCGGATGTCCCTTGCGCTCGTCGAAGATCTTGACGACGCGGACCTCGTCGTCGATGCAGGAGTGTCCGACCGAGCCGGCCATCCCCGGGAGGTCCCGCGGGTACAGCATCGTGTTCCAGAAGGTCTCCGTCGTCCCGTAGCCGTTGAAGAGCTGCGCGCCGAGCACCGTCTGCAGGCGGATGCAGTCCTCCTCGTCGAGCGGGCTGCCCATCGTGACGATGCCGTTGAGGGTGGGAAGCTCCTCGTCGTGCTTTTCGAGGTAGCGCACCAGCGAGAAGAAGACCGACGGCACGCCGGTGATGAAGGTGATGCCGTGCTCCTCGATGTATTCCACGCAGGCCTTCGGGTTGAAGTTGCGCATGGCGACGACGGTGCCGCCGACGTAGAGCGTCGGGGTCGGGCCGCCCGAATGCAGGCCGCCGCGGTGGAACCACGGCGTCAGGTTCATGGTGACGTCGACGACGGTGAGCGGGTACTCCATGATGACGTCGTGCGAGCTCAAGACCTCGTTGGCGTTGTTTAAGGGGATGCCCTTGGGCGTGTTGGTCGTGCCGGAGGTCTGCAGGCGGACGACCTCGTCGTACATGTGCTCGTCGAAGTCGTTGACCGGGTCGTCGGCCTTGTCGGCGTCGATGTAGTCCGTATAGGCGATGTGCCCTTCGGGCAGGCTTTCGGTATCCGAGCCCGAGCGCACCACAACGAGGGTCTTGGGCTTGTGCTCGGCAAGCTCGAGTGCCGCGAGCACCGTGGGTGCCAGGGACTCGTCGTAGATGTAGACGACCGGCTTGTTGTGGTCGATGACCTCGGCGGTCTCGCCTGCCGAGAAGTTGAAGTTGAGCGGGTTCGCGATGGCCCCGATCTTGCGCGGGGCGATGTAGCCGAAGAGGAACTCCGGGCAGTTGTAGAGCTGGATGCCGACGATGTCGTTTTTGCCCACGCCGTCGGATTTCAGGGCGTTGGCCAGACGGTTGGCGTCGGCGTTGAGCTCGGCGTAGGACCAGGTCTTGTTCAAGACCGGCTCGATGAGCGCCGGCTTGGAAGGATGCCTGTAGACGTTGCGCAGAAAGCCGCGCAGCCAGGTGAATTCGCGTTCGAAGGTCTCGATGAACATCGTCGCGTCGTAGGTGAGTTCCCGTGTGCTGAGCGTGGTTTCCTCCATGATCTGAATCGCCCCCTATCCGTTCGTGTTCTCTCGACGTTTGCGTGCTGGATCGTATCCGCCCACGACGACGCTCGAGTTCTGACCGCCGAAGCCGAAGGCGTTTGACATGGCGACCTCGACGGTCGCCTGACCTGCCGTGTTCGCGATGAAGTCGATGCCGGCGCAGTCCGGGTCGACCTCGTCTAAGTTGATCGTCGGCGGGACAATGCCCGTCCGGATGGCCTGTATGCAGGCGATGACCTCGGTGATGCCGCCGGCCCCCATCATGTGGGCGGTCGCCCCCTTGGTGGACGACACGGGCGGCGTCTGCGTCCCGAAGACCTCACGTACGGCGGCGGCCTCGACGGCGTCCCCCTTGCCGGTGGCCGTGCCGTGCGCGTTGATGTAGTCGACGTCGGCGGGCGCAAGGCCGGCCGCGTCAAGGGCGCGCTGCATGCAGGCGATGGCGCCGCGGCCCTCGGGATGCGGGGCCGTCACATGGTAGGCGTCGTTGGTGTTCGCGCAGGCCAAGACCTCGCCGTAGATGTCTGCGCCGCGTGCGAGGGCGTGTTCCTCGGTCTCGAGCACGAGCGCGCCGCCGCCCTCGCCGATGACGAAGCCGTCACGGCCGACGTCGAAGGGACGGCAGGCGTGTGCGGGGTCGTCGTTTGTGCGGGAGAGCGCCTTGGCGCTGTCGAGCGAGTAGATGACGATCGGGCTCAGGATGGAGTCGGCGCCGACCGCCACCATGGCGTCGGCCTCGCCGGCGTGCAAATACATGCAGGCGGTCTTGATGGCGTCCCCGCCCGAGGAGCAGGCCGTCGAGACGGTCAGGCTCGGGCCGTGTATCTCGAAACCCTTGGCGATGTGGGCGGCCGCGACGTTGCCTAAGATCTTGGGGACGAAGCGCGGGCCGACCCGTTTTCTCTCGGCGTTATCGAGGCGTTCCTGCTCGTCGGCGATGGTGGCCACGCCGGCCATGGCGGTGCCGCAGACGATGCCGGTGCGCTCCGGGTCCACCGCAAGGCCGCTGTCACGCAGAGCCTCGTCGGCGGCGTAGTAGGCATATTGCATGAAGGGGTCGTACTTCTTGGCGATCTCGGAAGGGACCATCTCGGCAGCGTCGAAACCTTGTACCTCGCCGGCGATGCGGACCGGCAGCTCAGCGGCATCGAAGCGGGTGATCTCTCCGATCCCGCAGCGGCCCTGCACCAACTGGTCCCAGAACTCTCCAACGCCGGTACCGAGCGGGGTGACCGCTCCCATACCGGTTACGACGATCCTGCCCACGTGCGGCTCCTTTCACGCCTGCCCGTCGGCGCATCCCGGAAAGGGGCGCGTCCCAGACGGGCGGCTGGCACGGAAAGGAATTGTAGGGGGCGGCCGAATCGGGGCAGACCACTGTTTCGGATTTTGCGCAAAACAGCGGCCGTATCGCGAGGTTTGTGGACGTTATGAACGCAAAACGTGGCGGTTATGCGGAGAAGGAGGCGTAGGAGACGCAGGTCTTGCCGAATCTTCGCTGGCGCAAAAGGGTGAAGCCGTCTGTGGCCGATACGGCCTCCGCCACCGCATCGGCACCGTCGAGGGCGTGTTCGTAGACGACGAGGGCGCCATCGGCCAGATCCCCGTTTGCGGCCAGGCGGGAAAGGAAGGCGCACGCCTCGGTTGCGGCGCTCTGGTAGGGCGGGTCGAGCAGGACCAGTCCGAAGGGCTCTCCTCGGCGGATCGGATGCTCGCTTGCGCGCACGACATCTGCCGGGCTCACCTGTGCGCGGGGCGGCTCAAGCCCGAGGGTGTCGAGGTTTTGCTGCAGGACGCGGCGGGCGGCCCTGTCCGTCTCGAAGAAAAGACAGCTCGCCAGGCCGCGTGAGAGCCCCTCGATCCCCAGGGCGCCGCTTCCGGCGAAGGCGTCCAGCGCGGCGGTATCGGACAGGTCACCCAGTTCGGAGATGACCGAGGAGTAGACGGCCTCGCGGACGCGGTCGGTCGTCGGACGGGTATGCTCCCCGTCGGGGGCCTGCAACCTGCGGCTTTTGAATTCGCCGGCCACCACACGCATGGTCCATACCCTCCTACTCGATCATCTGGCGCTCGGAGAATACCTCATCGAGTTCGTGGGCAAGGCCCGCATGCTCCGAGGCGGAAAGGTCGGGGTCGGCCTCGAGGATGGCGCGGGCGTCGTCGTGGGCGCGGGCCACGAGCTCGGCGTCGTCGAGCACCTGCACGAGCTTCAAGGTCGAGGCCCCGTGCTGCCGGCTGCCGAGCACGTCTCCTTCGCGGCGGGCACGCAGGTCGCGTTCTGCCAGCTCGAAGCCGTCGTCGGTCTCGACGAGCGCCTGCAGCCGCTCGGCGGTCTCGGTGTCGTCTTCTGCCGGGTCGGCGACCAGAAAGACCTGGCCGGGGTACTGCCCGCGCGAAACCCGCCCCCGCAGCTGGTGGAGCTGCGAGAGGCCGAAGCGCTCGGCGTCCTCGATCATCATGACCGTCGCGTTGGGCACGTCGATGCCCACCTCGACGACCGTCGTCGCGACGAGCACGTCGATATCGCCGTCGTAGAAACGCTGCATGACCTCCTGTTTCTCGGGCGCCTTCATCCGCCCGGTCAGAAGGCCGACCTCGCTGGTGGCAAAGACCTTCTCGCCCAGAAACCTCGCCTCGTCCTGTGCGGCCTTCAGGGTCGCAAGCTCCTCGCCGGCGGCGATGCGGTCTTCGAGTTCCCGGGCCGCCTCGTCGGTGCGCTCCTTGCGGCTCACGCCGACGAGCGGGCAGATGATGTAGGCCTGCCGTCCCTCTTTGAGCGCGGCACGTATCGCCTCGTAGGCGATGTCGCGCCTGGCGCGCGAGACGATACGGGTGGTCGTGGGCGGACGCGATGCCGGACGGGTGCGCAGAAACGAGCATTCGAGGTCGCCGTAGAGCGTGAGCGCGAGCGTGCGCGGGATCGGCGTCGCCGTCATCACGAGCAGGTCGCTTCCCGGGCCCTTGGCGCGCAGGGCGGCGCGCTGTTCGACCCCGAAGCGGTGCTGCTCGTCGATCACGACCAGGGAAAGTGACTTGAAGACGACGTCGTCCTCGATGAGGGCATGGGTCCCGAAGACGACCGAGAGCGTGCCGTCGGCAAGGCCTGACAGTATCTCGGCGCGTTCGGAAGCCGGGGTGGCCGAGGTAAGCGTCGCCCAGGTGATGCCGAGCTCATCGAGGTAGGTGCCGAGGCTTTGGCCGTACTGGCGTGCGAGCACCTCGGTCGGCGCCATCATCGCCGCCTGATGCCCGCTTTTCGCGGCCAGGACGATCGCTCCGCCGGCCACGACCGTCTTGCCGGTGCCCACGTCCCCGAGCAGCATCCGGTTCATGACGGATGAGGCGCGCATGTCCTCGACGATGCGGGACAGCGCCGCGTCCTGCTCCTCGGTGAGCGTAAACGGCAGCAGCGAGCGGTAGCGCTCGAGGACCTCGTCTCCGGCATCGTGCGCGATGGCGCCGGCACCGGTCTCCTCGGCCGCGCGCAGGCGCATGAGCTCGAGCTGCAAAAAGAAGAGCTCCTCGTAGGCCAGACGGCGCCGTGCCTCGTCACGCTGCCCGGCGCTTTTGGGGAAGTGTATCTGGCGCAGCGCCTCCTTGCGGGACATGAAGGCGTCGCGGAAGCGCAGCTCGGCGGGAAGCGGGTCGGGCAGGTCCGCCAGGCCGTCCAGCGCGGTGGCGACAAGACGGCGCATCCAGGCGGTGGAGATACCCTCGGTGGTGCCGTGCACCGGGATGATGCGGGAGAGGTCGGCTTCCTCCTCGCTCTCGCCGATGATTTCGATGAAGGGGCTGTTCATGCGCTTGAAGCCGTAGTCGAAGCTGATCTTGCCGCTCATCGCGACGACCTGCCCGGAGCTCAGGCGCCGTGCCATCCAGGGCTGCCGGAACCAGACGCCGAGGATGATCCCGGTCTTGTCGTAGACGCCCGCCTCGACGATGTCGAGACGCGGGCGCGGCTTTTTGACGGAGACGTCGGCGATGGTGCCGACGACGGTGACCTCCTTGCCGATCTCCGCGTCGGCGACCGTCGCGGTCCGGCTGAAGTCGAGGTAGCGGCGGGGATAGTGGCAGACGAGGTCGCGGACCGTCCGTATGTCGAGGCGTGCGAGTGCCTCGGCGCGCTTTTCGGTGACGTAGCGGACGGAGGTGACGGGCGCGTCGAGTGCTTCACCCACAGACTGGCGTGTCGGCATCGGTGCGCTTTTCGCCGTGTCGGGCGTTATTCGAGGGAGAAGACGAGCGGATAGAGGGGCTGCTCGCCGCGCTGCGCGTCGATCTCGAGGTTGTCGAACTCCTCTTCGACGCGACCGACGAGGGTGTCCATGTCGCTGTCGGAGAAGTCCTCCCCCGCCAGCAGGGTGAGGGTGTCGTAGTCGTCGTCGATCTCCTCGATGAGCTGCATCGCGACCTCGATGATGTCGTCGCCGACGAAGTCGAGCGAGCCGTCGGCGATGCCGATGACATCGCCTGCCTTGATCTTCTGTCCGTCCTCGGTCTTCGCCTTCTTGATGGCGGTGGTGACCTCGCCGTAGTGGACGTCGTCCAAGACGGCGGTCATCGCCTCGACGTTGTCGGCAAGCGAGGCGTCGAAGTCGACGGCGAACAGCGCGGAGAACGAGGCGGGTACGTTCGTCGTGGGAACCACCCCGACCTCGGCGTCCTCACAGCACTCGGCCGCGGACTGGGCGGACATGAGGATGTTCTTGTTGTTCGGCAGGATGATGACGGAGTCGGCGTTGACCTTCTCGACCGCCTCGAGCAGATCCTTGGTGGATGGGTTCATGGTCTGACCGCCGGAGACGACATAGTCGACGCCGAGCGAACGCAGGATCGTGGCGGTGCCGCTGCCGCTTGCGACCGCAACGATGCCGAGGGGCTTGCGCTCGGAGGATTCCTCTTCGGCCTCGGCCTCCCCCTCGCCGGCGGCGATGCCTTCGGCGCGCTCCTGGGACTCTAAGATCATGTTGTGGATGAAGACCTCGGCGACCTGGCCGCGCTCGGTCATGTAGTTCAAGACCTCGCCGGGGGTGTCGGTGTGGACGTGTACCTTGAAGTCGGGATGCGTGCCGACGAGCAGCTCGCAGTCGCCGATCCCGCCGAGGAACTTCTTGGTCTCGTCCACGTCGATGTCCTCGCTCGAGAGCAGAAACTCGGTGCAGTACATATAGTCGCTGCCGGCCCAGTCGTTGACCTGCTCGATAGCGACCTTCGGCTCGGGACGGGAGAACTCGGATGCCTCGGGAAGCTCCATCTCCTCGCCGGTGAACGCGCTCACGAAGGACTGGGTCAAAACGGCCAGCCCGAAGCCGCCGGAGTCGACGACGCCGTTTTCCTTCAGGACGGGCAGAAGCTCGGGCGTGCGTTTGGCCGAGGCGAGCGACTCGGCCGCGATGGCCTTCAGGGTCTCCTCCACGTCCATGCCCTGCGCCGCAGAATCGGTCGCCACCTTCGACATGTCCTCCACGACCGTCAGGATGGTGCCTTCGACGGGTTTGCGGACCGCCTGGAAGGAGATCTCGACGGCGCGCCCGAAGGCGTCGGCGATGGCCTGGGTGTCGAAGTCTTTGGCCTCCGAGAAACTCTCGCAGAGGCCGCGCAGGATCTGGGAGGTGATGACGCCGGAGTTGCCGCGGGCGCCCATGAGGGAGCCGTGGGTGATGGCGTGGCAGATGGCCGGCACGTCGGCGTCCACCGGCAGGGCCTTGATCTCGGTGACGACGGATTCGAGCGTCAAGGACATGTTGGTCCCGGTGTCCCCGTCGGGGACGGGGAAGACGTTCAGACGGTTGACCTCTTCCTTACGGTCGTCCAATGCTCGGGCTGCCGAAGCGATACTCAGGCATAGATTCTGGGAGTTCATGACGTTCTATTCCTACCTTGTCCTACCGGTCGTTCACGAGCGATGCGCCCTAGTTGCTGACGTTGATGCCCTGGATGTGGACTTCGATGCCGTCCACCTGGAGCTGGGCCGAGTCCTTTAAGACGAAGGCGACACGGTCGGCCAGGTTGCGGCTGACCTCGGTGAGGTTCGTGCCCTGCTCGGCGATGATGTAGAGGTCGGCGTGGATCCCACGGTCGGTGATGTCGACCTCGATGCCCTTACGGAGACGGTTGGCCGGCAGACGCTTGGCGATACCGTCGGCAAGCGAGGGCGAAGCCATGCCGACGACGCCGTAGCTTTCGAGTGCCGCATACCCGATCATGTCGACGATGACCTCGTCTGCTACCGAAAGGCCTCCGGGAACTGTCTGTGGCATACGTGTGTCTCCTTTTCGTCCGTGGATGGCTTCCTATTGTAAGCCATCAGAGCCCAGAATAAAAAGGTTGCACCGATTTGTGAGCAAACGAAAGAGAGGGCCTCATCGACCCTCTCCTTTGGTGAAACGCGCTATCGAGCGATCCTATTTGTCGACCTTGAACTCCTTGTCCGCCAGGGCCGCATGTGCCGCGGCGAGACGCGCGACCGGCACACGGTAGGGCGAGCAGGAGACGTAGTCGAGGCCGACCTTGTGGAACTTGGCGATGGAGTCGGGATCGCCGCCGTGTTCGCCGCAGATGCCGAGCCCGAGGTCGGGATTGGCGGAACGGCCGCCCCTGACGGCCTGGTCGACGAGCTTGATGACGCCGTCGTCGACGGTGGCGAACGGATTGACCTTCATGATGCCCATGTCGGCGTAGTCGCCGAAGAACTTGCCCTCGACGTCGTCGCGGCTAAAGCCGAAGGTCGTCTGGGTGAGATCGTTGGTGCCGAAGCTGAAGAAGTCGGCGTGCTTGCCGATCTCGTCGGCACACACGCAGGCGCGCGGCAGCTCGATCATCGTGCCGATCTGGATGAAGGAGAGGTCGACGCCTTCGCTTTCGGCGACCTCGGCGATGCTCTCCTCGGACTCGCCGCGGACGAACTCGATCTCGGATTCCATGGCGACGAGCGGGATCATGACCTCGGGATGCGGGTCGCGACCCTCCTTGACGAGCTTGGCGCAGGCCGCGGCGATGGCGCGAACCTGCATGGCGTTGAGCCCCGGCATGACGATGCCGAGACGGCAGCCGCGCAGCCCGAGCATGGGGTTGATCTCGGCCTGGGCGTCGGCCGCCTCGAGGAGTTCGGCCGTTTCGGTGACGTCCTCGCCTTTGGCCTCGCCGACCGCGACCTCGATGGCCAGATCGCGCGGGGCGGGAAGGAATTCATGCAGCGGCGGGTCGAGCAGGCGGATGATGACGGGCAGGCCGTCCATGGCCTTGAGCATCTCGTAGTAGTCGCCCTGCTGGACCTCGTAGAGCTTGTCGAGGGCGGCCATGTACTCGTCGCTGCCGTTTTCGGCCAGGATCATGTCGGCGACGATCTGCTTGCGATCGCCCAGGAACATATGCTCGTTGCGGCACAGGCCTATGCCCTCGGCGCCGAACTCGCGGGAGAGCTTGGCGTCCTCGGGGTTGTCGGCGTTGGCGCGCACACCCAAGGTGCGGATTTCGTCTGCCCAGGTGAGGAGCGTGTCCAAGTCGCCGGTGAGCTCCGGCTCGACGAGCTTGACGGGGCCGTAGATGAGTTCGCCGGTCGTGCCGTCGATGGAGATGATGTCGCCTTCGTGCAAGACGATGTCGGTACCGGCGACGGCGGCCTCCTTCTTGTCCGCGTCGATCCTCAAAGCCTCGACGCCGCAGACGCAGGGCGCGCCCATGCCGCGGGCGATGACCGCCGCGTGCGAGGTCTTGCCGCCGTGCGAGGTGAGGATGCCTTCGGCAGCGATCATGCCGCCGAGGTCGTCGGGCGTGGTCTCCCAGCGGACGAGGACGACCTTGCGGCCTTCCTCGGTGGCCGCGACCGCGTCGTCGGCAGAGAAGACGCATTCGCCGACGGCCGCGCCCGGGGAGGCGTTGAGCCCGGATGCGATAACGTTCTTTTCGGCCTTCTGGTCGATCTGGGGATGGAGGAGCTGGTCGAGCTGGTCGGGCTTGACGCGCCAGACGGCCTCCTCCTTGGAGATGAGGCCCTCCTCCACCATGGAGATGGCGATGCGCAGGGCGGCGACGGCGGTGCGCTTGCCGACGCGCGTCTGCAGGATGTAGAGCTTGCCCTGCTCGATGGTGAACTCGATGTCCATCATGTCGCGGTAGTGCTTCTCCAGCAGCACGAAGACGTCTTCGAGGTCCTTGCCGACCTGCTCGAGGCCGGGCGTGTGCTTGAGGTCCTCGATGGGCGAGGTGTTGCGGATGCCGGCGACGACGTCTTCGCCCTGGGCGTTGATGAGGTAGTCGCCGTAGAAGACCTTCTCGCCGGTGGCGGCGTCACGCGTGAAGGCGACGCCGGTGGCGGAGGTGTCGCCCTTGTTGCCGAAGACCATGGTCTGCACGTTGACGGCGGTGCCGAGGTCGTCGGCGATCTTGTTCTGCTTGCGGTAGATGATGGCGCGGTCGTTGTTCCAGGAGTTGAAAACCGCCTCGATGGCGAGCATGAGCTGCGTGTCGGGATCCTGCGGGAAGGCGACCTCGCCGTCGACCACCAGCTGCGGATAATCCTCGGCCTTGACCTGCTCGGAGAAGATCTTCTTGTACTCGTCGACGACCTCCTTCATCTGGTCGGCGGTCAGATCCGAGTCGTTCTTGGCGCCGTACTGCTCACGCTTGGCGGCGATGGCGTCTTCGAAGTAGTCGTCCTCGACGCCCATGACGACGTTGGAGAACATATGGATGAAGCGGCGGTAGGAATCCCAGGCGAAGCGCTCGTTGCCGGTCTGCTTGATGAGGCCTTGGACGGAGTTCTCGTTGAGGCCGAGGTTGAGGACCGTGTCCATCATGCCCGGCATGGAGAACGGCGCGCCGCTGCGGACGGAGACCAGCAGCGGGTCCTCATCGTCGCCGATGCGCTTGCCCATGCGTTCCTCGAGGTCGGCGCGGTACTTCTGGATCTCTTCGACGGCGCCTTCGGGGAAGGTGTTGTCCGCGGAGGAGTATTCCACGCAGGTCTGACAGGAAATCGTAAAGCCTGGCGGTACCGGCAAGCCGATCTGGGCCATCTCGGCCAGGTTGGCGCCTTTGCCGCCCAGGATGTAGTTCATCTGGGCATTGCCCTCGGTGACGTTGTTGCCCTGCGCATCCGTGCCGAATGCGTACACGCGCTGCTGTGCTTCAGCCATGATCCACCCTCCACAAGTCATTTTGAAATCAAGGTAATCAACCGTCGTCTGTTCGGCGAAAACAGACAAGTTTTCATAGTACTCTATCTTGCTAAAGCTGTGGGAGGTCAGCCCTGCACAATCCGTGAGAAATTCGTGGGCTGCCGTCAGAGGCGACAACCGAGGGCGCGGACTGCCTGCTCCCGCATGGCAGGCAGCCGCGCCAGCCCCATCATCTTCTTCCGCTCACATCCACGCCCCTTTTGACGCTCTCGGAAAAAATCGAGGCCGCTTTTGCCAAAACTGCGCTCCAAGCAGGCCGATCGAAGGGGTGACCGATAATCTGCGATTTGCTGCAACTCTTTGACCTGCGGCTTTCCGAATCGCCTTTTATGGCCTCTACATTTAGCTAGGTTTTGACTCTGAAAACCCTGCTTCTAGGTCCCTTTTGGCGTTTGGAGCCTCGATTTTTTCCGGGGCGGATCATCGAGCACAGTTTTGACAGTAATCAGTCCACCGCATTTGCTTTCGGCGCGATTTTGGCAGCAGGCTGCGATACTTATGCGTGGGAGAGCTTGGAGATGTCGGCGACGCGTTCGAAGACGGCGGCGAAGCGGTTGAGCAGACGCAGGCGGTTGTCACGCAGCGCCGCATCCTCGTCCATGACGAGCACGTCGTCGAAGAAGGTGTCGATGGGGCCGCGCAGGGTGGCCAGTGCGGAAAGCGCTGCCGGATAGTCCCCCGCCGCAAGCGCTGCATCCACCTGCCCGGCCGCCGCATCGGTGGCCGTCAGCAGGGCGCGTTCGGGATCGGTGAGGAGCGCGTCGTCGACCTCGCAGCCGAGCGTGGCGTCGCGCAGGTTGTTCGCCCGGGCGTAGGCGGTCGCCAGATCCTCGAACTCCTCGGGGGCCTCCTTGCGGGCGGCCTCGAGGGCGTGGACGCGGTCGACGAACTCGACCGGCTCGTCGATCCGTATGGCGAGCACCGCATCGCAGGCATCCGCCGAACAGCCCGCATCGCGCAGCATGACGCGGGTACGGGTGATGAAGAAGTCGATGATCGCGGCGCGCACCGCGGCACGGTCGAAGGCAAGGCCCTGGGCCTCGTAGGCGTCGAGGGCGGCATCGATGCCGGCCACCAGGGAGATGGTAAGCGGTGCGTCCTCGTCAAGCAGCATGGCGACGATGCCGAGGGCGGCACGGCGCAGGGCAAAGGGATCGGAGGACCCGGTCGGCGCCTGGTCGACCGCGAAGAGCCCGCAGATGGTGTCGAGCTTGTCGGCGGCGGCCACGATGCGCCCCACCGTGCTCCGCGGCAGCTCGTCTCCCGAGAAGCGCGGGCGGTAGTGGTCGGCGATGGCATCTGCCACCTGGTCGGTCTCCCCTGAGCTGTGCGCGTAGTGCATGCCCATCACGCCCTGCAGCGAGGTGAACTCCACGACCGCCGAGGTGACGAGGTCGGCCTTGCACAGATGCGCCGCGCGGACGGCGTCGGTCACGTCCGCATCGGAAAGCTTCACCCCGTGGGCTTTCGCGTCATCGCTCAGCGCTGCGGCGAGCTTTTCGATGCGCTCGACCTTGGCGCGCACCGTCCCGAGCCTTTCCTGGAAGACGACGCCTTCGAGGCGCTCGACGTAGTCTTCGAGCGGACGGAGCCGGTCTTCGGTCACGAAGAAGGCGGCATCGGCCAGGCGCGCCCGCACGACGCGCTCGTTGCCTTCGCGGATGACATCGGCGTTGGCGGGATTGCCGTTGCTCACCAGCAAAAACGCGTTGTCGAGGCTGCCGTCGGCGCGATACATCGGGAAGTAGCGCTGATGCTCGAGCATCGCGTCGGTGATGATCTCGGGCGGGACCTCGAGGAACTCCTCGTCGAAGTGTCCGAGCAGGACGCTCGGGTACTCGACCAGGTTGACGACCTCGTCGAAGGTCGCCTCGGGCGTGTCCGCGGTCAGCCCGGTCTCCTTCTCGAAGCCGGCGATCTGCTCGCGGATGATGTCTGCGCGCTCGGAAGCCGATACCACGACCGACATCTGCTTGCAGACGTCCGCATACGCATGCGCATCGGCAAGCTCGAAGGGCTCATCGGCGATGATGCGATGGCCGTGCGTCACGTTGCCGGCGGAAAGCCCGGCGTAGGTCAGGTCGATGATCTCGCTTCCCCACAGGGCCACCAGCCAGCGGATGGGGCGCGAGAAGGTCTCGTGGCGTGAACCCCAGCGTTGGGATTTGGGCCACTTGATCCCCTCGATGATCGATGCGAGCATCTCGGGCAGCAGCTCTGAGACCGGGCATGCCGGGACTTCGATGCAGGCGTAGACGTATTCGGTACCCGACTCGTCTGCCTCGCGCACGAGATCGCCAGGCTCTATGCCCTTGCCGCGGGCGAAGCCGACGGCGGCCTTGGTCGGCTGCCCGTCATCGTCGAACGCGATTGACGCAGACGGCCCCTTCGCCTTCTCGGAAAGGGCCTCGGAGGTCTCGGCCACCTCGGCGACGCGTGCCACCAGACGGCGCGGGGTTGACTCGGCCGTCACCTCACCATGCGGGATGCGTGCCTCGTCGAGGGCCGCCTCCAGGTCGCGGCCCAACTGCTCGGTCGCCTGATACAGTGGCAGGGCGGGGATCTCCTCGCAACCGATCTCGAACAGGAGCGTGGCGGTGGCCATCGGCTATTCCCCCTCCTGTCCGGCATCGTCCTGTGAGGGGATGTAGGCCCCTCCCCCTTCGACGACGTGTTCGAGGTAGGACTCGCAGCAGGCCTTGGCGCAGGTGCGCACCCGCAGGATGTAGGCGGTGCGTTCGGTCGCCGAAATCGCGCCGCGCGCGTCGAGCAGGTTGAAGGCGTGCGAGCACTTCATGACGCAGTCGTAGGCGGGAAGCGGCAGGTTCTGCTCGAGCAGGTGTGCGCATTCGGTCTCGTTGTCCTCGAAACGCTTGAAGAGCATGTCGACGTCGGCATGCTCGAAGTTGTAGGCAGAGAACTCCCGTTCGTTTTCGTAGAAAACGTCCCCGTAGGTGAACTGCGAGCCGTCCTCGCCTTCCGACCAGACCAGGTCGAAGACCGAGTCGACCCCCTGGATGTACATGGCAAGGCGCTCCAAGCCGTAGGTGAGCTCGACGCAGACCGGGTCGCATTCGATGCCGCCGACCTGCTGGAAGTACGTGAACTGCGTGACCTCCATGCCGTTGAGCCAGACCTCCCAGCCGAGCCCCCAGGCGCCCAGCGTCGGGCTTTCCCAGTCGTCTTCGACGAAGCGGACGTCGTGCTCGTGCGGCTCGATGCCGATGGCGCGCAGCGATCCGAGGTAGAGGTCCTGGGCGTCGTCGGGGGACGGCTTGATGAGGACCTGGAACTGGTAGTAGTGCTGCATGCGGTTGGGGTTGGAGCCGTAGCGCCCGTCGGTGGGACGGCGGCAGGGCTGCACGTAGGCGCATCTCCAGCTGCCCGGCCCCAGGGCGCGCAGGGTGGTGGCCGTGTGGAAGGTGCCGGCACCGACCTCGGAATCGTAGGGCTGTAAGACGACGCAGCCCTGCTCGGCCCAGTAGGTCTGCAGCGTCAGGATGATGTCTTGGAAGGTCAGCATCGGAGGTGTCCCCATCAGGCGGTCTCGGCGGCGGTCGGTGTCATTTGAGCGACCCGAAGTGGTTGATGGGCCAGTAGATCCAGAAGGCGTGCCCGGTGATGCTTTTGACCGACACCGGGCCGAAGTAGCGGCTGTCGCTCGAGTTGGTGCGGTTGTCCCCCATGGCCCAGACACAGTCTTCCGGCACGGTGTAGGGATAGGTGATGCCGAGGTCGTTGTTGAGCGGCTCGGTCGGCTTGCCGAGCGTGTAGGGCTCGTCCTGCTTCTCGCCGTTGACGTAGACCTCCCCGTCGCGCAGGTCTATCGTGTCGCCCGCGACGGCGATGACGCGCTTGATGAGGGTGGTCGGGTCTTCGACGTCGGGGTTCTCGAAGTCCTCCGGGTCGGTGAAGGTGATGATCTCACCGCGTTCTGGCATGGAGTTGCCGTAGAGGGTGATCTTCTCGGAGAGCACCCGGTCCTCGAGCTGGATGGTCTCGAGCATGGAGCCGGAGGGGATCTCGTAGGGTTGGACGATAAAGGTCTTGATGAGCCAGGCCAGCACCAACGCGACGACGATGATGATGACGAACTCGAGGACGGTGCGCAGGACACCGGCACCACGCTCGTCTCGGGCCAAAGAAGTCGGCTCTTCCTCCTCCACGTGCATCCTCCCTATCGTTGTACTGCGGCTGTGCTCTTCAAACAGCTGAATGTATATGATAGTACTCGAAGCAGATATCTCGCATGAATATTCCCGACGATACGCAAAGAACGCACGGCGGATATGAGACAGATCGGACGAAACTGTCGGTGGTCGCCCGCGGCGGCAAGCGCGATAATAGGGCACATCGCGTCGGATCTCTGAATCCGACGCGGCACACCGGCGCTTTCCCTTCCGGAGGAAAGCCTCATCCGACGCATACGGGGGATGGAATCCATGCTACAGGTGATCAGGGCCTGGCTGAAGTGGCACAAGAACTGGGACGACCTTTGCAACAAATGCGGGAAGTGCTGCTACATACGCTTCGTGGACAGCGAAGGCGTGGTCATCGTCAACTACGATGCCCCCTGCGACCATCTGGACACCGAGACGCACCTCTGCAAGATCTACCCGCACCGCTTCGAGCTCTGCAGCTACTGTCGGAAGGTGGGCCTGTGGGTCGCCTTGACCAACCCCAC
>JAJQAN010000037.1:28214-29754 GCA_021203765.1 Coriobacteriaceae bacterium | reverse complement strand
CGCATGATCGGCGCGTACTGCTTCGAGCTGGCCGGCTTGGACTGCATCGTCTGCACCGCCGGCGTCGGGGAAAACGACCCGTATGCGCGCCGCCTCATCTTCCGCGGCCTCGAGCCCTTCGGCATCCAGATCGACCACGACCTCAACCGCGACCAGGTGGGACAGGACCTCTACCGCATCTCGACCGATGCCTCCGAGGTCACCGTCTTGGTCGTGCATACCAACGAAGAGGCTGAGATCGCGCGCGACATACTCTTCATCTCAAACGGCGTCGACATCTCCGACCCCTGGGCCGTGGAGTAAAAAGCGGCATCACCCGCATCGCACGGAGTCGCCTCGCTCAAACGGTTTCTAGGGATGTTTTCTCCCCTTCCCCTGCAACGAATAGTCGTCGCTTGTACGTGACCCCTTTTGGAGAGCCGCGGGGTGCCGTCCCAGTTTGCTGAAATGTTTCTAGTATGAGTTGGTGTTACGGGTATGGGCGGTGTCTGCGAAAACTTGCAGCGGGCGCCGCCCATGGCCGCTTCGAAACCTACGAAGCAGTGGCACCCCGCGCCTCTAAAGTCACGTACGCGCGGCGCCTATTCGTTATTATGCTCCATGCCTATCGATAAGATTGCGGTCACGTGCGCGTCGGCGAGGGCGTAGTAGGACTCCTTGCCCTCCTTGCGCACGGTGACGAGGTTATGCGCCTTCAGCACGCGGAGGTGGTGGCTGATGGCCGGCGCGCTCATCTCCATCCTTTCGGACAGATCCGTGACGTTTTGCTCGCCGTCGACCAGCAGGTACATGATCTTCATGCGCGTGGAGTCGCTGAACATCTTGAAGAGGTCGGCGGCCTCGCTGATTTTCTCATCCGGTGGAATCTGCATGTGACGCTCCGCTCATCCTTGTCGTTTGCGGTCCATTATACGTCTCGGCCGCGTGCGCGCCGCTACTTCGTGCGCAGGACGCGGAGCGAGTTGAGGATGGCGATGATCGCGACGCCGACGTCGGCGAAGACCGCCATCCACATGTTGGCGATCCCGATGATGCCGAGTACGAGGACGATGGCTTTGACGCCGAGTGCGAAGACGATGTTTTGACGCGAGATCCGCACCACCCGGCGCGAGATCTTCACCGCGTCGACGATGCGGCTTGGGTTGTCCTCCATCAGTACGACATCGGCCGCCTCGATCGCCGCATCCGAACCGAGCGCCCCCATGGCGATGCCGACGTCGGCCCGTGTCAGCAGCGGCGCGTCGTTGATGCCGTCGCCGACGGCCGCAAGGGTCTGTCCTGCCTCCTGCCCCTCGAGAAGCTCTTCCACGTGCGCGACCTTGTCCTGCGGCAGCAGCTGCGCGAAGTATTCGTCGATGCCCACCTCTTCGGCCACCTGTCTGGCGACCTCGTCCTTGTCGCCGGTCAGCATGATGTTGCGACGTACGCCGAGTGCCTTGAGCCCCTCCAGGGCCGCAGGCGTCTGTTCCTTGACGGCATCGGCGAGGGTGATGGATCCGAGCAGCTTGCCGTCCACCGCCACGTAGAATTCCGTTCCCTG
>JAJQAN010000037.1:0-28114 GCA_021203765.1 Coriobacteriaceae bacterium | reverse complement strand
AGCGGCACCGATATGACCAGGGCGCAGGGGCAGGAGATGACGAGGAAGATGCAGGCGCGGTAGATCCAGGCCGACCACACCTGGCCGTCGGTGATGCCGAGGAAGAGCGGAGGGATGATGGCGACGAGGACGGCGGCGATGACCACGACCGGGGTATAGATGTGCGCGAAACGCGTGATGAAGTTTTCGACCTTCGCCTTGCGGGCGCGGGCGTTTTCCACCATGTCGAGGATCTTGGCGACCGTGCTGTCCTCATAGAGGGCGGTCGTGCGCACGTGCAGCAGCGTCGAGGTGTTGATGGAGCCGCTCAGTATGTCGTCACCGACCTCGAGGAAGACCGGCGCCGACTCTCCGGTCAGCGCGGAGGCATCGACCTGCCCGCTTCCCTCGATCACCACGCCGTCGACGGGGACGCGCTCGCCGGGGTAGACATGGATCGTCTCGCCGACGGCCACCTCCTCGGGTGGGACCTCCTCTATGGCCCCGTTGCGCTCGACGTAGGCGATCTCGGCCTGGATGTCCATCATCTCGGAGATGGAGCGGCGGGAGCGGTCGACGGCATAGTCTTCGAAGAATTCGCCGACGCAGTAGAAGAGCATGACGGCGACGGCTTCGGGAAACTCGCCGATGCAGAGTGCCGCGATCGAGGCGACCGCCATGAGGAAGTTCTCGTCGAGGAGGTTGCCGTGCAGGATTCCTCTGACGGCTTCGATGATGGTCGAGTAGCCGGCGATCAGATAGGGGACGAGGAAGATGAGGAGGGCGATCCAGAACGTGCCCATAACGCCGCCCGGGTTGACGGAGTTGATGATGATTGCCGCGACGTAGAAGACCGCTGCGATGAGGATCTGGGCGATTTTACCCTTGTGCTGCAGGATTCCCATGACGGGCAGCCTTTCTCGGGTTAGAACGTGTTAACAATCAAACAATCGTTTAATTAAGCAACCGTTATATAACCATCCCCTCCACTTTCTGTCAAGCGCACGCATGATTTTGTGTCCACTTCAGTTCTCGTGAGGAACGAACCTGGCAATTCGACCCTGGTGATATCCCGTTTTCAGTAGAAAATTCGCCGCTTGCAGGCACATCCGTGCAGCCCTATGCAACGATTCCACGGGCGCGGGCGCGTCGCCCCAGTTCATAGGAACGTTTTGAGTACAAGCAGGTAGTAAGGGTGTGGGCGGTGTCTGCGAAAACTTGCAGCGGGCGCCGCCCATGCCCGCCTCGGAGCCTGCGAGGAAGTGGCACCCCGCGCCCCTCCTAGAAGGGGTCTGCACAGGAGCGTGCCGTGCGTGCGGCGTGGTTTCTACGCCTCTTTTATACTTCGGTTTCCGCTACGATGCGCATGAGTTCTTGCTGGGAATGTATGTTGAGCTTGCGGTAGATGTGACGGACGTGCGTCTTGGCCGTCCCTTCCGATATGAACAGCTTTTCCTGGATGTAGGCGCTGTTGAAACCGCGCGCCAAAAAGAACATGACCTCGGTTTCGCGCTGCGAGAGCAGATAGGTGTCGGCGACGGACTCGCATTGTGCACAGAAATTGCGCCCGAACTCATCCTCCATCTGCGTCATTTCGGGATTTATCTCGTGGGCGGCCATGTCGACGGCGCTTTCCGGCTGATTTGCATCGGCATCCTGCTGCGCAGGGGAAGGCGGCATCCCGCCGGGGTAGTGAGGCTCCTCCACGTCCTCATCCGGGGTGAGCGAGGTTTCCGATCCGTCCTGTAACGCCACGTCGCAGTTTCCTGCGCCATCCCCTGAGACGACATCCGTGCCCTCCTTTTCGTCCGCCCGCTCGGGGTGGACGATCTGCATGATGGTGCGTTCGTCGGGAAGCAGGATGTAGGCGATGAAGAGGATGATCAGCATGACGATGACGAAGATGCTCGTGCCGTAGGGGAGCATCTCCGTAAGATCGGGCACGAGCAGGAAGACCAGCCCGATGATGGCTGCGCCGACGGCGAGCGCACCGCGCCCGAAACCGTAGACCATGATGGGGGACAGGCGGAAGCTTTGGGACTGTAGGCCGAAGTAGATCCACATCGTCGCTTCGAAACAGATATATCCGATGAGCAGTAGCACGCTTGCCCAGTTTAAGCCGCCTTCGTCAAGGAACAGAAGACAGAAGACGGCAACGGCCAAGATGGGGACGAGCAACTGGAAGAAACGCGATGTCCGGTTTCTGCCCTCCATCAAGGTCCCGATGATGAGCAGGACGGCTGCCGCCACGCAGGCGGCGGCGATGATCAAAAACTGCGCGAGGCCCGACGACGTCGTCAAAACGGATTGGAGACTGGTCTGGCGTATAAACCCGAGCGCCAAGCCGAAGACGAGGACCGGCGTGATGAAGCGCAGCGCAAAACGCCCGCGGTTCAAGGGGAGGTGGCGGAAGCGGGGGACGCTCTGCTGACGCCCCGGGTGGTTTTTGAGACGCATGAGTATGAGCATCTCGAGCAGCGGCAGACAGGCGACGACGATGCCTCCGACCGGGAAGGGCAGGTTGCAGAAGATGACGGTGTAGAGAAGGAACGCGATGGCGATCGCCAAGGCGGAGTTGAGGATGATGGTATTCGGTTCCTCCTGGGCAAAGAGGCGGCCCCAGTAGAGGATAAGCGTGCCCGATCCGAGTCCCGTCATGATGCCGGAAATGACCTCGAGGAATACCATCATAGAGGAGCTCAACGGGGAGATGAAGAGCAAGGCGGTGCCAACGCACATGAGCAGTGCGGCGCAGGGGGTGGTGGGGCGATAGCTGCAAAGCACCTCGAAGCGCTTGTCCAGGCATCCGGCCACGAGCAGGTAGACTCCGAAGACGAAGATGGAAACCAGAAACGCCGTGGTTATATAGTTGCTGGAGAAGCCGTTTGTCGAGATTGCCTGGCTGCCAAAGGCAGCGGATGCGGCGAACATCGAGACATAGACCCACGTCTCGTGCAGACCATAGCCAAGCGAAAGCAGTCTGAGTTCGCCCGACGAACTTTCTTTGTTGTCGTAGTCGACCTGGAAACTGATGCGCGGCATCTTGATTCCCACGAGTGCCCCCTCCTTTGCCTGCGCCTCTCTCAAGACGCATGGCGCCGATCACAACACCGCAAGATTCCCCAAGCGCACTCACCGCTCGTGAACGGGCGGTGTTCGAACGGCTCCCCTCTACATGTGAGGCGCGCGCCATGCTAGCACAGCAGCTGCGCCTCTTAAACAAAAAGCGGCGACCCCAACCCACAGGAGCCGCCGCTTTTCGCAGGATGTGGTGTCTGCTGGTCGTCAGACATCACGCTTTACGGTGCAGGTTATGAGGGAGAGCTCCTAACCCTTCACCGTAATGACTACGCGATCGTAGCGTTCCAGCTGCGTGTCCGCGCCGGTAGGCTCTGTATCGTTCGTAGTCTGCGTTCCTGGCTCCTGGCTTGCTGCCTTGTAGCAGGCGACGTCGTAGTCGGTGTAGCCCTCTTCTTCGAGGTACATACGGAGACTTTCGTGCTCGTAGTTGTGGATAGCCTTAAGCGCCCCCTGTTTTTCGCTCGACCACATCATCTCGTCGAGCACTGCATCAACGGTTCGGTTGGTGCTGGGAACGAAAAGCTGATACGAACGCACGCCGTCACCGACTGCCCTTGCGTCGACCTCGCAGACGATTTCGACCGCGCCGTAGCTACTTTCCTCCACATGCGTGTCGTCCCACACGTAGTAGAGGGCGTAGGCTGACGGTACCGCGACCGCGACTGCGACGAGACAGCTCAAGACTACAGCAGCAAGGATTCCTCTGGCCGTTTTCGCTTTGGTCATACGAACTCCTTTCCGTAGCAGTCCCGCCATTTGCAACGCAGGTTCATTCTATCCGCATTAGCCTGTTTAGGGGTCGTCATCTCAGGCTGATTTCTGCAGCATACGCCTTAATTTATCTGCCGATTTCGTCCTCGGAGGATGATTTCGCCAAAAAAGTCGAGCATATAATGAAATCGTATGAAATGGGGGGTGGGGACATGACTGAGGAAAAGCCTAAGGATCTCTTCGACGAAGACGAGGAATTCGATCCGCTCGAAGCTGACGACGATGTCATCGACCAGGAATGGATGGACGATGACAACCCGTACGACACGGTCGACTACCCGACGATGCGCAACATGCCGGAAAGCATGCCGGGGTCGGGCACGAGGACGATGTTCACGCCGGCAGCGCAGGGCAGCGTCGCCGAGGCGGTGCGCAAGCTCGTCGATTACAACCCGGCGCGTCGCCAGATCTTCCTTAACATCATCGACATGTGCCGCGACGGAGAACTTGCCAGTGTCGTCACCGAAAAGGTCGACGCACTCCAAAAGCACAACCGCTCGGTCTTTCCGGCGATGACCCTGTGCCACATGCTCGAGCGGGCCGGGGCACTCGAGATGGAGATGCCCGAGGTCGCCGAGGAGCACGAAGATCTCGAGGATGGGACGACCTATCTCGTCATCGACGAAGAGGTCGACCCCGTCTGGCGCTCCACCGAGGAGGGCCTGGCGGTGCACGAGGAGCTCACCCAGGGCCGTGAGGCCCGTGAGGTCATCCTCGATCGCGACAACAAATACGCTGAGGTCTATCTGGCTGTCATGCAGGCGATGGACGCCGCGCCGTGCTCGCGCGAAGAGATCGACAATCTCACCGATACATTCGACGTGGTCTACCATCCGCGTCGTTATGGGACGCATTTCCTCGACATGCTCGAAAAGACCGATTGTTGCATCTGGCGGGATCGTGCCTGGCACCTCACCGATCTCGGTCACGACCTGCTACCCGAGGTGCTCGCGTTCTGCGAACAGCACATGGACGACGAACCCAAGCAGGACGAGCAGAAGCAGGAGGCGTAAAAGCGATGGCAACGGAACTGACCCAGGACACCCAGGAGATCATCGAGCTGTTCGAATCGCGCGTCAACATGTACGGCCTGCTCTCCCGTCTCTTCCGCAGCGAGATCGACCTCGACGAACTGCACGAACTGCAGAAGATGCATTTCCCGACCGCGACCGGCAACGCCATGATCGACGAAGGCTACCGCGACCTCTACGAGTACCTGAAGGTCGCCTGGGAGGACAGCGTCACCGAGCTGCGCATCGACTACGTGCGCACCTTCATCGGGCATGGGGTCAATGGCTACTCGGCGGCCTATCCCTTCGAGAGCGTCTATACGAGCGAACGTCGTCTGCTCATGCAAGGTGCGCGTAAAGAGGTCCTCGCGGAGTTCCGCAAGAACCACCTGAAGAAGGACAAGTGGACCGAAGGCGAAGATCACATCGCCCTCGAACTCGAGTTCATCCAGCGGCTTTCCATGCGCACGATCGAGGCACTCAAGAAAGACGACGAGGACGATGCCATCGAGCAGATACGGCGGCAGTACGAATTCCTCCAGGCGCACATCAACAACTGGCTGCCGATGATGACCGCCGACATGCTCAAATTTTCACAGACCGGGTTCTATCAGGGGCTGGCCAAGCTGGCACTCGCCTACACCGAAGACGACGAAGGGGTTTTGCGCGAACTGCTCGAAAGCGTCGAAGAAGAAGAATAATTAGCCGCCGAACCGCCCGAAGGGCTGGTTTTGGGGCGGTAGTTCGTCTTCGAACAGGATCTGCGTGGTCCCGTCGAGCAGGTCGGCGATCTCCACGGTTTGGCTCTGTGAAAGTGCCTTTTTCTGACAGGTGTCCACACAGACATGACACTGTATGCAACGGATCGGCGTGAAGAACAGCGAGGCGGGCTTCACACCGTGTGAGACCGAGTTCGCCGTGCAGACCACCGTCGTGTTGTTCTTGATGATCATCTCTTCAGCGTCTTCGTCGATTTCGTATTCCAGGGCATCGGTCGGGCAGAAGGTGGCGCAGTGTCCGCAGGCGTTGCACTTCTCTGTATCGATGCTCAGCTGTCCCCAGAAACGCGAGGTCGTCGTCGCTCCTTCCTCAGGCTCGGCGAGATGACGGAGGGCCTGCAGGACGAGTGCGCTGCGATACGTCTGGGTGGCGAAGTGCTCGTCGAGGCCGACGACCGTCTGGGCGTCGCGGTCGGGATCGAGCACGGGCGTGCCCTCGATGAAGCTTTCCACCTGCTTGCCGGCCATGCCCACGAACTGATCCCGTGCATCGGTGAAGGCCGCGCGCCGGTCGTATCCCAAAGGAGTGCCCTTGGTGTGTCCTTGAAGGCTTTCGGGGACGTTGGGGGTGTCGAGCAGATTGATCTTGAAGTTCCAGTCCTGCTGCAGATGCTTGATCGAACCCATGGCGATGTCGAATGCGAAGGGTTCGTGGTGTGACGGGCAGTCGTCGCAGCCGGGACGCATGATGGCGACGCGGTCTATGCCGACCAAAAACAGCCCCAACATGAGATATTCGTCGAGGTAATTGGCACAGGGGATGACGACGACGCGACTGCGGTCGATCTTGAGCTCGTCGGCGTAGCGGTCGCAGATGAAGCAGGCCGTGCCCTGGTTCAGGGGTGCCGATTCCTTGGCCTGCTCCACGATGGTGACGGTGTTCGGGTCGGTGGTGAGGTAGGTCGAGGTCGGGCAGACGAGCGCGCAGGCGCCGCATGAGCGGCACAGTCCGGTGTCGACATGCAGTTTTCCGATTTCGCGGCTGAGCGCATCGGCCGGGCAAAAGTCAAGGCATAGGCGACATGAGACGGTCCGGTTGCGGACGAAGGAGCAGCGATGCTCGTTGACCTGCATCGGAGAGCGGTCGAGCTCGTTGCTGACCGCTTCGATCCTGTCCAGATTCGGCATGAGACGTCACCCCCACATCTGCCCACGTATTATACATGCTGTTGGGAGCGGGTCTGTGCGCCCGTCAGTAGTTGAGCTTCAACTCCGCCATGATGCTTTCGCCGCCGACCGTGCTCGGGGAGGCGTTTCCCGCTTCGGATAAAAAGCACGAGGGTCGTACCTGCGCCACGCGCTCACCCTGTTCGCTCCGGATGCGGACGACCTGCATCTTGGTCTGTTCGGCGATCTCGAGCGGAGAGGTGCTGAAGAACGAGAGGACGAGCATCCTTTCTGCGGAGGTGACGGCCCCGTAGAACTGTCTGCGGCCGTCGTTCATGACCTGCTCGCGCTCTTCCTCGGTACTGACGATCTCGAACGCGTTACGGTTCGGCACGAAGCCATCGACCAACCCCACAGCGATGATGTAGTCGTAGTTGCAGCCGCAGAGGTTTTCGTAGTTGGTGATGTGTACGAGGTCGGAATCGAGCGGATAGCTCGGGTCCATGCAGGCGTGTCTGACCATCGTGAACAGTTCCGCGGCATCTTCCTCGCCGGTCATGCTCTCCGCGACGTCCTGGAACTCCGGCAGGTCCTGCGCCCCGATGGCCTTCAGAAGCGCAAAGCCCTTGCGGCCGGTGTTCTTCTCGATGAAGGACTGACCGCTTTTCCAGTCCTTCTGCAGGATCTCGGCACGGGGGAAGATGTCGGGCTGTTCGGCTGCGACTTCCTCGAGGGTTTCGTAGAGGCTCTGCTCGCCCTTGGACGCGCGCTCGAGCAGATATGTCCAGGCGTCGCTGTTGCACAAGGCGTTGCCGAATCCGCACCAGCTCCGCCAGGCCACCATGTCTTTGGGGTCGGCGAGCAGGTTGAGGCGTACGTATGCGAGCAGCGCCTTGCTGCGGCTGACATCGCGGGGGTCGCCGGAGATGCCGTTGCAAGATCCGGCGAGGCTCGCCTTCATGCCCCGTTCACGCAGGACCCGGTCGAGCAAACGGCTCCAGCGTTTGTTCGGGGCGACGATGGCGACGTGGTCGTGCCGCATCTTGGGGTTTTCGGCAAAAAGCGAGGCGATGTAGCGGGTGATGCAGTTGATCTCCTCGTCGGGGGTGTTCCATTTGATACAGAGGACCTCGGCGTCGCTTCCTTCCGTCTTCGTCGAGACGATTTCGGGGTCCATGCCGTTTTGGGTACAGAGCGCCTCGCCGAGCTTGATCGCCGCCTTGTTGCCGAAGGTCTCCGTCAGCGTGAAGACCTCGACGCCCTTGCGGAGCTTCTCGAAGTTGAGGAAGCCTTCCGAGCAGGGGTATTCGGTGTTGACTTCGGTCATCTCGTTGGGGTTGCCGGTGACGAGGATCTGCTTGCCGGCCAACAGGCACATGCAGGTCTGTTCGGCATACGAGAGGTTTTGGTAGTCGTCGCATAAGACGTAGTCGAAGCAGCAGGTTTCCGACTTTCCCTCATCGCTTCGCAGATAGCGCTCGCAGACGGTCGGGACCTCGTCACGCAACATACTGCCGGAGCCGATGAGGAGGTTGCGGACGAACATGTGCAGGTCGCTTTCCTCGCCGGCCAGCAGCCATTCCTTTTCGTCCTCGAGTTTGCTCCACTGGGCGTAGAAGAAGTAGAGCATCTTGCGGATGCGTCGGGTGGACAGGCCACAGGTCTTGATGTCCTCGAGCAGGAACTTGTATTCCGCATCGGTGAGCACCCGGGGGATTCTCCCGGTCGCCGCACGTGCCTTCGGTGTGTCGAGGATCTCGATGCAGATGTCGAGCGGCCGCTCGATGCGCACCGCGCGTGCCTGCTCCTCCAGATCGTCGGGGGCTGCTGCGACGAGTCGCTCGGAAAAACACTGTTGTGCAAATCCGCTCGCAACCGCGACGAAGATCTGCTGCGGATCGGTGCCGCCTTGCAAAAGGTGGATGCAGCGCTGGATGAGCGCCTCGGTCTTGCCGCTTGCCGCAGGTCCGACGACCTTGCCAAGCTGCCCTTCGTATTCAGCGATATCTTGAATCATCTTCTCAGACCCCTTTTGTGTGCCCCGGATGGTCTCGAGGTTGTGCCGAGCGTGGCGCGCAGGGCGCCGCCGGGTGGCTCAGTCTCTTAAGATTCTATAACGTCTGCCGCTGCGGCGACCGTGTCGTCGGAACCGTCTTCTGCGGCTTCGTCGGGCTCTTCGGAACCGTCGTCTGCCGCTTCGTCTTCTTCCTCGGCGAGCGGGTCGGGGATGGTACGGATCATGTCGGCGTCCAGGTCCTCTTCCTTCAGACGGTCCTGCTGCTCGTTGTCGAAAAGGAAGGTCTTGCCTTCTCCGTCGACGACCTCCCAGATGTGGTAGTCGAGGGCGAAGTCGGCTTCGTCGAAACCGTAGAGCTCCTGGAACTCCTCTTCGGTCAGCGGTGCGTTCGCCTTCGAGATGATCTCGTCGGCGTTGAGGGGAGCTTCCTCGTCCGTTGCCTCTTCGTCGTCGGACTCCGCTTCCTTTCCCTCGGCGCCGTCTTCGGCCTCCCCGTCGCTACGCTTCTCTGTTTCCTCATCGGTCTGCGCGCCGTCCTCTTCGGCCGCTTCCTCTTCATCCTCTGTTGCGTCCTCGGTGTCCTTCGCCGCGTTCTCTTTCTTGAGCGCTTCGGCCGCTTTGGCCTCGGCGGCGAGTGCGGGGGACTCGAGGAACTGCTCTTCGGCCTCGACCTCCGCCTCCTCACGCGCCGCCTCCTCGGCGATGCGTGCCGCCTCTTCCTCCTCGGCCCGTTTCTCGTCCCGGATCCGCTTTGCCTCGAGACCGACCTCCTGCTGGATGCTGTAGAAGGCCGGTGCGGGCAGGATGACGCGTGCGGGCTTGTCACCGAGCAGTCCGGCGTTGAGGGCCTCGCGTACGGCGGTGGCGTCCTTGCAGTGGTCTTCGGTGACCTCGCCGTTGGAATCGAGGTGGAACTGGATGAACAGCTCTCCCGCTTCGAGTTCGAACTCGATGTATTCGAAGTCCAGCTCGTATTTGCCGTTTTGGCGCTGCCGGCGGTTGAAGATCTTCACCTGGTTGCCGATCTTGCCAAGCATGTTGCGGATGTGCTTTTCGATGAAGTCGTACCAGTTGTCTCGGGCATCCTCGTCGTCGGTGTCGTAGAGGTAGCTCTGTGCTCCGAGTTTGACGAAGACGGAGATGAAATTGACGACCGGGTCGCCTTCGGCGGCGGGCTCGTGCGTGTGGACCAAGGTCTCGGCGACGAAGGTCCAACTCCGGTCGATTTCCTGGCGCAGATCCTTGCTGTAGATCCGCGAATCAAGGTCTAAGGTGATGGTGCAGGATGGACGTGGTTTCAGATACATGAAAATCCCCCTCTCCCTCAAAAACACCCATCTCACTCGACGCTCACCAGTATAAATCTGCACTCATGAGGAAAATAATCCCAAAGGGATGATAACGAAACTCGTAATAATCCTCCGCTTCTGATTCGGGCTCGATACGGATTTTTACAATTTGTAAACATCGTGGGGGATTGAGGCACCGTCCAAAACGGTCTACGCGCAACCGAGTGAGGTCGGTTCGCCAAAATCTCCAAGCGACAACGTAGAGAGATCAAAACGAAAGAGAGGAGGGGGGCACATGGCAAGACTATCAATGACCCGTCGCAGCTTCGTCAAGGCTTCTGCCGTGGCGGCTGCCGCGTCTACCGTCTCATTTGCAAGCACTTCTTCGACGGCCTTGGCCGAGTCCGAAGAGGACGAAAGCTCGCTTGCTGGCGACATCAAGCATATTCGTTCATGCTGCCGCGCCTGCGGCAAATGCGAATGCGGCGTATGGGTCACCGTGGAGGACGGCGTCGTCATCCGAGTCGAAGGTGACGAGACCAACTCGCACAGTCGTGGCCACTGTTGTGCAAAGTCGCAGGCTTCCATGCTTGCGCTGTATCACCCCGATCGCCTGCGCTACTGCATGCGGCGCACCAATCCCAAGGGGGACATCGACCCCGGTTGGGAGCGGATCTCGTTGGCGGAAGCATTCGACGAGATGGGCGAGAAGTTCAACGAAATCGTCGAGAAGTACACCGGCGAAGCCTGCTTTTCCATGGGCGGCACGTCGCGTGTGTGGGCACAGCCGCCGTATGGCACGCTGTCGTCCGTGTTTCCGACACACAATCGGCATCTCGCATACGAGATATGCAAGGGCCCGCGCCACTTCGGCGGCATTCTGACCGACGAGATCGGATCTCCGTGGATGGAGGTCGAGCAGGGCGTCCTCGTCTATGTACAGTGGGGCACCGCTTCGGAGTACTCGAACTACGATTCGACGAACCGCACCGTCGTGGACTGCTCCCAGCGCGCCTACAAGCACATACTCGTCGATCCCCGCATGTCTCCGCTCGGCAAGGAGGCGGACCTTTGGCTGCCGCTGCGCGTCGGCACCGATCTCTGTCTGTCTCTGACCTGGCTCAAGTGGATCATCGACCACGAGGCCTATGACGATCTTTTGGTCCGTCGTTGGAGCAACGGGCCGTTCCTCTACAACCCCGAAGAGGACGGCAAGAACTACAAGGGCTGGTTCCAGGAAGGTGGCGGCGGCATCGACATGACGAGTCGTCTCATCACCGAGGCCGACTGCGATCCGGATTGGATCAAACAGTACTGGGAGCCGGCACCGGAAAAGTACGCCTACCGTCGTTTCATCGTCTGGGACGAAAATAACAACAAACCGACCTACTGGGATTCCGAAGCCTGCCAGTGGGAAGGCGAGATCCACAAGATTCCGACCACCGGTGTCTGGGTCGAACATGCCTACAAGCCGCTCATGGCCGATGCCTGGCTGCCCGATCCGTCACACTTCGCCGATCCGAAGGATTCCACCTACGACAAGTACTGGACGGAAGGCAACGAGAAGGGCAAGAAGTCCAACCCCAAGGGAAAGCCCAAGTGCCCGGCGCTCACACCCGGCGGTGTCAAGGTCAAGCTGAAGAACGGCAAGACCATCAAGGCCGGCACGGCCTGGGAGTCCTTCTTGGAGAGCCTTGAGGACTACACGCTCGAGTACTGCGAGGAAGTCACCGAGGTCCCTGCCGACAAGATCGAGGAAGGCGTCCGGATCTACACCACGCGCCTCAACCCGCTCTACGGCAACGGCGGCATCCACTATCAGCTCGCCCCGGATCAGACGGGACATGCGGTGCAGAACACCCGTGCCCTGCAGCTCATCGCCTGCCTGACCGGCAACTCCGACGGCCCGGCGGGCAACCGCGGTTCCTCCAAGGCCGAGGTCGACGGTTGCTGCGGCCGTGCGAACATGTACGGCGTGCCCCATGAGCCGCAGGATTGGAACCTCCAGTCCCACGAGGGGATCTCGACGATGGAGCTCGGCAACACGCCGCGCGATTTGTCCGTCGAAGAACAGATTCCTCTCATCCAGGACTTCGTCCAGTACCTCATCGACGAGAAGTCGCCTTTGGCCGAACGCTACGACAATCGGGTGCCCACCGACAAGGAGGCGAGTTTCATCGCCTGGCGCAAAGGCGGCCCGTACAAGTCGAGCGAGATGTGGCCGGCTCTGCAAACCGGCTTCGACGCCTATGAACGACAGGTATCCGCCGAGCGCTTCCCGCTGCTGCGTTACTGGCAGAAATGGGCGGATTCCTCGACCATCTGGGATTCCATCAACAACATCAACGCCCCGTATCAGATCCACGGCGGCGTGTGCATGTCCGGCGACTTCATGAACGAGTCGAATCTCATCGAGGCATGGGAGGCGCTGACGCGCATCGACTTCTGGGTCGACATCAACCTGTGGTCGTGCCCGAACAATGGCTGCGCCGACATCGTTATCCCGTGCACGCATTGGCTCGAAACCAACACCGGCCGTGTCTCCCAGGGCGCCGGCGGCATCTTCGGCGCCGGCCAGCGTGCCGCCGACCCGATCGGCGACGTCATCTACGATCCGGTCTCGGTTCTCTGCCTGCATCTGGCCATCGCCAGGGCTTGCACGGGCAAGCACAACCCCACGATCGAGGACGTGCCCGAAGACCGCACCGCCTGCATCTGGAACAACCGCGATCCAAACTACGACGGCTGGAACAACCTCAACTACGACGACTTCGTCCAAAACGGCGGGGACGTCACCCGTGAGGAGCAGGAGTATCGCGTCCTGGAAGACGCTACCGACTGGTGGGTCATCGAGGAATGCGAAAACATCAACGACATCGACGGTGCCGAAGACATCCGTCGTCTCGGCGAGGAAAACTGGCTCATCAACGCCGACAAATGGGCGGACCTGCCCGAGGTCAAGATTCCCAACGAGCACCTCGGACCGGACTGGCCACGCTACGCCGCCAAGTTCCAGAAGGAAGGCTGGTTCGACTGTCGTAAGTGGCATCCCGAACGTTGGGGCACATACCGTCGCTGGGAGATGGGCTACCGTCGTCAGCAAGGCGGCTACAACCTCTACGCTGCCATCGACGAGAAATGCGCCTTCATGACGCCGACCGCCCACATCGAGATCTGGTCCACGGCCTGCGAGTCCTACATCGGCGACGAGACGGAGACCTTCGCTGCGGTCTGCTCGCCGGACCGTGCCGCCTACGACGGCAAGATCCCCGACATCGACAAGTTCCCGCACTGGTTCGAGCCGAAGAACTCCAAGGTCCAGGCACCATGGTGGTACGACGCGAGCCGCGTGGACGAGATCCAGAACAACTCCAACGACTACCGCAACGTCACCCACCTCGGTGAAGAGGACCCGACCGGTCTCTGCGATGATGGCTCAGACGACCTGCTCGAAAAGTACAAGGAAGAGTTGGTCGCGCATCCGAACAACGCCTTCATCGCGACGTCCGGGTCGCGTCAGCCGGTCTACTTCCACTCCGAACACCGTCAGCTCCCGTGGTGCCGCGAGCTGTGGCCGTCCCCGCGTCTGGAGATGAACCCGCTCGACGCCGCCGAGCTCGGTCTGGAGCAAGGCGAATGGATCTGGTGCCGCACCCCGTGGGGCGCTATCCGCGAGGTCTTGGACCTCTACTACGGCATCAAGCGCGGCACGGTCAACTGCAACCACGGCTGGTGGTATCCGGAGATGGATATCTCCTCGCACGGATTTGACCTCGTCAACATCAACTGCACGATGGACAAGTACGCACAGTGCTGGGTCTGCGGTGCCTCGCAGCTCCGTGGCACCCCGATACTCATCTATCGGGCGACGGCGGAGAACTCACCGTTCGGCAACCCGAAGCCCTGCTACAAGGATGTCGACGGCAACATCATCGAGGCCATCACCGACGCCCAGGACGAGCGCCTGAAGGAATGGCTCTCCAACGATCCGCGCATCAACGACGCGACGGTCGAGCTGACCTTCGCCAGCAAGACGGCGCAGGGTCTGCAGACCAACGGGCGCAGCCTCATCAAGCTCGCCGAAGGCGAAGAGTAGGGGGTGGTGTGAATGGCTACGTACGCGATCATCACCGACCTCAACCGCTGCACCGGCTGCTTGGCCTGCACGGTCGCCTGCAAGGCGATCAACGGCGTCGAAGTCGGCTCATTCTGGATCAAGACGCTGCGCATCGGTCCCAACCCGATCGAAGGCGGCAGCGGCGACTTCCCGGATGTCGAGATGTACTTTTTACCGGTTCAGTGCCAGCACTGCTACAACCCCGAATGCTGCGAGGTCTGCCCGACCGAGGCTTCGCACATCGAGGCGGACGGCACCGTCCAGGTCGACAAGGAAAAGTGCATCGGCTGCCGCTTCTGCGCCATGGCCTGCCCGTACGGTGTCCGCTACCTCAACGAAGAGGAGCGCGTCATCGAAAAATGCACCCTGTGCGAGCAGCGTATCTCAGAAGGTGAGCTTCCTCAGTGCGTCGCCCAGTGTGGCGCCCGCGCTCGTTTCTTCGGCGACCTCGAGTCTCCGAACGGCTACGCCGACTTCGAAGCTCCCCGCCATCCCGACAACCCCGGTTGTCAGTACGACGAGATGATGCAGACCCGTGTCAAGCTCAAGGATTACGTGGAGGAGTGGGATCCCGACACCGACATCCATCACCTGACCGACGTCGGCAACCATCCCAAGATCATGTATCTGTTGCGACAACCGAGAAAGTGGAGGGAGTAAGTCATGGAACTCATGGAACTCGAATGGCCGCTCATCATCTTCACTTTCTTCATGTGTCTGGCGGGCGGTATCTTCGGCATGCAGGGTTTTCTGATCCTGCGTGGCAAGGGCGCCAAGATGCAGATTCCCTCGCTGATCGTCTCGTTTATCGCCTTCGTCATCGGCGGCATCGGTGTGTTCACGCATCTGCAGCACTGGGAACGCATGTTCAACGGATTCGGCCACGTCACCTCGCCGATCACGCACGAGGTCATCGGCGTCGCCGTCTTCTTCGTCGTCATGGTGGTTTACTTCCTGTTCATGCGCCGCGACAAGAACGGCGTCGCACCGAAGTGGGCCGCCGTACTTGCCATCATCGTGGGCGTGGGCCTGCCGATCCTGGCCGGCCGAAGCTATTCGATGGCGGCCGATCCGGTGTGGAACACGCCGATCATGTTGATCTTCTACCTCTTTGACACGGTGATGATGGGAGCGCTGGTCATACTGATCATCGCAAAGGCGACGAAATGCGAAGAGGTCGTCAGCGATGGGCTCATAGTCTTTGTCATCGCCGCCGCCTGTCGTTTCGTCGTGATCTTGATCTACGCGCTCTACATCTGGCTGTTGGGCGACACGTATTCCGAGGTCGGTTACTACTTCGATCCGGCCATGCCCGATACGCCCATGAAGGACTCGATGGCCTATGCGCATTCGCTCTATGCCGGTGATCTTTCGGGCATCTTCTACGGGCTCGTCATCGTCCTCGGCAGCCTCATTCCGCTGCTCATCGGCATCTTCATGATGCTGCGCAACAACGAGCGGTTCCAGAAGATGCTCGCAACCCCTCGTGCGGCAATCACGTGGGTGAGCATCGCCCTGCTGTGCACGGCTGCCGGCGGCGTGCTGTGGCGCTGCATACAGTATTGGGTCTGTATCAAGATCTTCCCGTTCTTCACCGCCTGAGGCTCCATGCCATCGGGCAAGGGAGGACGCCGGACTTTACGAGGGGCCCGGTCTTGGAGAAGGACGTAACAGGGCAGGTTGCACGAGGGGTTCTGGTCGGCTCCTCAGCTGCAGCCGCTCCGCGCCGGAGACAGGCGTGGATCCTGTGATTTGAAAATGCACCTTAGGATGGGACTTTAAGGAACGGTTCCGCCATTTGCACGCATAAGCCCCATCACTTGTGCATTTTCGCCTGCACGTGCCTAGGCACAGCGCAGGTCTCGTAGTATCATGAGCCCGTTTCCCTAGCCAGGATCGCCAGATCCGTTAGGGATGGGGAGGGGGCTTGGCAGCACGCGTTTTGTGCTGCATCTTCATGTCGATGCGTCATTGAAGAGAAAAGAGTCCGCTGTGAGTGAAACTGTCGAGGAAGATTCAGATCAGGAAGGAGCTGTGCCGCCCGACAACACCGAGGCCGAGCAAAGCTCCGAGCCGCCATCTGACGGCTCTTCTCCCGCCGGAGAAGCAGAAACCACCAAAAAGGAACCGATGAGCGTTACCCGTCGTGGTGCGATCATCGGCGTCAGTTCGTGCGTGGTGCTCCTGGGTTTGGGGGCCCTGCGCTACGCCGGACACACGCCCATCATCCATCCACCCGGAGGGCAGGACGAGACGAATCTCGTCACTCGTTGCATTCGCTGCGAGAAATGCTACGAGTCCTGCCCGCGCGATGTCATCGCACCCGCACACATCGAATACGGTCTGCTGGGCATGCGTGCTCCGACCATGAACTACGACGCCGACTACTGCGATTACTGCCAGGAGGAAAACGGCGGCGATCCACGCTGTGCGGCGGTCTGTCCCACCGGGGCGTTGACGTTGCCGCAGGACGCCACGGCCCAAAACGTCATCATCGGCAAGGCATCCATCGACACCCACCAATGTCTGGCCTATCGTATGACCGCCTGCCGCCAGTGCTACGACAACTGCCCATACGATGCCATCTACCTCGAAAACGAGGACTCCCGCAATCCGCTTCCCGTCGTCGACCTCGACAAGTGCAACGGCTGCGGTGCCTGCGAGGCGGTCTGCCTCTCGCTGACCACCGGCTCCATCGTCGCCGGATCAACCGAACGCGCCATCAAGGTCCACGTCACCGACACGGTCGAAAGCGGGGTGTATTAGGATGAAACTCAGCAATATACGTACCATCATCGCCTCTGTCATCTTCGTCGCCCTTGCCATCGGTCTCATTACCGGGGTCGGCATGGGCACACTTTCCGGCTTCGGCTGGGACACCATCTCCGCCCTCTGTCCGCTCGGCGCCTTCGAGATCATGCTCGCGAAGCTCACGTTCATCCCGCGCGGCATCATCTCCATCGTCGTCATGGGCGTCCTCGTCCTCATCTTCGGACGTGTCTTCTGTGCTTACATCTGCCCGGTCGACGTCCTGACGCGCGCCCGCAACGGCCTGTCTTCGGCCAAAAAACGCCTGCAACGCAGGGAAAAGCGCGAAGCGGAGATGACCGAGATCGCAAACTTCGAGATCAGCAAGTGCACGGGAGGTTGCGCGACCTGTTCCAGCAACTGCAAGCCGCAGAAGCACCCCAAGCTCGATTCACGTCACTTCGTCCTCGGCGGTGCGCTGCTCTCCAGCCTCATCTTCGGGTTCCCGGTCTTCTGCCTGGTCTGCCCGATCGGCCTGAGCTTCGCGACGGTGCTGCTCTTCTGGCGCCTGTTCGCCTTCGGCGACACGACCATCTCCTGCATCCTCGTGCCGGTCATGCTCATCATCGAGGTCGTCTTCCTGCGCAAGTGGTGCGGGCGCTTCTGCCCGATGTCGGCTCTCATGAACCTGGTCTCGCGTTTCACCAAGACCTTCCGTCCGACCATCGACAACGAGAAGTGCCTCGAGACGACCACCGGCAAGGCCTGCAGCCGCTGCGCCATCGTCTGCCCGTCCGACATCAACCTGCGCCATCCGGAATACGGCGAGCACACGCTGGCGGATTGTAGCCGCTGCCGCACCTGCGTCGACAACTGCCCGACGCACGCCATCTCCATGCCCATCTTTCCCAAGAAGGGCAAGGACGACAAGTTCGAGGTCAAGGTCAAGAAAGAGGCGCAGGAGGGATAGACATCCTCACGCGTTGAGCATCTGACCGATTCCTGCGATTTTCAGCGGCTCCATACGTTGCAGTATGGGGCCGCTCTTGTTTTGAGCCACGTCTTGTGTGAACATCGAACGTGTGCAGGTCCGTGATCGAGATGTAGACCGCGGCCTGGGACGGAGAGATGTGGTGAAGCCTGAAAGGCGGTGCGTCCATGCCCGACAACAACATCATCGATCGCTTCGCGGCACTTGACGGTGTCGCCATCCGCGTCCAGCAACTCCGCTGTGCCAAGGTGCGCAACCGTAACGTCAGCTGCCTGAAGTGTGCCGATGCCTGCACGTCGGGCTGCATATCCCTCGAAGAAGGCGAGCTCGTCATCGACTCCAGCAAGTGTGTCGGCTGCGGGACCTGCGCCACGGTCTGCCCGACCTGTGCTCTCGAGGCGCGCAATCCCTCCGACGCGGAGCTGCTCAACCGCTGTCTTGCCACACGCACGGACGATACGGTCAGCATCGTCTGCACGCCGGCGCTCAAGGCCCTCGAAGGCCGTGTCGATGCGGACGCCTGCGCCGCGGTCGTCTGTTGCGGACGTGTGGACGAGTCGCTACTGCTCGGTTTGGTCGTCGAGGGGGTGCAGACCGTGCACATCGTCTGCGGGGACTGCACGATGTGCGCACAGAAACACGGTCTAGATACGGCGAACATGGTCCTCGACACGACCCAGGTCCTGCTCGACGCCTGGGAGAGGAGGGCCCAACTCGACGTCTGCCACGAGCCGCCGGCCTATCTGCTTGCTGACGGGGTAACGGCCGATGCCGCCAAAGCAGCCCTGCAGGACTACTTCTCCGAAGAGCGGGGCAACACGCCGATCGCCGAGACCATGGCGGCGGCCGCCGAGGAGGAGGAGCAGGACGCTTCCGAAGCGAAGAAGGACGAACCGACTGCGGCTGTCTTCGGCGGAGAGCACGACGAGTCGAGCTTCGCCTCCAAGATGCACGTCATGAAGGACGGGACGCTGCCGCACTTCATCCCCGACCGGCGCGAACGCCTGCTCACCTGTCTCGCGCAGCTGGGGGAGCCCAAGGCCAAGTCGATCGAGACCCGTCTGTGGGGCTGCACCGTCATCGACGGCGTCAAGTGCTCGTCCTGCCAGATGTGCGCGACCTTCTGTCCGACCGGCGCCCTCTCCAAATTCGAGGACGAAGACGGCACCTTCGGGGTCAACCACTACCCCGGCGACTGCGTCAAATGCCGCAGCTGCGAGGACATCTGCAAGGAAGACGCCATCACGATCCTGGACGACGTGAAGCCGGCCTATCTGTTGGAGGGGACGGTCCATCGCTATACGATGAAGCCGCGTGACGTCGAGCTCGACGACCCGCACCAGATCGTCAACACCATGCAGCAGTACATCGACTTTCCCATCTACGAGCGCTAGAAGCCCCGCCCCGCCACCCGTCGTTGGCAACGGTGCGGTGATGAAGGTAACAAATCTGCGACTAGTGATGCGTGGCTCGGTGCGCTGCCCCTAGAATCCTCTTATATCGAAATCAGATAAGACGTCCGGGAGGCGCATACACATGAGGAAATTCAAGACGGAGTCGAAAAAACTCCTCGACCTGATGGCCAACTCCATCTATACCAACCGCGAGATCTTCCTGCGGGAGCTTATCTCCAACGCGTCGGACGCGCTCGACAAGCTCTACATCCAAAGTCTGACCGACAAGGGCATCGAGCGCAGCGCCTTCGAGATCGAGGTTGCCTACGACGAGAAGGCCCGTACCGTCACCGTCACCGACAACGGGATCGGCATGGACGACGACTCGCTCGAAAAGAACCTCGGCACCATCGCGCATTCTGGCAGCCAGGAGTTCGAAGCGGAGGCCGAGGCGGGTAAGGACGAGATCGACATCATCGGCCAGTTCGGCGTCGGCTTCTACTCCTCGTTCATGGTCGCGGACAAAGTGACCGTCACCTCGCGTCCATACGGGAGCGAGCAGGCATGGCGCTGGGAAAGCGACGGCGTCGAGGGCTACACCATCAAGGAGGCCGAGCGAAACGAACGCGGCACCGAGGTCGTCCTGCACCTGCGCGAAAACACCGACGACGAGGACTACGACACCTTCTGCACGCAGTACACCCTCGAAAAGCTCATCAAACGCTACAGCAACTACGTGCGCTATCCCATCATGATGGAGGTCTCCAAGCAGGTCGAAAAGCCGCGTCCGGAGGATGCCGGCGACGACTACAAGCCCGAATACGAGACCCACACCGAACGTCAGCAGATCAATTCGATGATCCCCATCTGGACGCGCAAGCAAAGCGAGGTCAGTGATGAGGAATACAACGAGTTCTACAAGTCGAACTTCCACGACTTCCGCGATCCGTTGCGCACCATCTCGCTGCATGCGGAAGGCACGCTCGAATACGATGCCCTGCTCTACATACCCACCGAGCCTCCGATGGACATGTACAGCAGGGACTTTGAGAAGGGACTTGCCCTCTACAGCTCCAACGTCATGATCATGGAGGAGTGCCCCGATCTGCTTCCCGACCACTTCGGCTTCGTGCGCGGCGTGGTGGACACCAAGGACCTCAACCTCAACATCTCGCGTGAGACACTTCAGAAGGACCGCCAGGTCCAGGCGATCGAGCGCCATCTGGAAAAGCGAATCACCTCCGAGTTGGAAAAGATGCTCGCCGACGAACGCGACACCTACGACGAGTTCTTCCAGAAGTTCGGTCAAAGTTTCAAATACGGTATCTACAGCAGCTACGGCGCGCTCACCGATAGCCTCGCCGATCTGCTCCTGTTCTATTCGGCTGCCGAGGAGCACGACGTCACGCTCAAGGAATACTGCGAAGCAGCCGCCGCCGATCAGAAGAGCATCTTCTTCGCGACAGGAGAGACCATCGAGATGGTCGCAAAGACGCCGAGCGTCCAGGCCGTCCGCGAGAAGGGCTACGATGTGCTCCTGAGTACCGACGGCACCGACGAGCTCTGCTTCATGTCGATGAACAAATACGACGACAAGGACTTCCGCAACGTCGCCCAAGGGGACCTCGGCATCGAAAGCGAGTCCGACAAGGAGGCGGCCAAAAAAGCGAACGAGGAAAATGCCGACCTCTTTTCCACGGTCGGGGACAAGCTTCCCGACGAGGTCAAGGAGGTCATCGCTTCGCCGCGTCTGACCGGTTCCGACGATGCCGCCTCCTGTGTGACGGCGGCCGGCCAGGTCAGCATTGCGATGGCGAAGTATTTCGCGTCCATGCCGAACAACGAAGGTGCGCCCAAGTTCGAATACGTCCTCGAGCTCAACACCCACCACAAGTTGTTTGCGGATCTGCAGGATGCGGTCAAGGCCAAGGATGACGAGAAGGTCTCCCAGTACGCGACCATCCTGCTCGACCAGGCACTGATCGCCGAAGGCATCGGTGTGGAGGATCCGACCGCCTTCAACGAGGCGATCAACGCCTTGATCGCTTAAGCGTCACGCCTGCAGCGGCGCTTCTGCGCTCGGAAAGGACGGTAAGCGGTTGGAATACGCCCAGGCATGCCGCCGTCTGCGTGATGCGCTCACCTTCGGCATCGACCCTTCCTTGGAGCCGATACGCGCCCTCTGCCGGCAGCTGGACGACCCACAGCATCGCTACGATTGCATCCAGATCGCCGGCACCAACGGCAAATCCTCGACGGCGCGCTTTGCCGCCGCCCTGCTGCGCTCGCAGGGGCTGCGGGTCGGGCTCTACACCTCCCCGGAGCTCATACGCTATCCCGAACGCATGGAGATCGACGGCGAAGTCGTCGGCGATGCTGCGTTCGCCGATGCCGTCGACGCCGCCTGTGCGGCAGCCGAGGCCGCTGGCATAGCGGAGCCGACCGAATTCGAACTGCTCACCGCCGCGGCGCTCTGGCTCTTCGCCCGCGAGCAGGTGGACGTCGCCGTGCTCGAGGTCGGCCTCGGCGGGCGCTGGGACGCGACGAGCGTCGTGGACCCGGCGGTCTGCGCCATCACGTCGGTCGCTTTTGACCACACCGCCGTCCTCGGCGACACCCTCGAAGAGATCGCCGCGGAGAAGGCCGCCGTCATCACGCCGGGCACGACCGTCGTGCTCGCACCCGACCTAGCGGCCAAGCAGGTCTTTTGCGAGCGTATCGGGGCTGTCGGAGCACGCTGCGTGGACCTGGATGCGGACACGGAAGGCAGTGGATACCTCGCCCGCGCCCGCATGATCGCCGAGGCGCATCCCGGCCTTGCGCGCTACCAGATTCCCAACGTCGCGACGGCCCTCGCGACAGCCGAGGCCTACCTTTCCCGTCCCATCGCCGATGCGGCGGCCGTAGATGCCGTAGGCGGCCTGCGCCTGCCGGGGCGTTTCGAGATCCTGAGAGAAGATCCTCTGCTCGTCATCGATTCCGCCCACAACCCCGCCTCGGCGGCCGTGCTGGCGGCCGAGACGCGGCGCCTCTGCGGCGAGGACGTGCCCGTTCTGTTGCTCGGCGTGCTGGCAGACAAGGATGCCCGCGGCATCGTCGAAGCGCTCGCCGATACCTTCGAAAGCATCGTCGTCTGCACGCCGCCTTCCGATCGCGCCCTTTCGGCCGAGGATCTGGCCACGATCGTTTCCGAGGTCTGCGGCAGGTCTCCGCGGATCGTACCCGACATCGCCGAAGCGCTGGACCTGTTGGGGGATACCGCGCTGCTCGCCAGCGGCTCCATCACGGTCGCGGGCGAGGTCGCACGTCTTTGGTGCTAAAATAGCTGGATGTGTGTTCCGCCTTCGATTTTTCGAGACGAGATGACTTATGGCTGAGATTATTTCGGAGTTCTTCACGCTCCCGGTTCAGATCGCCCTCGCGGTCGTCGCCATCATTTTGATCATCCTCTACCTGCTCTCCATCCTGTGGGTCTGCAGGGATTCCCGGCAGCGCGGCGCAAACGCGGTCCTCTGGACCATCATCTCCATCATCCCGATCGCCGGCCTGGTCGCCTACTGCCTCATGCGTCCCAATCTGACGACGATCGATCAGGACGAGCAGGACATGAGCTTGGAGCTGACCCAGCGTCAGCTCGACAACTACGGCTTCTGCCCTCACTGCGACTACCCCATCGAAAGCGATTACATCCTCTGCCCCAACTGCCACCGTCAGCTTCGCAACATGTGTCCGACCTGCCACAGGACGCTGCGTCCGGAATGGTCGGTGTGCCCGTACTGCACCACCACCATCCGCGAGACCGATACGGCAAAGTCGGAGGATTCCAAGCACAAGGCTTCGTAAAACCCCACGTTACCCTTTGTGCATAGGCGTGTACCGTCGCCAACTCGATTCGTACGCGAGTCGTGCGGCAAAAGTCCCACCCGGACCGTGACCGGGGAAGGGCGGAAAGGAGTTCGACATGTCCACTATCTCGGTAACGCTTCCCGACGGATCGAAGCGGGAACTTGCAAGCGGCGCGACGGTCGCCGACTGTGCCGCCGATATCGGCGCAGGGCTTGCACGGGCGGCACTCGCGGGAAAGGTCAACGGAACCCCCGTCGACGTGACCACGCCGCTTTCCGACGGCGACGCCGTCGAGATCATCACCGACAAATCCCCCGAGGCGCTCGGCATCATGCGCCACTCCTGTGCGCACATCATGGCCGAGGCGGTGCAGATCCTGTACCCGGGCGCGCAGATCGCCTTCGGTCCGCAGACCGACGACGGCTTCTTCTATGACTTCGAAGTCGCGCATGCCATCAGCTCGGAGGATTTCGAGACCATCGAGGCCAAGATGGCCGAGATCATCAAGCGCGACGAGCCGTTCGTACGCGAGGTCGTCACCCGCAAGCAGGCCGAGGAGATCTTCGCCGACCAACGCTTCAAGATCGAGCACATAGCGGAACTTCCCGCCGATGAGGAGATCAGCATCTACCGCCACGGCGACTTCGTCGATCTGTGCCGCGGTCCGCACATCCCGAGCGCGGGCAAGATCGGCGCCTTCAAGCTCATGAGGGTCGCTGGCGCCTACTGGAAGGGCGACTCGGACCGCGAGATGCTGCAGCGTCTCTACGGCACGGCCTTCTTCAAGAAGAAGGACCTGGAGGACTACCTCCACCTGCTCGACGAGGCGCGCAAGCGCGACCATCGCAAGCTGGGTCGCGAACTCGGCATCTACATGACGAGCGACGAGGCGGGCACCGGTCTGCCGCTCTACCTGCCCAAGGGGGCGGTCGTCATCCGCACCATGCAGGAGTGGTTGCGCAAGGAGCTCTACCGGCGCGGCTACGAGGAGGTCATCACCCCGCACATCTACAAGGCGGATGTCTGGAAGACCTCCGGGCACTACGACTACTACCACGACAACATGTACTTCTTCGACATCGACGAGAGCGAGGAGAAGGACGGCTCGCATCTGGTCGAATACGGCGTCAAGCCGATGAACTGCCCCGGGCATGTCATCCTCTACAAGAACGACATCCACTCCTATCGCGATCTGCCGCTGCGCTACTTCGAGTTCGGTACGGTCTACCGCCACGAGATGTCCGGCGCCGTCCACGGCCTCATGCGGGCGCGCGGTTTCACCCAAGACGATGCGCATGTCTTCTGCACCGAAGATCAGATCGTCGACGAGGTCTGTGCCATCATCGACCTGGCCGACTACATCATGAAGACCTTCGATTTCGAATACGAGGCCGAGATTTCCACCCGCCCCGAGGATTCCATCGGTACCGACGAGATGTGGGATCTCGCCACCGACGCCCTGCGTGAGGCGCTCGAGCGGCGCAACCTTCCCTACGAGGTCAACGAAGGGGACGGTGCCTTCTACGGTCCCAAGATCGATATCAAGGTCAGGGATGCCATCGGGCGCCTGTGGCAGTGCTCGACCATCCAGGTCGACTTCAACCTGCCCGAACGCTTCGAGATGACGTATCGTACGGCGGACAATTCCGAGGCTCGGCCCTACATGCTGCACCGGGCCATCTTCGGTTCCATCGAGCGTTTCTTGGGAATCCTCATCGAACACTACGCCGGTGCGTTGCCGCTGTGGCTCGCTCCGGTCCAGGCCTGCGTCATCCCCATCGCCGACAGGCACCTGGATGCCGCACGCGACGTCGCCGAGGCGGTCAAGGCCGTCGGCGGGCGCGTCGAGGTCTACGACCACAACGAGCCGATGCGCGTCAAGATCGCCAAGTCCCAGGAGCAGAAGATTCCCTACATGCTCGTCGTCGGCGACAAGGAGGTCGCAAACGGCGAGGTCTCGGTGCGCGAACGCAGCGAGGGAGATCTGGGGTCGATGCCGCTCGACGAGTTCTGCAAGATCATCGAGGAGGCGCAGGTCTGACATGCCCAAACCCATGACCATGGCGGAAAAGATCCTGGCCGCACATGCGGGCCTCGATGAGGTCGTTCCCGGCCAGCTGGTCGAGTGCGACCTCGACCTGGTGCTCGCCAACGACATCACCGCACCCATCGCGATACAGACCTGCAAGCAGGTAAGCGACACGGTCTTCGATCCGGAGCGCGTCGTGCTCGTGCCCGACCACTACGTGCCGAACAAGGACATCAAGTCGGCCGAACAGGCCAAGACGGTGCGCGACTTCGCCCGCGAGCAGGACATCACCCACTACTTCGAGGTCGGCTGCATGGGCATCGAGCATGCGCTCCTGCCCGAACAGGGCATAAGCGTGCCGGGCGACCTCATCATCGGCGCCGACTCGCACACCTGCACCTACGGGGCGCTCGGGGCCTTTTCGACCGGGGTCGGCTCGACCGACGCCGGGGTGGGCTTTGCGACCGGGCAGGCCTGGTTCAAGGTCCCCGAGACCATCCGCTTTATCATCGACGGCACCTTCGCGCCCGGCGTGGTCGGCAAGGACGTCATCCTGCACATCATCGGCCAGATCGGGGTGGACGGGGCGCTCTACCAGGCGATGGAGTTTACCGGCAGCGCCATCGGGCAGCTGTCGATGGAGGCCCGCCTCACCATCTCCAACATGGCCATCGAGGCCGGCGGCAAGGCCGGGCTCTTCGAGGTCGACGACATCACCCGTGCCTACCTCGACGGACGTGCCGAGCGGCCGTATACGGAATACCACTCCGACGACGGTGCCGACTATGCGCGCACCATCGAAATCGACGCTGCCGACATCGAGCCGACGGTTGCGCTGCCGCATCTGCCGTCCAACACCAAACCGGCACGCGAATGCGGTGATATCGCCATCGACCAGGCGGTCATCGGGTCGTGCACCAACGGGCGCATCGAGGACATGCGCCAGGCCGCCGAGGTCCTCAAAGGACATGTGATCGACCCGGGCGTGCGCTGCATAATCATCCCGGCGACCCAGACGGTCTACCGCCAGTGCATAGACGAGGGGCTCACGGACATCTTCCTCGACGCTAACTGCGTCGTCAGCACGCCGACCTGCGGTCCGTGCCTGGGCGGCTACATGGGGGTGCTCGCCGCCGGCGAACGCGCCATCGCGACCACCAACCGCAACTTCGTCGGGCGCATGGGCGACCCGGACTCCGAGGTCATCCTAGCCAGTCCGGCGGTCGCAGCCGCATCTGCTGTGGCAGGACATGTCGCCGTGCCGGCGGACGTGGCATAGGAAGGGGAGCCTCGCATGAACTTCGAAGGAACGGCCCATCGCTACGGACGTGACATCGACACCGACGTCATCATCCCTGCCCGTTATCTGAACACCTCCGATCCCGCCGAGCTCGCCAAGCACTGCCTGGAGGATCTGGATGCCGAGTTCACCTCCAAGGTGCAGCCCGGCGACATCCTGGTCGCCGAGGAGAACTTCGGCTGCGGCTCCTCGCGCGAGCACGCGCCCATCGCCATCAAGAACGCCGGCATCTCCTGCGTCATCGCCAAAAGCTTCGCCCGCATCTTCTACCGCAACGCCATCAACATCGGCCTGCCCATCATGGAATGTGCCGAGGCGGTCGACGGCATCAAGGCAGGCGACACCGTGTCGGTCGACGCCGACACCGGCACCATCGTGGATGAGACGAGCGGCCAGACCTTCCAGGCCCAGCCCTTCCCACCGTTCATCCAGGAGATCATCGAGGCGGGCGGCCTGGTGCCGCGCGCGCAGGCCAAGATGAAGGATCAGGGGAGGTAGACGGTGGCGGATACGTATAAGATCTGCCTGCTGCCCGGAGACGGCATCGGGCCGGAGATCATCGCCGAGGCCGTCAAGGTCCTCGACGCGCTGGCCGACAGGTACGGGACGACCTTCGACTACGAGCGCGCCCTCATCGGCGGCTGTGCCATCGACGAGTGCGGCTCGCCGCTGCCGGATGAGACGCTTGCGGCTGCGAAGGCATCCGACGCCGTGCTGCTCGCATCGGTCGGCGGTCCCAAGTGGGATACGACCGACCCGGATGCGCCCCGTCCCGAACAGGGGCTCCTCGGCATCCGCAAGGAGCTCGGCCTCTATGCCAACCTGCGTCCGGTCGTCATCTTCGACGCCCTCAAGGACGCCTCCACCCTCAAGGCCGAGGCCGTCGACGGCGTCGACATCATGATCGTGCGCGAGCTCACCGGTGGGCTCTACTTCGGCAAGCGCGAGCGCAGGGAGGGCGTGGACGGCGCCGGTGTGGACGGTGCAGCCGGCGTGCAGGCCTACGACACCCTCATCTACAACGAATACGAGATCGTCCGCATCCTGCGCCAGGCCTTCGAGGCGGCGCGCAAACGATCTGGCAAGGTGCACTCCATCGACAAGGCCAACGTGCTCGAGACAAGCCGCGTGTGGCGTGAGCTCGCCCACCGCGTGGCCGCCGACTACCCGGACGTGGAACTGGTCGACATGCTGGTCGACAACGCCGCCATGCAGCTCGTGCGCGAGCCGTCCCAGTTCGACGTCCTCGTCACCGAGAACATGTTCGGCGACATCCTCTCCGACGAGGCCGCCCAGATCACCGGTTCGCTCGGCATGCTCGCCTCCGCCTCGCTCGGCGACGGCACGGCGCTCTACGAGCCGAGCCACGGTTCTGCCCCCGACATCGCCGGACGTGGCATCGCCAATCCGCTCGCTCAGATACTCTCCGTCGAACTCATGCTGCGCTACAGCTTCGACATGCAGGATGCGGCAGACGACGTCAACCGGGCGATAACCGCGGTCCTCGACGAGGGTTGGCGCACCGGCGACATCGCCGCAGACGACACCGATCCAAAACGTATCGTCGGAACGGAGAAGATGGGCGACCTCGTCGTCGCGCATCTCTAGGAGGTCTTTCGTGAAGGCAGTCATCCCCGCAGCAGGTCTGGGAACCCG